>JBLMYC010000097.1:0-19204 GCA_050258075.1 Acidobacteriota bacterium
GAACCAGTCCGGCGTTGGCCACGTGGTGCCCGGCGGCAGCGATCAGACCGGGTACTTCTGGTTCTTCGATCCGGCGAACACCGAGCTGGTGGTGAAGCTCCTCGATGGGCGCGGCGTGAACGGCCACTTCTGGGTGTTCTTCGGCGGCCTGTCGGACGTCGACTTCACGGTCCGCGTCGCCGACAGCGTCAGTCCGCGAGTGCGCACGTACCACCATCCGCCCGGGAGCCTGAGCGGCGTCGCCGACACTTCGGCGTTCTGAGGCGGGGAGTCAGTCGCGCGGCGGGAGCTCGGCACCGTGCAGCACGTCGCGCGGCGGCTCCCAGGTCTCGCCGCGCAGTACCGCGGCGGCGCCTTCGACCGCCTGCATGATCTTGTGGTACCCGGTGCAGCGGCAGAGGTTGCCGGAGAGCGCCTGGCGAATCTCGGCGTCGCTCGGCCGCGGGTTGGCGGCCAGCAGCGCCTTCGCCGCCATCAGGATTCCCGGCGTGCAGTAGCCGCACTGCGCGGCGCCGAGGTCGGCGAACGCGGCCTGCAGCGGATGCAGGCGGTTGCCGTCCTGCAGCCCCTCGACGGTCTCGATCGAGCGGCCGGCGGCCTCGACCGCGAGCACCAGGCAGGAGAGCACCGCCTGGCCGTCGACGAGCACGGTGCAGGTCCCGCACTCGCCGAGCTCGCAGCCGTGCTTGGTGCCGGTCAGGCCGAGCTCCTCGCGCAGCACCTCGAGCAGGGTGTGGTGAGTGGGGAAGACGACGGTGCGCTCCTCGCCGTTGACGCGGAACGTGGCGGTGGTCTGCGGGGCGAGATCAGTCGGCGTCGGGCTGGGTGGCATCGGTCGCCTCGGATGCGCCGCGCGCGGCGGCGATGGTGGCTTCGATCTGATCGGGGGATGGCGTCGCGAGCTCCGCCCCCGGCGCCAGCAGGCCGCGCACCAGGAGCGCGGCGAGCTCGGCGCCGATCTCCCGCGCCGTCTTGCGGCCCTCGGGCCGGAACCATTTCACGGTCCAGTTCATGCTCCCGAGGATCGCCATCGCGGCGGCCATCGGATCGGCGTCGGCGCGGAACGTGCCGGCCGCGATTCCCGCCGCGATGAGCACCCGCAGGGCGCGCTCGTACTGGCGGCGGTGGGCGAGGATGGAGCTTCGCCAGTGGCCCTCGAGCCCCTCGGCCTCGAGATGCGCCAGCGAGCCGGGCGTGCCCTCGTTCAGGCGTACGACGTGGCCGACGATCTGCAGGAACAGGCGGGTGTCGTGGCGCGCCGGGAGCGCGGCGACGTGGCGCGCCAGCTCGTCGAGCCCGGCCAGTGCGTCCTCCTGGCAGAAGGCGAGAATCTCCTGCTTGTTCTCGAAGTAGTAGTAGAGGTTGCCGGCGGTCATGCCGAGCTCGGCCGCGATGTCGCGCATGCCGGCCTCGTGCAGGCCCTTGGCGCGGAACACGCGCGACGCGGCGGCGAGGATCTCGCGCTTGCGGTCGGTGACCCTGGGGCTGGGGCTCGATGCCATTTGAACCTCTGTTCAAATTCTGGACCAGTGGTGGCCCGCCTGTCAAACCGCGCCGGCCGCTCGGCGCGGGCTAGAATCGCAGCGATGAACGCCCAGCGAAAGATCGGCATCGTGGCCGCGACGCTCGTCGCCGCCCTGGCATGGACCGCCTGCCAGAAGTCGCAGGACGCGGCGGAGCAGGCGAAGGAGAAGGCGCAGAGCGTCGGCGACAAGGTGGCGCAGGCGGCGGATCGCGCGGCGGACAAGGTGCAGCGGGCGACCGAGAACGCTGCCGACTCGCTGACCGCGCACCGCGGCCGGCTGCAGCGTCGCCTGCAGCGCCGCCTCGATCGCCTCGACGCCGAGCTGCAGGAGCTCGAGCACAAGGTGAACGCCCTGAGCGGCGACGCCAAGGCCGGCGGTCAGAAGGCGATCACCGACCTGCAGACGCGGCGCGCCGACATCGCCAAGCGTCTGGCGGACCTGCAGAACGAGAGCGGCGACGCCTGGAACGACCTCGCCCAGGGCGTGCGCCAGGCGATGGCGGATCTCGAGGCCGCCGCCAAGGACGCCAAGTCGCGCTTCAAGTGACCCTGCCGAGCCGCGTGCCGCCGCTGCGGGTCCAGGCGGCGAACGACGCGCCGGTGCGCGGCGACGGCGAGCTCGTCCTCTACTGGATGATCGCCGCGCGGCGCACGGGCTGGAGCTTTGCGCTCGAGCGCGCGACGGAGTGGGCGCGCGAGCTCCGACTACCGCTGGTCGTCCTCGAGGCGCTGCGCTGCGATTACCGCTGGGCGAGCGACCGCCTGCACCGTTTCGTGGTGGACGGCATGGCGGACAACGCGGCGCGCCTGGCCCGCCACGGCGCCCTGTACCACCCGTACGTCGAGCCCCGGGTCGGCGCCGGCCGCGGGCTGGTCGCGGCGCTGGCCGCGCGCGCCGCGGTCGTCGTCACGGACGATTTCCCCTGCTTCTTCCTGCCGCGCATGGTGGTCGCCGCGGCGCGCCAGTGTGCGGTGCGCCTGGAGGCGGTGGACGGCAACGGCTTGCTGCCATTGCGCGCCTCCGGCCACGCCTTCGAGCGCGCCGTCGATCTGCGCCGCTTCCTGCAGCGCGAGCTGCCGGCGCATCTCGACGCCATGCCGCGCGCGGACCCCCTGGCGGGCGCCGACCTCCCGCGCCTGGCCGAGCTGCCGGCGGAGATTCGGCGGCGCTGGCCGGCGACGGAGCTTGGCGATCTCGCCGGCGCCCCGCTCCTCGCCGGCCTGCCGATCGACCACGAGGTCGCGCCGGTCGCGCTGCGCGGCGGCGAGCGGGCGGCGCGACGGCGGCTGCGCCGCTTCGTCGAGAGCGGGCTCGCGAGCTACGGAGCGCTGCGCGAGCGGCCGCTCGCCGAGACCAGCAGCGGTCTGTCCCCGTACCTGCACTTCGGCCACCTCGCGGCGCACGAGGTCTTCACGGTCGTCGCGGCGCGCGAGAACTGGAACCTGTCGCGCCTCGGAGTCGAGACGCGCGGGCGGCGCGAAGGCTGGTGGGGGATGAGCGCTCCGGCCGAGGCGTTTCTCGATCAACTCGTCACCTGGCGCGAGCTGGGGTTCAACGGTTGCTGCCATCGCGCCGACTACGACCGCTACGAGTCGCTGCCGGCCTGGGCGCGCGCCACCCTCGAGCGGCACGCCGCCGATCCCCGTCCCTGGACGTACTCGCTCGCCGATCTCGCCGCGGCGCGCACCCACGATCGCTTGTGGAACGCCGCGCAGCGCCAGCTGCGGGGCGAGGGCGTGATCCACAACTACCTGCGCATGCTGTGGGGCAAGAAGATCCTGGAGTGGAGCCCGACGCCGCGCGCCGCCCTCGCCACGATGATCGAGCTCAACGACCGCTGGGCGCTCGACGGCCGCGATCCGAATTCCTACAGTGGCATCTCCTGGTGCCTGGGCCGTTACGACCGGCCGTGGCCGGAGCGGCAGATCTTCGGCACCGTGCGCTCAATGTCCTCGGCCAGCACGCTGCGCAAGCTCGATCTCGGGGACTACCTGGCGCGCTGGGGCGAGGCGGAAGCAACCCTGCCGCTCGTGCCCGGGGGCTGAGCGGGCCAGGGTGAGATAATTCCGGCCGATGAGCACGCGTGTGCTGCGCTCCTGGTCGCTCGGCGAGGAGATCGCCCACAGCGTCAGCCATGGCATCGGCGTCGCTCTGTCGATCGCTGGCCTGGCGGTCCTGGTGGCGTTCGCGGCGCTGCGCGCCGACGCCTGGTACGTCACGTCGTGCGCGGTGTTCGGCGCCACCCTGGTCCTGCTGTACACCGCCTCGACGCTCTACCACTCGATTCCGCAGCCGCGCGCCAAGCGGGTGCTGCGCATCCTCGACCACTCGGCGATCTATCTCGCGATCGCCGGCAGCTACACGCCGCTCACCCTGGGACCGCTGCGCGGCCCCTGGGGCTGGACGCTCTTCGCAGTGGTGTGGAGCGGCGCGGTGGGCGGCGTGGTGCTGACCAGCCTGGCGCTCGACCGCACGCGGGTGCTGGGTCTGGTGCTGTACGCGATCATGGGCTGGTGCCTGCTGGTCGCGTTTGGCCCTCTGCTGCGCAGCGTCCCGACCGGCGGCATCGCGCTGCTCGTCGCCGGCGGTCTTGCCTACTCGCTGGGCGTGGTCTTCTACCTGTGGAAGAGCCTGCGCTTCCATCACTTCGTCTGGCATTTGATGGTCTTGCTCGGCAGCACCCTGCACGTTCTCGCGGTGCTGCTGTTCGTCATCCCGCGGCCGCGCTGACGTTCGCCGCCGGCAGACAGAGCGGGCCCCGTCGCCGGGGCCCGTGGACTGCGCCGGAGCGCGGAGGGGCTACGGGTACTGCAGGGCGCACGAGCCCTTGCCAGCGTTCACCCAGTTCTGCTGGATCAGGTAGTCGCGGCCTCCGAGGTTCATGTTGGCGACCCCGGTGCCGTTGTTGTACGTGGTGCCGAACTTCCAGGCGCACTTGTCGGCGTTCTCGTAGCCGCGGTTGTCGTACCAGGCATTGAGGTCGGGGTCGGTCGTCGCCTCCTCGAGCTCGTGGGCGATGATCGACGCGGCGCCGTCCGCGCCCACGTCGCCGTTGGGCGGCGCGGTGCCGTTGGTGCAGGCGCTCGGGCAGCGTGCCGGGTTGCCCACGAAGGCGTACTTGATGTCGCGGCCGTTGATCGTCCCGTGGGTATGCCAGCCGCAGTACTGGGTGCAGAAGCCCGAGGTCTCGTTGACGTCCTGCGAGGTCATCACGAAGTAGACGCCGTTGGTGTCGGTCGGGTTCTGCGCCGCCACGATCGCCTGGATGGCCGAGTCGGAGAGGGCCGTGCCGTGCGAGCAGCTGTCGGTCGAGTCGGACGCGCGCGCCACCTGATTCAGCACGTTCGTCCCGCTGCCGTCGTAGTACGTGCTGTTGATGTTGAAGTAGGGCGAGCCGCCGATCGACTGGCCCAGGTTGTCGAGGATCGACTCCTGGGTCGCGCTCCACGGCTGGCTGCACTGGTACCAGATGTAGTGCACCGTGACGCCGGTCACCATCACCGGGCCGCCGTGGTAGTTGATGCCGCTGCCGCGCACTGGCCTGGCCTTGCCGGCGGCCGCCGGCCCGTGCACGCCCCAGCCCTTGCCGGTGGGGACGAGGTCGCCGTTGTTGCCACGGGGGTTGGTGGCGGCGGCGTGGCCGGCTGCCGGGGCGAGCAGGGCGACGCCGAGTACGACAACCGAGAAGAGAGCCTGGTTCCTCATGGTTCCTCCTCCTACCGCTGGTTCGATAGCGATCGGCCGGGGAACAGTCGAGCGGTGCGGCCCGTCACGCCCTGCACGCCGTCACCCGGAAGTCGGTCAGCGGTGGAAACCGAGCGTCCGGGCGGCCGGCGCCAGCGAAGCGCGCCTGCGCCCCGGCCTGCTTGTACGCGAATGGCTATATGCGGACAGACAGTAGGCCCGGTCTTGGGCCGTGTCAAGAGGAACGTCCTGTTGCGGAATGCTGCCCGCTCGGTTCGGCGCTCGCCGAGTTCGAGATTCCGGCCCGCTTTTAGCCGCGGCGCACCTCGACCGCACGCCGGCCGAGCAGGTTGAGCCGGGTGGACCGGATGATGTCCGGCTCGACCACTCGCCCGTCGGCAAGGCGGAAGCGCAGAGCGTCCGACGGGCACTGAACGATGCAGGCGCCGCAGCGGACGCAATCGTCGGGCCGGGCGATGGCGACCTTGCGGCGCTTGCCCTGCATGGCGAGGACGTCGCGGGGGCAGACCAGCACGCAGTCGGCGGCGCCCGTGCAGGCGTCCTCTAACAGTTCGAGGGTCGGGCGCTCATGGTGCGCGATGACGCTGCTCGCGTACCACGGCGTGGTGCCTGCAAGGTCGACGGCGAGTAGGCCCATGCTGACCGCGGCGCTGGCGACCAAGCCGATCCAGGCGGCGATCGTCGGCGGGCCGGCGGCCAGGGCCAGTGCGCCGGCGGCGATGCCGAGTTGGACGGCGGCGAGCCCGGCCAGGGTCGGGAAGCGTAGCGGGCCGGTGACCCGCAGCCACGGCAAGAGCAAGAACAGCGCGGCCACGGTCAGCGCCAGCGCTCCGGTGCCGGCCAGCGCGGTGGCAGCGCCGGCGGCCAGCGCCAGCGCGATCGCGGCTACCAGCGCCATCGGCACGGTCCACATGGCCGCCATCTCCAAGCGTTCCCAGGCGGGGAAACGCATCCAGCGGTCGCGGCGCGCCACACTGCCGCCCCGATCGAAGTAGGCGGGCAGGTCCTCCAGACGAGCGGGACCCCACACCGCCTCCCAGCCGGTGCTCTCGGTGATGCGGCGGCGCTCGATGCCGGTGGCGGCGAGCTGGGGCAGTACCAGTCGGCGGTGGCTGACCTGGTCGCCGATCCCGGAGGCGCGCACCGCAGCGACCACCTCATGGTCGGTGAGGTGGCCGCCGCTGGCCGCGCACCAGACATTGATGCCGCGGCTGTTGGCAACCAGCAGCCAGGCGTCGCGGCCGTGCAGCGCATCGCGCAGGCGGCGCACGGTAAGCGCAAAGTTGCCGGTGACCAACACTGGCGAGTTGCGATCCGGGTTGCCGATGCGGCGCAAGCCGGGACGAGTGGCGTGGGGCAGAAAGCGCAGCGCGGTGTCGCGCAGCCAGGCAGGGGCGTCGGCCAGCCTCATGACGCCGATGCGCCCGGGTTGATTGCGCTCACCACCGCGAAGTCGTCGCCGATGCGCTGCTCGTCGACCTCGGCGAAGCCGGCGGCGCGCACGGTGGCGCCCAGGTCGTCGACCGGGTGGGTCGAGGTCTGGGTGAGCAGGTAGGTCCAGAGCGCCGCGGGCAGGCGGCGGGCGCGCCGCCACCAGCGCCGGCGGCGGGTGGTCGGGGTCACCTCGTCCGCGAGCACCAGGCGGCCGCCGGGCGCCAGGCGCGAGCGCAGCACCCCGAGCAGGTAGGAGCGCTCCTCGGGCTGCAGCTCGCTGAACATCAGGCAAGACACCGCGGCGTCGAGACTGGCGGCGGCGAACCGGTCCTCGACCTCGAGCGCGCCCAGGGTGAGCCACTCGATCTCGGCGCCGGCGGCGGCCGCCTTGCCACGGGCGACTTCGAGCATGCCCGGGTTGACATCGATGCCGGTGACCCGGGCGCCGCGGCCGGCGCAGGCCAGCGCCGCCCCGCCGGTGCCGCAGCCGATGTCGAGCAGGCGCACCCCGGGGGCGGCGGCCAGCTCGGCGACCCGCCGATAGACCGCGTCGATTCTGCCGCCCGACAGCCGCTCGATTCCGAGGTCGTAGCGCTCGGGCGCCGACTCCAGGACCTTCATGTAGACGAAGCTGCTCACGAAGCCTCCCGTGCCGCCGTGCCGTCGAGGAACAGGGTGACTACCAGCGCCGGGATCTCGTCGAGGGTGGGCCAGGCGCCGGCCGAGCCCCAGTGCTGCACATAGAGCAGCGACAGCAGACCGACGAAGATCAGCGCGAGCCGGGGCGGTGGCAGGTCGTTGCGCAGCTCGCCGTTGGCAGCGGCCTCGCCAAGCTCCTCGGCGATGGCGACCAGGTAGGAAGAGAGGTGCTCGACGATCAGCGGGTAGGTCTCGGGGCGGAAGCTCATCGCCTCACGCACCAGCACCTTGGTGAAGTCCTCGTCCTCGCGGAGGACGTCGACGTCGGCGCGAGCAAGTGCGAGCAAGCGGTCGCGAAGGGTGCCACCGCGGGGCCTGTCTCGGTAGCGCTCCGCCGCCCGCCGTGCCGCTGCTTCGATGACCGCGGCAAACAACTCCTCCTTGGTGGCGAAGTAGTTGTAGAGAGTGCCTTTGGCGTAGCCGGCTTCGACCGAGATCCGGTCGACGAGCGCCCCAGCCCATCCGAACTCGGCGAAGTGGCGGGCCGCAGCGGCGAGGAGCCGCTCCCGGGTCGTCTGCTTGTCTATCGCTGAAATTCTCGCCATTCCTGAATCTGGGTGGGTAGTCACCCAGATTGTCTCCGTTTCTCGACCCGCCGTCAAGTGGGCGAAGCGCTCGACTCGATCCGATCCGATGCGGACGCCTCGGCTTTCGGGAGGAAGCGCTGGAGCGCCGCTTCCGGCGGCCGCCAGGGCGGCCTGAGGAGTGGGGAGTGCTCAGCTCAGCGCGAAAGCCCGCTCGAAGGCGGTCTCGGCGCCTGTGGGATCCGCGGCGAGGGTGACTCCGAGCTGGATCAGGTGGGCGCGCAGGCGTCGGCGGTTCTGCTCCAAGCCGCCCTCGCAGGGCAGGCAGACGAGCTGCGGCAGATGTCCGGCCGGAGCGGCCGGCGTGCTGGCCAGCACCTGGATGCGGCTCTCGTCGTCTCCCCGGTCGCAGTTCAGCGGCACGATCAACCCGTCCACTCGCTGTCCGATCGTGCGCAGGTACGCCAGCAGCCGCTCCATCGAGTCGCCGCCACCGACGAGGCGGGCGATTCCGGCCTGACCGAGCGCGGACATCTGCTCGGCCGAAGTCATGACCTTCACCCCCAGCTCGCTCAGGTAGAGCTCGAGCGAGCGCCGGAGCGGCCCGCGCTCGATCAGCGGCGCGACCGCCACGGTCGGGGTCTGGGTCGCGGCCCGCCAGCGCTCGACGATGGCGTAACCCTGCGCTTGCAGCGCATTGCGCCAGGTCGGCTCGGCGAACCACTGGCGCAGGCGCGGCCCGCACTGTTGCAGGTACTGCAGGGCGGGCGCCTCGCGGACGCAGGACTGCACCGACTTCTCGACCGCCGCCCAGTCGGGCAGCAGATTGCGGCGAAACTCCGGTCGCAGCCTCCGATGCAGGCGGCGCAGGCGGCGCAGCGCCTCATCGGCCTGCCGGCGCAGTGCGTCCAGGCGATCGGTGCCGGCAGCGGCGAGCGCCGCGCTCTCGACCCGCTCGTAGCCGTCGCGCGCCGCCTCCTTGAAGTCATGCGCGGCGAGGGTCTGGCGGGTGAAACGCTGGAAGTGCAGGCCCATGATTCCCAGGCGGACGGCCTCGGAGAACAGCCGCGGTCGGTGCACCAGCGTGCGGCCGAGGAACCTCAGGTACGGCGATGCCTGGCGCGAGGCGAGCAGTCGGCGAACCGAACGGACGAAAGCGAGCAGCTCGGCGCGGCCGATCTTGCGGCCGTGGTGGCGGGCCACCGGTCCGAGGTTGTCGAGCAGCGTCGAGCAGCGCGTGAAGTAGTTGCGGAGGCTGGGGTCGTACAACGTCGCCAGCACCCGCCGGTAGCCCGCGATCAGCAGCTCGCGGTCGAGCTCGGGCTTGAAGTTGAGCGAGATCTCGACATTGTTGCCGCTCGACTCCTCGAGGAGGCGGCCCTCGCGCTCCATGCGCGCGTACAGATCGGTGCCGCGCAGCGCGGTGAGCAGCCCGACCATCGCGGTCGGGATGCCGGCCTTCTGGACGAAATCGACCTGCGCGTCGAACACCTCCGGGCCGTCGCCGTCGAGGCCCAGGATGAAGCCGCCGCTGACCTCCATTCCCTTGCGCTGGATGGCGCGCACCGCGTGCAGGAGATGGTCGCGGTCGTTGCGGTCGGTGTTCTGACTCTTCTTGGTCAGCTTCAGCGCCTCGGGGTTGGGGCTCTCGATGCCCAGGAACACCATGCTGAAACCGGCCGCGACCATGGCGTCCATCAGCGGCTCGGACTGCGCCAGGTTCACGCTTGCCTCGGTGAAGAGGTCGAACGGGAAGCCGCGCTCCTCCTGCCAGGCGGCGACCGCCGGCAGCAGGCGCAGCGCCTCCTTCTTGTTGCCGATGAAGTTGTCGTCGACCAGGAAGACCGGCCCGCGCCAGCCGAGCTCGTGGAGCCGATCGAGCTCGGCCAGCATCTGGTCGTTCGACTTGGTGCGCGGCACGCGTCCGAACAGCTTGGTGATGTCGCAGAACTCGCAGTCGAACGGGCAGCCACGCGAGAACTGCAGCGCCATCGACGAGTAGGAGTCGCGCTCGAGCAGGTCGAAGCGCGGCACCGGCGTGCTGGTCACCGCCGGCTTCGCTTCGGGTCGATATTCGCGCGCCGCGCGGCCCGCCTCCCAGTCGGCGAGGAAGCGCGGCAGGGTCCCCTCGACCTCGTCGAGCAGGTAGTGGCTGGCGCCGACGATGTCGGAGGCGAAGGAGGTCGGGTGCGGGCCGCCCACCACCACCGGCTTGCCGTGCTGGTTGGCGCGCGCGATCACTTCCTGCAGCGAGCGCTGCTGCACGACCATGGTCGAGGTGAGCACCAGGTCGGCCCACTCGAGATCCTCATCGGTGAGCTCGCGGACGTTCATGTCCACCAGGCGCAGCCGGTAGTTCGGCGGGAACATCGCCGCGACCGTGATCAGACCGAGCGGCGGCATCGCGGAGCGCTTGCCGAGCAGCTCGAGGGCGTACTGGAAACCCCAGTAGGACGGTGGAAACTTTGGATAGACGAGAAGCGCGCGCGGCGCGGGCGAGTTGGACATGGTGTTTCACCACCCTACCCCCGGCGGGAGGGGAAAGCAAATGCGCGCGGCGCTAGCGATGGAGGAGGATGAGACCGCCGATGCAGAGCGCGATGCCGAGCAGGCTGCGCGGCGTGATGTGCTCGTGGAACAACAGCAGGCCGATCGGGATCAGCAGCAGCGCGACCACCACGCTCGACATCACCGGCAGGACGCTGATCTTCCAGCCCAGCCGGTACGCGGTCAGGTAGCCGATCTCGACCATCGCGATGCCGGCGCCGAGTGCGACCACCGCCCAGTTGGCGGTGCGGATCGACTGCACGAGCCCAGGCCCGGCCGGCAGGATCGCCGCGGCCACAGCGCAGATTGTCATGCTCACCGCGTAGGCAAGCAGCATGGTGAGCAGCGGATTGGCGGTCTTCGGCATCGACTTCTGCGACAGTTGGTACACGACGTTGCCACAGACGATCAGCAGGACGGGCAGCGAGAGGGATTTCACAGGGCGCGCTCCATGAGCAGGTCGGTCTGTGGATCGGAGCCGAGCTGGAAGATGTGCGAGCCGACGACCGTGAAGCCGTGGCGGCGGTAGAAGGCGAGAGCGCGGTGGTTGCGCTCCCAGACCCCGAGCCAGAGCGTCAGGAATCCGGCGCTCCGCGCCTCGCCGATGGCACTGGTGAGCAGCAGCTCGCCGACGCCGCGACCGAGCCAGGGACGATCCACGTAGATGCGCACGAGCTCGGTTGGGCGCGCTCCACGGACGCAGGCCGGCGCGTCGCCCGAACGCAGCTGGGCATAACCGATCGCCGTGCTCGCGGCCTCGGCGATCAGGAACGTGCTGGCCGGGTCGGCGAGCTCCGCCGCCTGCTTCGCCGGGGAGAAGCTGGCGGCGAGATACTCCTGGAGGTCGGCAGGGTCGTTGTCGGCGGCGAAGGTGTCGCGGAACGTGCGCTCGCCGAGCGCGGAGAGGAGCACGGCGTCGCCCGCCACGGCGCGGCGGAGGATCGGGGTGTCGGCGGCCACCGGCGAATGATAGCCCGCCGGCGAGCCGCCCTCAGGCCTCAGCGGTGCGCGAGGAAGCTGCCATCCTCGAGCTCGGCGAAGGCCTGGCGCAGCTCGCCTTCGGTGTTCATCACGATCGGGCCGTACCAGGCGACCGGCTCCTGGAGCGGCTTGCCGGAGACGAGCAGGAAGCGGATGCCCTCCGGTCCGGCGTCGACGACCACCTCGTCGCCACGATCGAAGACGACCAGCGTCCGGTTGTCGACCGCCGTGCCGGGAGCGGTTGCGGCGTCGCCAATGGGATCGATGCGATCGGTGCGCACCGCGCGCGGGTCCGAGGCGTTCTGGAACTTGCCGGAGCCGGCGAAGATGTAGGCGAAGGCGTGGCGGGTCGTCTCGATGGGCAGGCGCTTGCGCGTTCCGGGCGGCACCCAGACGTCGAGGTAGCTCGGCTCCGCCGCGATGCCGTCGACCGGCCCGGTCTTGCCCCAGAACTCGCCGCACACGACGCGCACCTGGGTGCCGTCGTCGTCGGTGACTTCGGGGATGTCGGCTGCCTTCACGTCCTGATAGCGCGGGGTGGTCATCTTCAGGGAAGCGGGGAGGTTGGCCCACAGCTGGAAGCCGTGCATCCGGCCGCTGGCGTCGCCCTTCGGCATCTCCTGGTGGATGATGCCGCTGCCGGCGGTCATCCACTGGACGTCGCCGGCGCCGAGCGCGCCGCGGTTGCCGAGGCTGTCGCCGTGCTCGACGGTGCCGGAGAGCACGTACGTGATCGTTTCGATGCCGCGGTGCGGATGCCACGGGAAGCCCTTGAGATAGTCCTCCGGGCGCTCGTTGCGGAAGTCGTCGAGCAGCAGGAAGGGGTCGAAATCCTCGGTGTCGCCGAAGCCGAAAGCCCGGCGCAGGCGTACGCCGGCGCCCTCCAGGGTCGGGGTGGAGCGGCTGACTCGCTTGACGGCGCGGATGGACATGGGGGGTCTCCCTGGGCGAAAGAGCGTGCCTGCAGGAGAACGCGGCAGTTCCCTGGCGTATTCCGGGGTGGACCGGACGGCCGTGGGTGGAAGGGAAGACCTTGAAAACAAGGCGGTTGTATGCGCGGCGAGCGCGAAACGCCGAAAGAGGGGATAATGCCGCCGATGAGTAAACGGTCCCCCCAGACGTTCGCCAAGCGGCAGCGTGAGCTGGCGAGGCAGGAAAAGCAGGAGCGCAAGCGCGCCAAGCGGCTGGAGCGCAAGCAGCAGAAGACGCAGTCCGAGGGCATCGCGGTCGGCGAAGAGCTCGAGGTCGGAGTCGGCGAAGAGGTCGAGGTCGCCAGCCCCGAAGAGCAGCCCTCCTCAGTCGAATAGCTGCGCGCGCTCGCCGACCGCCCGAAGTGCCAGGCCGTCATGTTCGACGTCCTCCTCTTCGACCTCGGCGGCGTGCTGGTCGACTTCGCGGGCTTCGCGGAGCTCGGCCTGCTGTTGCCCGGCCTCGACGCGGCCGGGGTGCGCGAGCGTTGGATCCGCTCCGACGCGGTGCACCGTTTCGAGCGCGGCGATTTCGGAGCGGCGGAGTTCGCCCGCCGGTTCCTCGCCGAGTGGCGGCTCGATTGCGGGCCCGACGTTTTCCTGCGCTCGTTCGCGGAATGGAATCGCGGGCCTTACCCGGGTGCGGCCGAGCTGCTCGCGGAGCTCGGCGCCACGCACCGGCTCGCCTGCCTCAGCAACGCCAACGAGATCCACACCCCGGCCCACCGGCAGCGCTTCGGCGAGTTGATCGGGACGTTCTACTTCTCGAACGAGCTGCGGCTCGCGAAGCCCCAGCCCGAGATCTTCGCCCACGTCATCGCGGACCTTGCGGTGCCCGCCGCCACGATCGCCTACTTCGACGACACCCCGGTCAACGTCGAGGCGGCGCGCCGCGCCGGGATGAGCGCATTCCGGGTGGAGGGTGTCAGCGAGCTGCGCCGCCTGCTCGACGGAAGAACGCGCGGCCGCTCGCCGCGATGACGCCGGCCGCCACCAGCGCGCTCACCACCAGGAAGCTCGACGAGAAGCCGGGTTGCTCCAGTGCGCCGGGCAGCACGGTCGGCAGCAGGAACCAGGCGGTGTTGATGCCGGTGTGGAGCAGCACGGCGAGCAGCGTGCTGCCGCCACTGCGCAGGTGGAGCCAGGTGAAGACCAGCGAATAGCCGAGCAGCGTCGCGGCGAAGGTCCCGATCGGGATCCCCTCCTGGGACGAGCCGGGAAGCCAGAACAGTGGCAGGTGCCACGCGAACCACAGCGCGGCGAGCACCAGGCTGGCGACGAAGGGGCTGCTGCGCTCGAGCAGGCGGGGCAGGGCGTAGCCGCGCCAACCGACCTCCTCGCCGAGCGGGCCGCCGAGGACGAGGCTGATCAGCATCAGGCCCGGGAGGAGATACCAGCGATCGAGATTCGCGAGGTCCGGGACCGGAGCGCCGCGACCGATCTGGATCGCGACGGTGGCGATCAGGACCACGGTCATGCCCAGAAGCGCTGCGACGTAGAGTGAAGGTCGGGCGCGCCAGCGCAGGAGCGAGCGCAGCAGGGCGGCGACCGCGGGCCTTCCGCCGTCGAGTGCCGCGGCGACCACCGCGGCCATTGCCGGCCCGAAAGCCCCGACGGGCCCGAGCGGGATCTGGAACGGCAGCCAGCCGCGCAGCCCGGCGAGGACCGCAAGCCAGTACGACCAGGAGAAGAGCAGGGCGAGCAGCGCGAACCGGGCGAAGCGTGCGCCGGCCGAGCGTCGGCTTGCTTGCGCCATGTCAGGTCCTCTCGAGCAGCACGATTCCCGCCATGCGACGGCCCGCTTCCTGACGTTCGCGCGACGAGAGCTTGCCGAGCGCACGCCACAGCCATCCCAGCCGCATCGTCCGGCGCAGCCGGAAGGATTCGTCCCACGTCGAGCGGAACTCCGCCTCGCGCCAGCCGTAGGGAGCGAAGAAGGCGGTGCCCTCGGCCGGCCCGAACTTCATCGGCGCGTTGCCGGCGGCGAGGCCCGGGCCCCAGCGCTTGGCGAGCATCTTGAGGAGCTGCGGCGAGGCGAGGTCGATCAGCCACCAGCGCAGCTCGGGCTGGGCGTGGAGCTCGCGCGCCAGGCCGGCGACCTGCTCGGCCTCCAGATAGATGAGCAGACCTTCGCAGATCGCGAATGCCGGCCCGCCGCCCGCGGCGCGCGCGATCGCGGCGGTTCGCGCCGCCGCGTCGGTGAGGTCCGCCGCCACGTACTCGAGCCGGCAGCGCGGGGTCTCGCCGGCCAGCTGGCCGCGCACGTAGTCGATCATCGGCGGCAGGTCGACGTGCAGCCAGCGCAGGTCGCGCGGCAGGTCGAGGCGATAGGGGCGCGCATCGAGGCCGGCGGCCAGGTTCAGCACCGTCCGCGCCCCCTGCGCGACGCAGCGCAGCAGGATCTCGTCCATGACCGCAGTGCGCACGATCATCGGCCACGCCATCGACTGGCCGCTGTGCATGGTGCGCACGATCGTTTCGCCGCGCTCGCCGGCGAGACGACGCGCGAAGGGGTCTTGGAAAAGCGCGTCGGGGCGCTCCGACTCCATGGCGCGGTAGATCGCCACCCAGAGGGCGGTGTCGGAGACGTTGCGGATCGGCTCGCCTTTCACGGTCATCGTGTTCTCCGGGACGGTTGACGCAGGATTGTAACCCTGACCGCATTGCCGGGCCGGCAGCGCGCAGCTAGGATTGGCGCAGCCAATCGTCGGACCAGTCCACCGCAGCCCTCGACCAGGGAGGTACGCATGGTGCCGCTCGTCTCGCTCTGGATGCCGATCGCGCTGTCGGCGATCATCGTGTTCTTCGTGAGCTGGATCATCCACATGTTCCTCGGATACCACAAGAACGACCTGCGCCCGGTGCCGCGGCAGGACGAGGTCCAGGCGGCGCTGCGTCCGTTCGCGATCCCGCCCGGCGACTACATGTTGCCGCGCGCCGCGTCGATGAAGGACATGGGCACGCCCGAGTTCGCCGCCAGGATGAAGGAGGGGCCGGTCGCGATCCTCACCGTGGTGCCGAGCGGACCGATGTCGATGGGCACCAGCCTCACCCTGTGGTTCTTGTACTCGCTGGTCGTCGGGCTGTTTGCCGGCTACATCGCGGCGCATGCCCTGCCGGTCGGCGCGCCTTACCGGGCGGTCTTCCGTTTCGTCGGCGCGGTCGCGTTCGCGGGCTACTCGCTGGCGCTGCTCCAGAACTCGATCTGGTTCAAGCGCAACTGGGCGACGACCTGCAAGGCGATGTTCGACGGCCTGGTCTACGCGTTGCTGACAGCCGGCACGTTCGGCTGGCTCTGGCCGCGATAGAGAGGTCCGTGTCCGGAGCGTGAACGCGCGGCGCCCCGGAGCGTCGGCGGGTGTAGTGTCGGCCTTGGACGCACGGCCCTGTGCGCTCACCAACCGACCGGAGATCAGGAATGCAGAGACGCAAATTGGGTAGCCAGGGGCTCGAGGTATCGGCACTGGGCCTCGGCTGCATGGGGATGTCGGAGTTCTACGGGCCGAGCGACGAGTCGGCGGCGATCGCCACCATCCACCGTGCCCTCGATCTGGGCCTGGATTTCCTCGACACCGCGGACATGTACGGCGTGGGCGAGAACGAGAAGCTGGTCGGCCGCGCCATCCGAGATCGGCGCGGCCGGCGCGATCGCGTCGTCCTGGCCACCAAGTTCGGCAACGTGCGCTCGCCGGAGGGCGGCTTCCTTGGGGTCAACGGCCGCCCGGAGTACGTGCGCGCGGCCTGCGACGCCAGCCTGAAGCGGCTCGGGGTCGAGACGATCGACCTCTACTACCAGCACCGCGTCGACCCCGCGACGCCGATCGAGGACACGGTCGGTGCGATGGCGGAGCTGGTGCGGGCCGGCAAGGTGCGCTTCCTCGGCCTCTCGGAGGCCTCGCCGCAGACGATCCGGCGAGCGCACGCCGTCCACCCGATCAGCGCCCTGCAGACCGAGTACTCGCTGTGGACGCGGGACGTCGAGGCGGAGATCCTGCCGGCGGTGCGCGAGCTGGGCATCGGCTTCGTCGCCTACAGCCCGCTCGGCCGCGGCTTCCTGTCCGGACGGTTCAAGACTCAGCAGGATCTGCCGGCGACCGACTGGCGGCGCAACAACCCGCGCTTCCAGGGCGAGAACTTCGAGCGCAACCGCGAGCGGGTGGCGGCGCTCGAAGCGCTGGCGAAGGAGAAGCGGTGCACCGCGGCACAGCTCGCGCTCGCCTGGGTGCTTGCCCGCGGCGAGGACATCGTGCCGATTCCCGGCACCAAGCGCGTCGCGTATCTCGAGCAGAACCTCGCCGCCCTCGACGTGCCGCTCAACGCCGCCGACCTCGCGCGCCTCGACGCCATCCTGCCCCCCGGCGCCGCGGCCGGGACGCGCTACCCGGAGGCGGGGATGAAGGCGGTCAACCGGTGAGGCGGCGCTGAGCCGGCGCTGAGCGAGTGCCCGGAGGGCGGCGGGGGCTCAGGCCCCCACGCCGACCGCGCTCCGGATCTCGACCGCGAGCTCGCCGTTCTTCACTCCGACGTGCACCAGGCTCCCCTCGGCCGCGCTGCCGGCGATGATGGCGCGGCCGATGCGGGTCTCGAGCTGGTGCTGGAGAAAGCGCTTCAGCGGCCGCGCGCCATACACCGGGTCGTAGCCCTGGCGGGCGACCAGGGTGCGGGCGGCGTCGGTCAGCTCGAGCTGGATGCCGCGCTCGGCGAGGCGGTGGCGGAGTTGCTCGGTCTGCAGGTCGACGATCTGCTCGATCTCGGGCAGGGTCAGCGTCTTGAAGAGCACGATGTCGTCCACCCGGTTCAGGAACTCCGGGCGGAAGCTCGAGCGCAGCTCGCGCAGGACGGCCTGGCGCGCCGACTCCGGGATCTCGCCCTTCTCGGTTGATCCCGATAGGCCCTCGAGCAGGTACTGCGAGCCGATGTTGCTCGTCATGATGACCACCGTGTTCTTGAAGTCCACGGTGCGGCCCTGGGCGTCGGTCAGCCGGCCGTCGTCGAGGATCTGGAGCAGGACGTTGAAGACGTCAGGGTGCGCCTTCTCGATCTCGTCGAACAGGATCACCGAGTAAGGCTTGCGCCGCACCGCCTCGGTGAGCTGGCCGCCCTCCTCGTAGCCGACGTAGCCCGGCGGCGCACCGACCAGGCGCGACACGGTGTGCTTCTCCATGTACTCGGACATGTCGATGCGCACGATCGCGTCCTCGCTGTCGAACAGCGACTGGGCGAGGGCCTTGGCGAGCTCGGTCTTGCCGACTCCCGTCGGGCCGAGGAAGATGAACGAGCCGATCGGCCGCTTGGGATCCTTGATGCCGGAGCGAGCGCGGATCACCGCGTCGGCGACCAGGCTCACCGCCTCGTCCTGGCCGATCACGCGCCGGTGCAGGATCTCGTCGAGGCGCAGCAGCTTCTCGCGCTCGCCCTCGACCAGACGGGTCACCGGGATGCCGGTCCACTTGGACACGATCTCGGCGATCTCCTGCTCGGTGACGTCCTCGCGCAGGAGGCGTGCACCTTCCTGCTTCTCGCTGAGCTTCTCCTCCTCCTCCCGGAGCTTCGCCTCGAGCTGGGGCAGCTTGCCATGGCGGAGCTCCGCCGCCCGGTTGAGGTCGTAGTCGCGCTCGGCCTTTTCGAGCTCGTGGCGCAGGCCCTCGATCTCCTCGCGCAGGCCGCGCACCTTGCCGATCGCCCCCTTCTCCGCGTCCCAGCGGGCGCGCAGCGCCTTCGCCTGGTCCTTGAGGTCGGCGAGCTCCTTGCGCAGCGCCTCGAGGCGCTCCTTCGAAGCCTTGTCCTTCTCCTTCTTGAGGGCGGCCTCCTCGATCTCGAGGCGCATCACCTTGCGCGTCGTCTCGTCGAGCTCCTGCGGCATCGAGTCGATCTCGGTGCGGATGAGAGCGCAGGCCTCGTCCACCAGGTCGATCGCCTTGTCGGGCAGGAAGCGGTCGGAGATGTAGCGGTTGGAGAGCACCGCCGCGGCGACCAGGGCGTTGTCCTGGATCTTCACCCCGTGGTGGATCTCGAAGCGCTCCTTGAGGCCGCGCAGGATCGAGATCGTGTCCTCGACGGACGGCGCGTCGACGACGACCGGCTGGAAGCGGCGCTCGAGCGCGGCGTCCTTCTCGATGTTCTTGCGGTACTCGTCGAGTGTGGTGGCGCCGATGCAGTGCAGCTCGCCGCGCGCCAGCATCGGCTTGAGGAGGTTCCCGGCGTCGGTCGCGCCCTCGGCCTTGCCGGCACCGACGATGGTGTGCACCTCGTCGATGAACAGGATGATGCGGCCCTCGCTCTGCTTGATCTCGTTCAGGACCGCCTTCAGGCGCTCCTCGAACTCGCCGCGGTACTTGGCGCCGGCGACCAGCGCGCCCATGTCGAGCGAGAAGACCGAACGGTCCTTCAGCCACTCGGGGACGTCGCCGCGTACGATGCGCTGTGCCAGGCCCTCGACGATCGCGGTCTTGCCGACCCCGGGCTCGCCGATCAGCACCGGGTTGTTCTTGGTCTTGCGCGACAGGATGCGGATGACGCGCCGGATCTCGGCGTCGCGCCCGATCACCGGGTCGAGCTTGCCCGAGCGCGCCTGCTTCACGAGATCGGTGCCGTACTTCTCGAGCGCCTCGTACGTGGCCTCGGGCTCGGCGCTCGTCACCCGCTGGTTGCCGCGCACCTGCTGCAGGGCGGCGAGCACGCGGTCGCGGCTCACGTGATGGCGGGCGAGGAGCTTGCCCGCCCCGCTGTCCTTGTCGGCGAGCAGGGCGAGCAGCAGGTGCTCGACCGAGACGTACTCGTCCTTCAGGCGCTTCGCCTCGTCCTCGGCGGCGACCAGGGC
>JBLMYC010000098.1:0-3425 GCA_050258075.1 Acidobacteriota bacterium
CTGAGCGTCGCGTCGTAGGTCGCGGTCAGCGCGCCGGCCGACGTCACCGTCAGGCTGACGGAAGTCGTGTGGGTCGTCGTGCCGCCGGTGCCGGTGACGGTGATCGTCGAGGTGCCCGGCGCGGCGGAGGCGCCGACCGTGATCGTCATCGTCGAGCTGCCCGAGCCCGGCGCGGCGATCGAGGTCGGGCTGAAGGACACGGTCACGCCGCTGGGCGTCCCCGAGGCCGACAGCGAGATCGCGTTGTTGAAGCCGCCCGACACCGCGGTCGAGATCGTCGAGCTGCCCGAGCCGCCCTGCGCGATCGACACCGCGCTCGGCGCGGCGGCGATCGTGAAGTCCGGCGAGGAGCTCGCGACCGGCGTGACCGAAACGCAGGTCGACGGGGCCGAGGCGCAAGCCTCGTTGCCCGACGGCTGCGCCACGATCTGGTAGTAGTAGGTCAGCCCGTTGGCGACCGCGTTGTCGGTGAACGAGGTGGTGGTGAGGTCGTTCGCGACCTTGATGAAGCCGGCCGAGCAGCCGGTCTCGTTGCGGTACACGTCGTACGCCGCGCTGGTCGCGCTCCAGGACAGCGCCGCCGAGTTGTTGCCGGCAGTGGCCGAGAGGGTCGGTGCGGCCGGCGGCGTGCAGCCGGCGAACGAGGTGTTCCAGGCCGTGTCGGTGGTGCAGGCGATGCCATGGCGGTTCATCGCCGCCGCGATCGCCGCGCCGTGCGGCGTGCCGTCGTTCAGGTTGCCGTTGTCGTCGTCGACCGCGCGGAAGGTGCGGAAGAGAGTGCCCGCCGCGCAACCGTTGGAGGTCCAGGTCGTGCCCGACACGTTGCACACGAAGTGCGCCGAGCCCTGCGAGCGCGACAGGTACCACAGCCGGTCGGTCAGCGCCCAGGCGGCGCCCAGGCTCAGACCGGAGGAGGTCAGGTCGCGATTGGCGAGATCCCACAGCGCCTGCGAGGAGACGAGCGACTCGCAGTGGCCTTCCTTCTTCTTGCTGGTGGCGCCGGTGGCGATGGCGTTGGCGCCGCAGGGGCCGACGTAGTTCGGGTTGTTGGCGCTCGGCGCCGGGCACTTGGTCTGGGTGAAGTTGGAGACCGTCGCCGGGGCGTTCGAGGAGTGCTTGGCGTAGTCGATGTCGCGTACGCCGGTGCACGAGGTGCAGGCGTCGCCGTAGCCGCTGCAGTTGCTGCTCAGGAAGCCGGCGCCGATGCAGGAGGCATGGGTGGCGAGGGCGGCGGTGAAGTCACCGGTCGTCTCGCCCGAGCCGTTGTCCGGCGGATCGCCGCTGCCGTCGTTGCTGTCGAGGCCGTGACCGTACTCGTGCAGCGACACGCCCGGCAGCTCTCCGGTGTTGTTGCAGCCGCCGCCCGACTTGAAGAAGTTCAGCGCCGTGCCGTCCCAGTACGCGTTGCAGGTCTGGTTCAGGTTGACGTTGACGGTGAGCTGCTGGGTCAGCCAGGTGTTCGACGGCAGCCAGCCGCGCGCCACTTCCTTGGCGCGGTTGACGTTGTAGAACTGGGTGCGCGCGGCGTGGGTGTTGCCGGCGCCGCCCGAGCCCGGCGTCGTGCAGTCGGTGCCGGTCGAGGTGCCGAGCGCGATCGCGCCGGTCGCATCCGAGCTCTTGGAGATCGCGCCGCAGGAGTCGGTGATCTTCACGTACTGGCCGGACAGCGTCGTCGACACCGTGCCGCTGGTGTAGTTGTAGAGGCCGGCCGAATTCGTGTAGCCGCCGCTCGAGACGTTGGCGAACGGCATCGGCAGCACCTTCTCGGTGGCCGGCTTGTCGCTCTGGTAAGCGCCGCCGTTCACCGCCGCGTACTCGTTCACGTCGAAGAAGTCGAGGACTTCGCCGGTCGTGGCGTCGACCCGCCCGCGCCAGGTGCCCATCTGGCCCGGGCGCTTGAACGTGAATTGCCATACGCCTGCGAGCTCGCGGCCCTTGCCGTACTCGTAGCCCTCGTTGAACCGAGCGTCGGCGCGCTGCGCCGGCAGCTGGTGGTACGAGCCGCGATCCACGAACTGATCGTCGCCCTGGAAACCACCCAGATACTCGGCGAGCTTCTGCCGCGCCTGACCGCGATCGAAGCGCGTCGCCGGGGCCTTGGCATCCGGCGACGGCAGGTTGGCGGCGTCCACCATGATCAGGTTGCCGTTGTTGACCGTGAACGTCACGTGGGCGCCCTCGATCGGCAGGCCACCGCGCTGGACGTCGAACGACACGAACCACAGGTAGTCGGCAGGCCGCATCGAGCGGCCGGCATTGAAGACCAGGTTCTTGGCATCGACGCCGAGCAGGCCGGCGATGCGCGGCATGAAGTCGCGCGCCAGACCCTCCATCAGCGCCATGTCCGGATGGCGGCGCAGAGCGCCGTTCCCGCCGGCGACGTCCGCCCAGCCGAGGTGGTTGCCGCGGCCCGGGATCCATGGGACGCCGGCACCCTCGAGGTGCTCGAGGCGGCCGCTGCGCTTGTCGATCGAAGCCCGCCATTCGCCCGTCGTGCTCATGGTGAAGGCGGCCCAGTCGTTCTGGACCGCAGCCCCGGCGATGCTGCGCAGCTGGTCGAGCGACTCGGCATCGACCGGCGCATACAGCCGCGGACTGACGAAGGTACGGCCCGCCAGGTCGTCCGACGGATCTCGCGCGATCTGGGCAGACGCTGGCCACACGGTGACGAGGCCAGCGCACACGAGGCCCAGAGCGAGAGCACACAGGGACACTCTGCGCTTCTGGTGAAGCATGGTTTTCCTCCTGCGCTGCAGGAAACGGTTGGTACCCAAGCCCGGTCGCCGTGCACCACGCACGGTCCGGGCGAATTTCCCACTGGGCGCCGGCCGACCCGAGGTTCGGCCGGGAAAACTGCGCAGGCGTCCGGACAAACGACGGAGACCTGCTCGCTTCTTCTTGCCGAAGGCTGTCTTTGGAAGACGGCGCGAACGCTAAGCCGATCCTCGAAGCTTGTCAAGGACCAATTTTCTGTGCAGCGCCGCCCGCTATACTCGCTGCCGGTGCGGGCTCTCACCTGGGCTGTGGCGGTGCTGGCGGCGGCACTCGGGGCGGTACCGAGCGGCGCGGCCAAGCCGTCCCCGCCAGTGCGGCCCAACCTGGTCCTGATCACTCTCGACACGACGCGCGCCGATCACCTCGGGGCCTGGGGCTGGCCTTACGCGCACACCCCGAATCTCGACGCCCTGGCGCAGCGCGGCGCTCGCTTCGAGCGCTGCGACACCGCCGCCCCGGTCACCCTGCCGAGCCACGCCACGATCCTCACCGGCCTGCTGCCGCCGCATCACGGAGTCCGCGACAACGGCACCTTCGCGCTGCCCCCGCGCGTGCTCACCATCGCCTCGCGCCTGCGCCAGGTCGGCTACGACACCGCGGCGGTCGTCTCGGCGGTGGTCCTGGCGCGCCGCCATGGCCTCGACCAGGGC
>JBLMYC010000099.1:0-9906 GCA_050258075.1 Acidobacteriota bacterium
CGGTGCGCGTGACGCACTTGCCCACCGGCCTGGTGGTGGCCTGCCAGGACGAGAAATCGCAGCACAAGAACAAAGCCAAGGCGATCAAGATCCTGCGGGCCCGCTTGCTCGAACGGGCGCAGGAAGAGCAGCAGGCCAAGGAGGCGGCCAATCGCAAGAGCATGGTCGGCACCGGCGATCGCTCCGAGCGCATTCGCACGTACAACTTCCCGCAGGGCCGGGTGACCGATCACCGGATCAACCTGACCGTGCACACCATCGACCGGGTCATGGACGGCGACATCGGTCCGCTCATCGATGCCTTGATCACCCACTACCAGGCCGAAGTGCTGCGAGCGTCCGACCGATGACCCCGGCAACCGCACCCAGGCCAGCGGCCACAACCTCGGGCGAGGCGCTCCGTGCAGCGGCGGAGACCTTGCGGCGAGCCGGTATCGATGGCGCCCGGCTCGACGCCGAGGTGTTGCTGGCGTACGTCTGCGGCATGAACCGGTCGCGTCTGCTCGCCGCGACGCGAGACCCCGTCGGTCTCGACGCGCTGGCCATCTTCGATGCGGCCGTCGCCCGGCGTGCGCGGCGCGAGCCGATCGCCTACATCCTCGGCCGGCGGGAGTTCTGGTCGCTCGACTTCGAGGTCAACCGCGACGTCCTGATCCCACGACCCGAGACCGAGCTGTTGGTCGAGACGGCGATCTCGCTGGCGCGGCGGCGAGGGCTGACGCGGCCGCGCATCGCCGATGTCGGGACCGGAAGCGGTTGCATCGCGATCGCTCTTGCGCGTGAGCTTTCGGCCGCGGCGCTGTGGGCGAGCGACGTGTCTCCCCCGGCCCTGGCTGTCGCGCGGCGCAACGCTCTCCGGCTGGGCGTAGCCTCCCGCATCCAGTTTGCCGAGGGTGACCTGCTGGCGCCGCTGCGGCCGGAGGCGCCGTTCGACCTGATCTGCTGTAATCCACCCTACGTGTCCTCGGCCGCTTCGTTGCAGCCCGAGCTCGCCTACGAGCCGACACAGGCGCTCTTCGCCGGTGCCGACGGGATGGCGACGATTCGACGGCTGATCGCCGAGGCGCCGGAGTGCCTCCGTCGCGGCGGTTCGCTATTGGTGGAGATCGGCCAGGGGCAGGCCGACGCTGTCCGAGCGCTGGCAGCCGCGTCAGGCTTTTTCAGGGTGGACATTCGCGATGACTACGCCGCCATCCCGAGACTCTTGGTGGCGACACGAGAAGACTGATGGCCGAAACGATTCGGATTCTGACGACCTCACAACGCGATTTTGCGCGCCAGTTCTCTGCCATCCGCGAGCGCAGCGCCACCGCCAACCCGGCCGTCGAGGCGCAAGCACGCAGGATCGTCGAGGCCGTACGGCGTCGCGGCGACCGGGCGCTGCTCGATTTCACCAACCGCTTCGACGGGGTGCGGCGCAGCGCCCGGCAGTTGCGCGTGAGCGAGGCGGAGATCGATGCGGCCACGCGTAACCTGAGCCCGGCGGCTCTTCGCGCGCTGCGCACCGCGGCACGCCGGATCACCGCCTTTCACCGCCACCAGCGCCAGGCCTCCTGGCGCTACCGTGATGGCAGCGGGTTCACCCTCGGCCAGCAGGTCACTCCGCTGCGCCGCGTGGGCCTGTACGTCCCGGGCGGGCACGGCTCGTATCCCTCGTCGGTCTTGATGAACGCGATCCCCGCGCGTGTGGCCGGCGTGCCGGAGGTCATCATGGTCTCGCCGGTCGGTGCGGGTGGCGACAACCCGGCGGTGCTGGCGGCCGCCAGGATCGGCGGCGTCGACGCGATCTATCGCATCGGCGGCGCGCAGGCGGTGGCGGCGCTCGCCTACGGCACGGCGACCGTGCCCGCGGTCGACAAGATCGTCGGGCCGGGCAACGCCTGGGTGCAGGCCGCCAAACGGCAGGTGTACGGAGTCGTCGACATCGACAAGATCGCCGGTCCGAGCGAGGTGGTGGTGATCGCCGACACGTCCACGCCGGCGGCGTTTGCCGCCGCCGACCTGCTGGCGCAGGCCGAGCATGGCAGTGGCGACGAGTGCGCGGTGCTGTTGACGCCCTCGAAGCGGGTCGCCGAGGCCGTGCGCGCGGCCATTGCCTTGCAGCTGCAAGCCCTGCCGCGGCGGGCGGCGATTGCGCGTGTGCTGCGTCGGCGCGGCGCGCTGGTGGTGGTGAAGAACCTGAACGAGGCAATCGAGCTGGCGGAGCAGATCGCCCCCGAGCACCTCGAGCTGCTGGTGGCCGACGCCGATCGCTGGGTGCCGCGCATTCGCAACGCCGGCGCAGTGTTCGCGGGCATCGATGCGCCCGCGCCGCTGGGCGACTACGCTGCCGGTCCCAACCACGTTCTGCCCACCGGCGGCACCGCTCGTTTTTCCTCGCCGCTGGGCGTGTACGACTTCGTCAAACGCACCAGCGTGATCAGCGCCGGCAAGCGCGCGTTGCGCATGCTCGCGCCGGCGATCACCACGCTCGCCGAGCTGGAAGGCTACCAGGCCCACGCCGCCGCCGTGCGCGTGCGCCTCAACGGAGGTCGATGATGGCCCGCACATCGGTGAAGAAGAGCAGACGCCTGACACCCGCCGCGGGAAACAAGCCGCGTCGAGCGCGCATCAACCGCGCCACCAGGGAGACCGACATTACCGTCGATCTCGACCTCGACGGCCGTGGCCGCCACGAGGTGGAGACGGGGATGCCGTTTCTCAATCACATGCTGGAGAGCTTCAGCCGGCACGGCTTCTTCGACCTCACGATCCGCGCTCGGGGCGATCTCGAGATCGACCAGCACCACACGGTCGAGGACGTCGGCTTGACGCTGGGGGAGGCGTTCCGCACCGCGCTCGGAGACAAGGCCGGCATTCGACGCTTCGGTGAAGCGACCTGCCCGCTCGACGAGGCCTTGGTGACCGCCGTGGTCGACCTCAGCGGCCGGCCGTTCCTCGCCTATAACCTGGAGATGCCGCAGGCTCGCGTGGGGACCTTCGACACCGAGCTGATTCACGACTTCCTGCTGGCCCTGACCAATCAGGTGGGGATGAACCTGCACCTCAACTCGGGCGCCGGCCGCAACGCCCACCACGTCATCGAGGCCGCCTTCAAGGCGCTCGCCCGCGCTCTCGACCAGGCGACGCAGCGCGAGCCGCGAGTGATCGGCGTATTGTCGACGAAAGGATCGCTCTAGCTCCTGTCTCGCAACAGAGGCTCGGTTTGCGGCAGCAGCCGCACGGCTGATGTGAAATGCAGGAAATCGCCATCATCGACTACGGCATGGGCAATCTGCGCAGCGTGCAGAAGGCGCTCGAGCGCGTCGGCGCGCGGGCGGTGATCACGCGCGACCGCGGCCGGATCGAGGCAGCGGCCGGCGTGGTCTTGCCCGGTGTCGGCGCCTTCGGGGCGTGCATGGACAACCTGCGCGCCTATGGCCTGGAAGAACCCATCCGGCGCGTGGTCGCGGCCGGCACCCCGTTTCTCGGCATCTGCCTGGGTCTCCAGCTGTTGTTCGAGGAGAGTGAGGAGTTCGGGCCGGTTCGCGGGCTGGGCATCCTTCCGGGCCGCGTGGTTCGCTTCCAGTCCGACGCGAATCTGAAAATCCCTCACATGGGGTGGAATCAGATCCGCAAGACCAGAGACGTGCCGCACTTGGCGGGAATCGACGACGGCGTTTTCGTCTACTTCGTGCACTCGTACTACGTGGCGCCGGCCGACCCCGGGTTGACCGCTACCACCACGGAGTACGGCGTGCCGTTCACGTCGGCGATCGCGCGCGACAACGTGTTCGCCTGCCAGTACCACCCCGAGAAGAGCCAGGCGGTCGGCCTGACCCTCCTGCGGAATTTCACCAGGCTGGTCTCGGGAACCTAGCGGGTCATGCTGATCATTCCTGCCATCGACCTCAAGGGCGGCCGCTGCGTGCGGCTGCTGCGCGGCGAGATGAGCGCGGAGACCGTCTACGGCGACGACCCGGTGGCGATGGGACGGCGCTGGGTCGCGGAAGGCGGCGAGTACCTGCACGTGGTCGACCTCGACGGCGCCGTTTCGGGTCAGCCGGTGAACGGGACGGCCATCGCCGCGCTCTGCCGCGAGCTGTCCGTCCCGATCGAGGTCGGCGGCGGGGTGCGCAGCGTCGAGCGCGCCGCGGAGCTGCTGGCGGCGGGCGTGGATCGGGTGATTTTCGGCACCGCCGCGCTGGCCCATCCCGAGGTGGTCGGCGAGGCCTGCCGGCGCTTTCCCGGGCGGGTCGCCGTCGGTATCGACGCGCGCGACGGCCGCGTCGCGGTGCAGGGCTGGACCGAGACCAGCTCGGTCACCGCGATCGAGCTGGCGCGCCGGGTCCAGGATCTCGGCGCCGCGCGCTTGATCTACACCGACATCAGCCGCGACGGCACACAGCAAGGCGTCAACGTCGAGGCCACTCGCGCGCTGGCGGCCGGCGTCGACATTCCCGTGGTCGCCTCGGGTGGCGTCGGCTCGCTGGCCGACGTCACGGCGTTGCTGCCGTGCGAGAGCGACGGTGTCGACGCGTTGATCATCGGGCGGGCTCTGTACACCGGCGCGGTCAAGTTGGCGGAGGCCATCGCGGCGGCGCGGGGGCAACGCTGATGCTGGCCATGCGCATCATTCCGTGCCTCGACGTCAAGGAGGGGCGCGTCGTCAAAGGGGTCAACTTCGTCGGCCTGCGCGACGCGGGCGATCCGGTCGAGGTGGCCCAACGCTACGACACGGAGGGCGCCGACGAGCTCTGCTTCCTCGACATCACCGCCTCGCACGAGCGTCGCAAGATCATCCTCGACGTCGTCGCCCGTACGGCGGAAACGGTGTTCATGCCGCTCACCGTGGGGGGCGGGGTGCGCGAGCTGCAGGACGTGCGCCACCTGCTCAACGCCGGCGCCGACAAGGTGTCCATCAATACCGCCGCCGTACAGCAGCCCGACTTCGTCAAGGCGGCGGCGGAGAAATTCGGAAGCCAGTGCATCGTGGTCGCCATCGACGCCAAGGCCGTCGCCGGGCGGGCCCGCTGGGAGGTGTTCACGCACGGAGGCCGCACCGCCACCGGCCTCGATGCCATCGAGTGGGCGCGACGCATGGAATTCTACGGCGCGGGGGAGATCCTGCTGACCAGCATGGACCGCGACGGCACCGAGGACGGCTACGACCTCGAGTTGACCCGAGCGGTCGCCGACGCGGTCTCCGTCCCGGTGATCGCCTCGGGCGGCGCCGGAACGCTCGACCACCTCAGCGAGGCGATCGCCGAGGGCAACGCCGACGCCGTCCTCTGCGCCTCGATCTTCCACTACGGCACGTACCGGGTGCGCGACGCCAAGCGCCACCTCGCCGACGCCGGGATCCCGGTCCGCGCCTAGCCTCGGCCTTCGCCCGAGCGCAGATCGGCGACCATGCCGGCGACGCCGCCGGAGCCGAGGATCTCGTAGCGGTCCAGTTCGTAGGGATGCTCGCGATCGGCGTAGCCGGGGATCTCGGTCGTCGCGCCGGTGTACGCGGCGGCTCTGACCGCGGCGACCACGGTCGCGTCGAAGCGCCCAGCCGGGTAGCAGAAGTTCCGCACGGGGATGCCGTAATCGCGCCGCAGGATCGCCCGCGAGCCGGCCACTTCTTCGCGTAGCTGGGCCGCGCCCAGTTCGGTCAGGTCGAGGTGGTGGATCGTGTGCGCGGCGACCTCCCAGCCGGCGGCGATCATCGCTTCGACGTTGCTCGGGTAGAGGTCGGAGCCTTCGGCCTTGAGGTTTAGCACGCCGGCCCAGCCGTGGCGGCGCAGCTCCGGCAGCGCGTAGGTGAACTGCGGCCGGTAGCCGTCGTCGAAGGAGACGACAACCGGCTTCGGCGGCAACGTGCCGCCTCTGTCCCAGGCGACCTCGACCTGTTCGAGCGTCACCGCCTCGTAGCCGTGCTCGTCGAGCCAGTCCATCTGCCGATGGAAGACGGGACGGGTGACGTAGAGGTCGGGATAGGGCTCGTCGGGCGGCGGCGCGCCGAGCACGTGGTACTCGAGGATCGGCACCGGGCCGGCGTGCGGGCGCCAGCCCGATCTACTCCCCGCGTTCGCCCTTTGTCGAGCTGTGTGCGACAAAGGGCGAACGCGGTCGGGGGCGCCGCCGCTGCCGGCGGACAGGGCGACAGCGGCGATCGCGGCGCCGGCGGCCACAAGGGCGCCCGCGGCGAGCAGCCGACGCCGCCTGATCTGGCGCCGCCGCCGCTCTCGCCTCACGATCCGCTCGTCGACCATCCGGGGAGCGGATCATGGTACGGATGGCGATCACCGTGGAGCCGGTTGCGGACATAGGAGCGGCGATGCGCCGCGCCCACCCGGAGCTCGACGCCGTGCGCGCCGCGGCCGGCGCGGAGCCCGTCTACCTGGTCGGCGGCGCCGTGCGCGACCTGCTGCTCGGCCGCCCGCGGGCCGACGTCGACCTGGTGGTGGTCGGCGACGCCGCGGCGCTGGCGGCGCGGTTGGGGGCCGACCCGGTTGAGCACGAGCGCTTCGCGACGGCGAAGGTCGAGCTGGACGGGCACGAGATCGACGTCGCCGGGGCCCGCTCGGAGAGCTACCCGCGCCCCGGGGCGCTGCCCGAGGTCGAGCCGGCGGCCGACGTCGAGACCGACCTCGCCCGCCGCGACTTCACGATCAACGCGATCGCCCTGCCGCTGGGCGGCGACCCCGAGCCGATCGACCCATATGGCGGCCGGGCGGACCTCGAGGCGGGCCTGCTGCGCGTCCTGCACGAGCGCTCCTTCGAGGACGACCCGACGCGCGCGATCCGCGCCGCCCGCTACGCCGCCCGCTTCGGCTTCGCGCCCGAGCCGCGCACGGAGGAGCTGCTGCGCAGCGCCGACCTGGGGACCGTCTCAGAGGACCGCCGCCGCGCCGAGCTGCTGCGACTCGCGGCCGAGGCCGAGGCGGCACGGGGGTTCGAGCTGCTGGCCGCGTGGGGGCTGGTCGAGCTCCGCCCCGGCGGCGCCGAGCTCGCCGCCCGCGTCGCCGAGCTGCTCGACTCGTCCCCCTGGCGAGGGACCGTGCCCCGCGAGCGGCCCGTGCTCGCCGCGGCGCTCGGACCGCCGGGCGCCGAGGTCGAGCTCGCCGCGGCCGACCCGCCGAGGCCCTCGCTGGCGGTCGAGCTGGCGGCCCGTCGCTCGCCGGTCGAGCTGGTTCTGGCCCGTGCGCTCGACGCCGAGTGGCTCGACCGCTGGCTGGAGGAGTGGCGCGGGGTGTGGCTGGAAATCGACGGCGAGGACCTGATCGCTGGCGGCGTCCCGCAGGGCCCGGCTGTCGGCCGCGGCCTGGCCGAGGCGCTGCGCCGCAAGCTCGACGGCGAGATCGCCGGGCGCGACGAGGAGCTTGCGGTCGCCCTCGGGGCGGCCCGGGAGGCGCGCTGAGGTGCCCGGCCTGATCCACGGCCTCGACCCGGCGAAGATCGCCGCCAACCTGGAGCGGGTGCGCGAGCGCGCCGGCTCCGGGGTCGAGATCCTCGCCGCGACCAAGTACGTGCCGCTGGAGGAGATGGGCGCGCTGGCCGAGGCCGGCGTCGAGCTGGTCGGCGAGAACCGCCAGCAGGACCTCGAGGCCAAGCGCGAGCGCTGGGGCGACGCCTTCGAGTGGGACTTCATCGGCAACCTCCAGAGCCGCAAGGTGAAACGGCTGCTGCCGATCTGCCGCCTGATCCACTCGGTCGCGACCGACTCGGCGCTGGAGCAGCTCGGCCGGCACGGCGGGCCCGACACCGAGATCCTGGTCGAGGTCAACGTCGCCCGGGAGGAGGGCAAGGGGGGCGTCGCGCCGCGCGACCTCGGCGCCTTCCTCGAGCGCTGCCCGGTGCGGGTCTCCGGCCTGATGACGATGCCGCCCTTCAGCATGGATCCCGAGGACTCGCGCCCTCACTTCGCCCGCCTCGCCGAGCTGGCTGCGGAGCACGATCTGACGCGCCTCTCGATGGGGACCTCGCAGGATTGGCCGGTCGCCGTCGAGGAGGGCGCGACGATCCTCCGCCTCGGAACCGCCCTGTATGCGTAGGAGTGGCAATAATTCGGTAGAGGAATCGGCCGTTGCGAGCCGAATGACCCCGAAATGGCTTTGAGGGACACATGGCATAGGGCGCTGGTCTACTTCGGCCTGGCCGAAGAGCACGACTACGGCCCCGAGTACGAGGAAGACTTCCCCGAGACCTCCGAAGAGGAGATCGAAGCGCGACGGGAATCGGGCCAGGTACGGCGACTGCCGACCTCGCGCCGCTCGCGCCGCGACGAGATCGACGACATCTTCGCCGACGACGAGCCGATCTCGGCTTCGCGCACGCGCACGCTGCGCCCGGTCGGCGGCGACTCCGACGTCAAGGTCCACCTGGTCATCCCGCGCAACTTCAACGACGCCCAGCAGGTCGCCGACCAGTTCAAGCGCTCGGTGCCGGTGATCCTCAACCTCCAGACCACCGACCACGAGCTCTCGAAGCGGATGATCGACTTCTGCTCCGGCCTCACCTACGCGCTCGACGGCGGCATGCAGCGGATCGCCGAGAAGATCTTCCTGCTGACGCCGCGCAACGTCGAGGTCTCGGCCGAGGAGAAGGCTCGCTTGCTCGACAAAGGGTTCTTCAACCAGTCGTAGGTGGGGAGAGCCGGGTGTCCCTCCCCCGGAGGCCGTCGCGCAGCTGATTCGCCTGCCTGGGTTCTAGCGCCTGTCCTTGAGCCTCCGGGAGAGGGACACCCGGCTCTCTTACTAGGCTCCCGCTGATGATCGTCGGGTTTGTCGGAGCTGGGAGCATGGCCGCTGCCATGGCGCGCGGGTGGCGAGGCGAGTTCGAGCGGATGCTGTTCTCAGACTCCGGGTCGGGGCGCGCGGTGGAGCTCGCGAGAGAGCTTGGCGGGGAAGCGGTCTCCAACGCGGATATCGGCGAGCTGGCCGACCTCGTCGTGCTTGCCGTCAAGCCGGCGAAGCTGGAAGAGGCGGCGACGGAGCTCGCTGGAGCCAAAGTCGTTCTATCGCTGCTGGGGGGCACATCTCTTGAAAAGGTTGCCGCTGTCCTGCCCATGGCTGAGGCACATCGCGTGATGCCGAACTTGGCCGTGGAGGTGAGACGAGGTGTCCTTTGCCATGCCGGCCCTTCCTCAGACGTCGTGCGCGACAAGCTGGAGGTGCTGGGGCATGTGGTCGAGCTGCCCGATGCGCAGCTCGACGCCGCCACCGCGGTGATGGGGTGCTCGCCGGCCTACTTCGCGCTGGCGGTGGAGGCGATCGCGGAGGCCGGGGCGGAGGACGGGCTCGACGGGGAGCTGGCGCGCGAGCTGGTGGTCGAGACGCTGATCGGCACGGGAGAGCTGCTGCGCCGGCGCGACCCGGTCGACGTGCGCACCGCGGTCGCCTCGCCCGGCGGCAGCACCGAGGCGGGGCTGGAGGCGCTCGACCGCGAAGGGGCGCGCGAGGCGTTCGCGGCGGCCGTGCGCGCCTCGCTGGAGAGGATGCGCGGATGAGCCTCGTCCTGGCGATCGCCCGGCAGGACGTCGCCGACTACGTCTCCGCGCTCTTCCTCGTCTACATCATCCTGATCCTGATCCGGGTGCTGATGTCGTGGGTCCCGCGCATGCCCTACAACCCGGCGCTGCGCGCCGTGCTCGACTTCGTCTCGCAGACCACCGATCCCTACCTCAACCTCTTCCGCCGCATCCTGCCGCCGATCGGCGGCAGGGTCGCGCTCGACCTCAGCCCGATGGTCGGGATCGTCGTGCTCTACGTCGCGCGGGCGATCGTCGTCCGGCTGATCGCCGGGTGAGCGCCGCGCGCCGAGCCTGGCTGCGGGCGGGGGCGCTCTGCCTGCTCGTCGTCGCGCTCGACCAGGGCGCCAAGGCGCTGGTCGAAGACCGCCTGGCGCCCGGCGAACACCTCCACGTGCTCGGCCCGCTCG
>JBLMYC010000100.1:0-10064 GCA_050258075.1 Acidobacteriota bacterium
CGGGCGTTCGAGTCGCTGCCCAGGCAGAAGGGGAGCACCCTGCCGGCGGCGGGGGCGAGAACGGAGAAGTCGGCGATGCCGTCGCCCAGGTTGCCCTCGGTTGTCGGGCATGCGCAGACCCGACCGCCGAGCGTGTGAAAGCGCTCGAGCTCCGCCCGACCGGTGTGCGTGCAGTGCACAGCGACGACCTGCTCGGCGGTGCCCAGGCGCTCGAGCAGCAGCGCCATCGGCGTGCGGCCGTACGCCGCCAGGCAGTCGGCGATCTCGAGCTGCTGCTCCTCGACGTGGATGTGGAAGACGAGCCCGCGCCGGCGCGCCTCGGCGTACAGCGCCTCAATCTCCTGGGGCTCGGCGGCGCGCACGCTGTGGGCCACCGCGCCGAGGGTCTGCGAGCTCGCCTTCAGCAGGCCGGCGAGGTGGTCGAAGCGCTGCCAGTAGAGCTCCGGCGAGGCGGTGTGGAAGCGCCGTTGACCGCCGCGCAGCGGCTGGCCGACGCCGCCGGTGCGGTAGTAGGTCTGCAGCATCGCCAGCCGCAGCCCGGCATGCGCGGCGGCCTTCAGCACCAGCTCGTCGAAAGCGAAATCGTCGCCGCCCGCCGAGTGATGGAGATAGTGGAACTCGCCGACCGCGGTGATCCCGGCGGAGCGCATCTCGCGAAAGGCCTGCAGAGTCAGCCGGTAGAACCCCGGCCCGTCCAGCGAGTCGACCAGCGCGTACATCGCCTGGCGCCAGGTCCAGAAGCTGCCGGCCCCGGCCGGGAAGGTCTCGCCGCGCCCGCGCAGTCCGCGCTGGAAGGCGTGCGAATGCGCGTCGATCATGCCGGGCAGGAGCGCCCGGTCGCGCAGGCGCAGGCTGGGCTTCAGGCCCAGCCGACCGACCCGCGCGATGCGGCCGTCGTCGTCGATCTCCACCTGCACGCCGCTCTCGAAAGCGGCGCCGGTCCATGTCCAGTCGGCCTCGACCGTCTGGGCGCGGTTCATGCCTCGGCTCCGCACAGGCGCTCGACCAGAGTCGGCAGCAGCGCTGCGGCGCGCTCCATCTCGGCGCGCGGCAGGAACTCGTTGGGCCGGTGTGCGACCTCGATCGAACCCGGGCCCCACAGCACCGCCTCGACCCCCAGACCCTGCAGTGGCCCGGCGTCGCTCGCGTACGAGGCGCCGATCGTGGTGCGCTGGCCGAGGAGATCGGAGAGAGCGCGCGCCGCCGGGGAGTCCTCGGGGCACAGCATCGGCGGGCTGTCGGAAAGCACCGTGACCTCGACCTGGCCGTCGGGGCGCGCGGCGTGGATCGCGGCGCGCACCCGCTCGACCATCGCCGCGCTCTCCATGCCGGGCAGCAGGCGAATCCCGAGGTCGATCGTGGCGCGGTCGGGCACGATGTTGATCGCCACGCCGCCCTCCACCTTGGCGACGTTCAGCGTCGCGAACGGCACCTCGGGGAAGTGCTGATGATGGAACGGCCGCTCGGTCTCGAGCTTGCGCCGCAGGCGCGCCAGGGCCTGGATGACCTGGCCGGCGGCCTCCACCGCGTTGCGGCCGAGGTGGGGAAGCGAGCTGTGGGCGCTGCGGCCGCCGACCTGGACGCGCAGCTTGAGATGACCCTTGTGCAGGCGCACGACCGAGAGCGAGGTGGGCTCGCCGACGACCGCGGCGCGGGGCAGCGGCCGGCCGCTCGGCCAGTCGCGCACCAGCTGCTGCGCCCCCAGCGTGCCGAGCTCCTCGTCGTACGTGAAGAGCAGGACGAGCGGGGCGGCGAGCGGTGCGGTCGCGGCGCGCGCCGCTGCGCGCGCCGCGCAATTGGCCGCCAGCGCGAGGAAGCCCTTCATGTCGCAGGCGCCGCGCCCGTACAGGTGGTCGCCGTGCTCGCTGAGCGTGAACGGATCGCTCTCCCACTCCGGCTCGCCGGCCGGCACCACGTCGGTGTGGCCGGAGAGGATCAGTCCGGCGCGATCGGGGCCCGGCTCGGGTCCGATCCAGGCGAGCAGGTTGGCCTTGCGGCCGTCCGGGGACGGCAGTCGCTCCAGCCGCACGCCAGGCCGGTCGAGGTAGTCGCAGACGAGATCCACCAGCCCGAGGTTGCTCCTGGCGCTGGTCGTGTCGCAGGCCACCAGCCGACGCAGGAGATCGAGATCGGGAAGCAGGCTCTTCACCCCTGCAACGTTAGTTTGCGGGCCGGCGGGGCGCAAGCGCCGGCGGAGCGGGCGGTCGGAGATGCGGGCGCCGGAGCCTCCGACGCCCGCGGTTCGCGCGGTCTCAGTTCTGCAGCGGGTACAGCTCCAGGTGCATGTTGCTCCACTTCCAGTTGATCCCCGGGACCTCGTCGGGGTTGCCCACCACCGGGAAGCCCATGTCGATCGTCAACGGGTTGTCGGTGGGGCCGATCTGCACCTGGCTGACGTTGGGCACGCTCGCCAGAGTGGTGACGAGCTGGCCGGTCGTCTGGTCGGTGATCGAAAGCGTCCAGGTGCCGGCCGCGGCGTTGTAGTCCTCCAGACAACGATACGTGTGACCGAGCGTCCCTGCGAACGTTCTCTGAACGGTGATCTTCTGCGGATGGGTGAGGCCGATCCCGTGGCGGGCGAGCGCGATGTTGCCGCCCGAGCCGGGGCCGCGGAAGTACAGCATGCCGAGCATGTTGAAGTTGCGGCGCAGGACGAACCAGTACACCAGGTGCTTGCCCGTCGGGTCGGCGGCGAACCAGCTGTTGGGCTGCACGTCGACCCGGAACACGATCCGGCCGTAGATGCCCTGCGGCGCGGTGTAGGTCTTGCGGCCCACCGGGGATCCGGTGGTGGCGCTGAAGACCAGGCCACTGGTGTCGAAGCAGGTCACCCCCGACCCGGGCGTGCAGCCGCTCGGCGGCGGCGGCGGTGTCGATCCGGGCGGGGCCAGGGTGGACGTGCCCTGGGCGGCGGGGCCGACGTACACCAGCTCGCCGGTCGCGCTGTCGTCGATCTGGGCATACGCGAAGAAGTTCTGGTCGCAGCTCACCAGGGCCGCCACGTCGCTGATCGAGGTCCCGGCCGGTACGTAGCCCGACAGGACGTTCGGGAAGGAGCGATGCGACAGCGGCAGCATGCTGATCGTCACCGAGGTCATCGGCGTGCCATCGGCCTTCAGCAGCACGATGCCGCACTGGGACGCCGTCTGACCGAGGTTGACGAGCGTCATGTCGGTCGTGCGGGTGCCGGCATAGAGCAGCCCGAGCAGTCCGATCGTGCCGTTGGCCGGCATCAGATTGGCGGAGGAGATGACCGGCAGAGTCATCCCGATCGGCGCTCCCTGGCCGCTGCCGGACAGGCGGGCGCTGAAGTTCATGCCGCTTGCGCCGCTCAGCTCGTACAGGCCCTGGAACGTCGCGGTGGGGGCGAGCAGCACGGTGCGCTTCGCCGGCACGCCGACGGGTGTCGGCTGGCCGTTGCGCACCGTGCCGTCGGTGTTGGTGGCGATCGTCACCACCTGCACGTAGCTGCCCTGGGCGGCGTTGTTGGTGATCTCGATCTGTGGCGTGAAAGCGAAGCTGCCAACCGCGCTGGTGCCGGGCAGCGGCACGTACGCGGTGCCGGCCGCGGCCAGGCGCGCGGCACCGAGAAGACCTGCGAAGAGGAGCGCGAGAGTGCGGTTCATTCGGTCCTTCCTGTGCGAGTCGCGGCCGCGTTCGTCGGGGCCGGCATGCTTTCGGAGCATTGAAAATGATAGCCGATACCGGGCTGCGACGAAAGCCTCGAGTCCAGTCCTGATCTCGATCCGGCGCGGGGCCTTGACAGTGCTTGGGGAGCGGCGTACCTTCGACTCAGGTTCGAGAAAGGAGCGGCAAGCGAGCATGACCGCCGTGACGACGCCACCGGGCAGTCGAAAGCCCTCGGGAGTCGCTCCGATCGCGGCCTCCGAGGGGCAGTCGAGCCGGAAGCGGCCTTGACCCTCCCGCCGCGACGCAATCAGCCGTCCGGCCCGGGATCCTAAAGACCCTCCAGCCGCTTCACGGCGCCGCAATCGAGCCTGAACGAAAACGGGGAGCCTGTGGGCTCCCCGTTCCGTCTCATCCGACCAAGATCGATCCGCAAGCAGGGTGGAGGGCGGGGCGGCGGCCTCGCGGCCGCTTCAGCGAGCGGGGCTCGACGGAGGCCCGGCCAGCCGGCAGGCGTGCGCCGCGACGTAGTGCCAGACGCCGCCTTCGCGCACCCAGGTGTCGGTGTAACGGACCCATGCGTCGTGCGGCTTGCCATCCACGGAGCCACGCTCGTGCAGGACGGCGGTGACGATCGCGGTGTCGCCGTGCTGGCGTACCTCGACCTCGCTCGATGTGTTGACGTCGAGGCGCTGCTTCGAATCGGCCACCGCGGCGAGGAAGGCGGCCTTCGAGACGACCTTGCCGGACGAGGTGGTCAGGATCCAGTCGTCGGAGAGCAGCTCGCCGAGCGTCGTCACGTCCTGCTTCAGCACGGCGCGCTGCAGGGTGGCGTCGAGCTCGAGCAGGGTGGACTCGGCCGGCGCAGCGCCGGCACGGACGGCGGCGGCGACGAGGGTGAGCGCCGCGAAGGCGGTGTACAGGCGAACGGGCATGGGTCTTCTCCTGGGTTGGCTCCGGTGATGGTGACGCGGCGACACTAAGTCCGTCGATTGGATCTGAAAAGGTCCACTTTCGACGAGAACCGAGATACCATTTTGCATGCCCCGACACCGCCCCGAAGTGGTCTTTCCGCCACTGCGCCTGGACCGGCGCGGTGGGTTGTCGATTCCCTCTCAGGTATACCTGGCGCTGCGGCGCGGCATCCTCGACGGCCGCATTCCGGCCGGGGCGAGACTGCCGGCGAGCCGCGAGCTGGCGGGCGCGCTCGGCGTGGCGCGCCAGGGGGTCGTGGCGGCGTACGAGCGGCTGGTCGCCGAGGGCTTCGTCGAAAGCCGGGTGGGCAGCGGCACGCGGGTGGCGACGGGGATCGCCGTCCCGCCGGCAGCGGCGCGAACCGCGGCCCGCGCACGGCCGCGGCTGAGCGCGGCGGCGCGCCGGGTCGGGCGGCTGCCGCTCCAGCTCTCGCCGTGGCGGGGTCCGCTGCGGCCGCTGCGGACCGGCACGCCGGCGCTCGACGTCGCGCCGCTCACGCTGTGGGGCAGGCTGCTGCGCTCGGCCTGCCTGCGTGCCCGGCCATCGGCGCTCGACTACGGCGATGCGCTCGGGTTGCCCGAGCTGCGCCGGGCGATCGCCGAGCGGTTGTATCGCGCCCGGGCCATCGCCTGCAGCGCCGAACAGGTGGTGATCACCACCAGCGCCCAGCAGGGTCTCGATCTGGTGGCGCGCCTGCTGGTCCAGCCCGGCGATCGGGTGTGGTTCGAGGAGCCGGGCTACAGCGGCGCGCACGGGGCGTGGACCGCGGCCGGCGCGCGGCTGGTCGCGGTGCCGGTCGACGGCGAGGGTATCGCCGTAGCGGTCGGTGCCCGCCGCGCGCCCCGCGCCCGCCTGGCGTACGTCACTCCTTCCCATCAGTTCCCCACCGGGGTCACGATGGGGCTCGATCGCCGGCTCGCGCTGCTCGATTGGGCGCGCCGCGCCGGCGCCTTCGTCGTCGAGGACGACTACGACAGTGAATTCGTGTACGAGGGACGGCCGCTGGCGGCGCTGTTCGGCCTGGCCCAGGATTCACGGGTGGTGTACGTCGGTACCTTCAGCAAGGCGCTGTTCCCAGCCCTGCGCCTGGGGTTCCTGGTCCTGCCCGCCGAGCTCGTCGAGCCGTGTCGGGCGCTGCGCCACTTCGCCGACGGCTTTCCGCCCACCCTGATTCAGCAGGCGGCGGCCCGCCTGCTCGCCGAGGGGCACTTCGATCGCCACCTGCGGCGGGCGATTCGCGTCTGCCGCGAGCGTCGCGACGCGCTGATCGCGGCGGTCCGCCGGCTCCTGCTACCCGGATACGAGATCGCGTCGCCGCAGGCCGGTCTGCACGCCGTGCTCTGGCTGCCGCCCGGCATGGACGACCATGGCGCCGCGCAAACGGCGGCCGAGGCTGGCGTCGAGACGATCGCGGTGTCGGCGTTCGCCCGGCGGCGGCTGGCGCGGGGTGGCTTGGTGCTGGGCTTCGCGGCCTTCGCGCCGCGCGAGATCGAGCGCGCGGTCGAGCGGCTGGCTCCGGCGCTCGCCGAGCTCGCGGCCGGCGGCTAGCTGACGGCAGAGGCGTCGCGCTCGGCGGGCACCGCAGCCGCACTCCGTGGCGGGCGCCCGAAGCCGAGGCTTGCTCCACGCTGCCGGAACTCCGCCATCCGATGGCGGTGCGCGGCGAGCACGTCGCTGCGCGTCAGCATCCCCACCACTCGCCCGGGGGCGCCGCGCTCGACCACCGGCAGCCGCCCGACGTCGGCGTCGACCATCGTTTCGACCGCGTCGCGCAGCGAGCTGTCGGCGAACGTCACGAGCGGCGGCCGCAGCGCCAGGTCGGCGAGGCGAGAGCTGGCCGCATGCCGCGGATCGAGCAGAGTGCGACGGGTGAGGACCGCCACCAGCAGGCCCTGGTCGTCGACCAGCGGGAATCCCTGGTGGGTGCTTGCCGCCTGCCCGCTCTCCAGCCAGGTGCGGACCTCGCCGAGCGTGGCGCTGGCGTGGAGGGTGACGGCGGGCCGGGCGCAGCAGTCGCCGACCCGCACCTGGTCGAGCTCGTCGGCGGCATAGTCCGACGGTACCCGCACCCCGCGTCGCTCGAGCTTCTCGGTCATGATCGAGCTGCGCGCGCACAGCGAAGCGACCAGGAAAGCCGCGGCGCAGCCCGCGAGCAGGGGCAGCAGCCCGATCGGCTGGCGGGTGGTCTCGAAGGCAAACACCACCGAGGTGAGGAAGGCGTTGGAGGCGCCGGCGAACATCGCCGCCATGCCGACCAGGGCGCCGATGCGGGCGTCGAGGCCGGCCGCCGGGAGGGCGGTGGCGGCCAGCTCGGTCGCGACCGCGCCGAGCCCGCCGCCGATCGTGAACAGCGGCGCCAGCGTGCCGCCGGAGGTCCCGCTGCCGAGCGCGATCACCCATGAGACGAACTTCAGGGCCGCGAAGGCGAGCAGCGCCTTGCCGGCGAGGCTGCCGGTCAGCGTCGCCTCGATGTTGTCGTAGCCCACCCCGAGGGTGTGCGGAGAGAGCCAGCCGATCGCGCCCACCGCCACCGCGCCCAGCGCCGGCCACCACATCCAGTGGACGGGCAGGCGCTCGAACCAGTCCTCGACGCCGTATACCGCACGGGTGACGCCCACCGACGCAACGCCCACCAAGGCGCCGAGCAGCACATAGAGCAGCAGCGCCACGCCGCCGGGCTGGGCGATCTCCGGCATGGCGAAGACCGGCGCCGTCCCCAGGGCGAGGGCGCGCACGCCGGCGGCGGCGGCGCTCGCCAGGGCGACCGGAACGATCGAGCGGCGGCGGTACTCGAAGAGCAGCAGCTCCACGGCCAGGAGCACCGCCGCGACCGGGCAGCCGAAGGTGGCGGCCATGCCGGCCGCGGCACCGGCGGCGAGCAGGGTCTTGCGCTCGTGGGCGGTGGAGGGCAGCGCCTGGGCGATGACCGAGCCCAGCGCGCCGCCGGTCGCGATGATCGGGCCCTCGGCGCCGAACGGCCCGCCGGTGCCGATCGAGATCGCGGCGGACAGCGGCTTGAGGAGCGTGATGCGCGGCGGGATGCGGCTCTCGTTCAGCAGCACCTGCTCCATCGCCTCGGGGATGCCGTGGCCGCGAATCGCCGCCGAGCCGTAGCGCGCCATGACGCCGACCACCAGACCGCCGACCACCGGCACCAGGAAGACGACCGGGCCGAGCGCGTTGTCGGCAGGGGAGACCGCGCCGAGCGACAGGCGGCCGTAGAAAGCGAGGTTGGTGATCAGCGCGATCAGGCGGCTCAGCACCAGCGCGGCACCGCCGGCCGCGAGGCCGATCGCGCTGGCGATCAGACTCAGCCAGACAACGCGGCGATCGGCGAGCGCTGGGCGGTGGGGCACCCGTACGGAATCGAGGGCCGGCCCGAGGGCGAGGTCGACGGGCAGTCCGGGAGTGGTGGAGGAAGACTCGGAACGATGCTCAAACATGCGGAAATAATATCGTACTACGATATATTGACCAGGCGGCGCGCGAAGCGCCACAATGCGGACGTGGCCAGACCCTTGCGGGACGCTGATTTCGAGCGGTTGGCAAGCTGGCGCTACGCGCTGCGGGCGTTCCTGCGCTTCTCGGCCACCGCCGCGCGGCGGGCCGGCATCTCGCCGAGCCAGCACCAGCTGGTGCTCGCGGTGCGCGGCTTCCCGGAGGGACCGCCGACGATCGCCGACCTGGCGGAGCGCCTGCAGCTGCGCCATCAGTCGACGGTTGGCCTGGTGGACCGCTGTCAGCGGGCCGGCCTGGTCCGCCGGCGCAAGGACGCCGAGGATCGGCGGCGGGTGCGGGTCGAGATCACCGCCAAGGCCGAGCGCATCCTCGAGCAGCTCTCCCGCGAGCACTTGCGCGAGCTGCGCAGCCTGGCGCTGAAGTTCCCCCTGGCCTTGCCGGGATCCGGCTAGCCGAGCGCCCGCTCCCCGCGGAGTAGAATCCGGCCGTGCCACGCGGCGCGGGCATCGCGCCGCCCAGGGCGCCGAGACCGTCCCAGGGGGAGTCGATGAAACCGCCGCAGATCGTCCGTCTCACACCCGGCAAGCGGGTGCTGTTCCTGACCAAGGACCCCGAGCTGATCCGTCGCCAGCTGCGCGGCGAGCTCGATCTCCGGATGGCCGACCTGCGGGTCGAGGACCTGCTCGACGACATCAACACCGACGCCATGACCCCGGCCTGGGTGTGCTTCAACTACAAGCCGGAGGACATCGCGCGCGAGGCCTACGCCGGCCTGATCGTCGACGGCAAGCGCCTGTTCGAGCGCGACGCCCTGCGCGGCGGCAACTTCGAGGTCATCGTGTCCGGACAGCGCAAGGGAGTCGGCTCGTCGCGCGAGACCGCGGCGCAGTGCGAGGCCTACGCCGGCATCCGGATCGCGATCGCCGCCTCATTCGCGCCGATCCACGCCCGCAACAACCTCAACCTGGGCACCCTGATGGGCGATCACGACGTGCTGCGCCGGCTGGAGCGCGGCGAGGGCGTGCCGATCGAGGAATTCCTCCGGGGCTACGACCCGATCACCCAGCTGGTCATCCGCGAGGGCGGACTGTTCCCGTTCTCGAAGGCCCTGGCGGCGGGGCAGGTGAGGCTGCCCGAGCTCGACACCCCGGCGCGGCCGATGACGATGGCCGAGAAGATCCTCGCCCGCCACCTCGTCGGGGTCGACGAAGGCCGGCGCTACGTGAAGCCAGGCGATGCGGTCGTCGTCTCGGTCGACGGCGGCTACTCGCACGAGTTCACCACGGCGCAGGTGCACGCCTTCCTCGAGGGCGAGTACGGCAGGGACTATGCGATCAAGAACCCCGAGCGCTTCGCGGTCTTCGAGGACCACTTGATCTACGCCGACGAAGTCCTGGCGATGCGCAAGTTCATCCCGCAGATCGACGTGCTGCGCGACATGCAGCGCGAGTTCCAACGCCACACGGGAGTGCGCGACTTCTCGGCCAGGGACGGCGTCTCGCCGGGGATCTGCCACGAGGTGGCGCGCGAGCAGATGATCGAGCCCGGCGACTTCGTCCAGTCGACCGACAGCCACACGTGCATGGGCGGCGTCAACAACGCGCTGACCTGGGGGGTCGGGGCGACCGAGTACGCGGCGCTGGTGCACGCCGGCTTCACCCAGGTCGAGGTGCCGGAGTCGATCCGCTTCGAGCTCGTCGGCAAACTGCGCCCCAACGTCACCGCCAAGGACCTGATGCTGCACATCCTGCTCCAGCACGCCAAGCCCGGGCACACGCTGAACCGGGTGATGGAGTTCACCGGGCCGGGCGTCTCCACGCTGTCCATGGACGAGCGCGCGACGCTCGCCAACATGGCGACCGAGTGTACGGCGCGAACCGGTATCGTGGTCGCCGACCAGGAGACCTTCCGCTGGCTCGCCGAGTGGCGGCCGTGGCTCACCGCGGCGGATCTCGATCGGCTGCGGGCGCGGGTCGTCGCTCCCGACGACGGCGCCGAGTACG
>JBLMYC010000101.1:0-10556 GCA_050258075.1 Acidobacteriota bacterium
GCCGCTGGCCGCCGTAAGAGGACCGTCGAGGGGCGTGAACGTCTTCGTCTGACCGCCACCCAGGGGCTCGCCAGGCTGGCTGTCGAGCCAGAGAAAAGTCTGCGGGGGCGGGTCTACGATCGTCCCGCTTGCGGCCCCGTCCGGGGCTTGACTGAACTCAAGCGCCGTGTTTAGAGGAGTGCCGTCTTCGGACTGACCCAAGCCGGTGACATCACCGGCCTGGCTTGCCATCTTCAGGAACGCCGCCCCCGCAGACACCCTTGCGGCTGCAAGCGAGAGCACGGCAAGTAGTAATAGTCCGCGCCGATCGAGGGTCATAACCTAACTATTCTACGTGAGCCAGACCAGCAGCCCTGAGCGTCCGCCGCCGGCTACGCGCTCCTGCGCAGGAGCTGACGCGAGTCGCGGAGAGCCTGCTCGAGCTCGGCACGCTCCGTGTCGCCGAGCGTCTCGCCGCCGAAGCTCTCGCGCAGGTAGAGCTCGACGACGCGGTCGGTGACGTGCTCGAGCTGCGGGAAGCGGCGCACGGCTCGGCGGCGGAACGCGAGCGGCGCCACGCTGCGGCCCAGGTCCAGGCCGCGCTGGGCGAGGCGGCTGCGCAGTCGCTCGTAGGCGCGCGCCGCGGTCAGCGGCGGGCGGCGCAGGCGCAACAGGAGCAGCACCAGAGCGAGCACGGCGAGGATCGCCAGGCCGACGACCCAGTCCGGCAGGCCGGCGGACCCTGGCGCCGCCTCCGGCGCGACCGGCTCGACGGCGGGCGTCGCGGCCACGGCCGGCGCCGGCGACGCGTGCCGGTGATCGAACAGCCGCAGGAACTGCAGCCACAGCGAGCGCACCCGGAAGAAGGCCTGGATCTGGTCGTAGAAGCCATAGGTCAGCACGTAGCGGTCCCAGCGGAACATCACGTAGTCCCACAGCTGACTGACGAACATCGGCAGGTCGATCGGCCGCGACATCGGCCGGCCGTCGGGCGGCGTGGGATCGAACGTCTGCCAGCCCTCCGGCTCGCCGAGATACGCCTCGACCCAGGCGTGGGCGTTGCTCTGGCGCACGATGTAGTACCCCTCGAGCGGGTTGTACTCGGCGCCCAGGAATCCGGTCACCACGCGGGCCGGAATGCCCTGCGAGCGCAGCAACATCACCATCGCCGAGGCGAAATACTCGCAATGCCCACGCCGGTTCACGAACAGAAAATCGTCGATCGGGTTGTCGCCGCCGCGCGCCGGCAGGTCGAGCGTGTAGGAGTAGCGCTCCATCAGGTAGCGCTCCAGGCGGGCGGCGCGCTCGCCGCTGGTACCCTGCCCCATGGCCTCGGCGGCGAGCGCCGCCATGCGCGGCGTCACCCCATCGGTCTGCAGCGGCCCGCGCTGCGCCGCGTCCGGCCCCGGCGGCGACGCGGTCGAGACCGGGCGCGCCCCGTAGCGCACCACGTAGTCGACGGTCTCGAGCGGCTGCATCGCGAAGTACACGCCGCCGCCCTCGTCGCGGTCGAGCTGGGTGCCACGACCTTCGACCGTCAAGGCCGACACCGGCAGCGCCACGCCAGCGCTGTCGAGGCGCTGGCGCCAGATGCGGATCGAGCCGATCGAGCGCCCGGGCGCCAGCCGGAACACGCTGCCGGCGCTCTGCCGCAGCGGCTCGCGCATTCGCGCCCGGCGCCATCCGAAGCCGGTGTAGCGGTCGTACGCCGCGACCTTGAAGCGCATCTCGGGCGGCAGGGCACCCGACTCGAGGGAGATGCGCAGCGCCACCGTGCGGTCGTTGCGGATGGCGCCGATGCCGTCGAGGTTCATCTCGTCGCTGAAGCCGCTGGCGTGGATGATCGCGCCGGTCCCGACACCGTGGCCGACGATGTACGGCGCCCGGATGCGCGGCAGGAAGACGAACAGCGGCACCGCGATCAGCAAGCTCACCACCGTCGCGCCGGCGACGAAGCCGCCGAGCGGGAGGGCCGCCGGCTCGCGGTCGCGGTGCCCGAAGCCGGCCAGGATGTGGAGGTACGCGAGGCGGGCGAGCACGAACGTCGCCAGCGCCAGGTAGGCGACCAGGTACAGAACGATCGTCGGATGCACGGCGGTCGCCATGCTGGCGAGGAACAGGAAGAAGGCGCCGAACACAGCGTGCCACTTGTCGCGCTCGCGCTGCATCCCGAACAGCTTGACGGCCAACCCGAACAGGATCAGGTGCGACAGCGGGCGCACCACCTGGCCGTGCAGCACGGAGCGGAAATCGAGCCACAGCAGAGGCAGGTAGGCGAGACCGAGGACGTTCTGCGCCCACAGCGGCAGCCAGTTGGGCGGGTCGTGGCGGGCGCGACGCAGGAACAGAGCAACGACCAGCGCGTACGCCGCCGCCACCGGCCACTCGAGCAAGTCGTTGAACGGCAAGGGCAGCGGCGCCAGCAGCGCCAGCCAGCCCACCAGCAACCGCTTCTCGCGTCCGAAGGTCACGCCGCCACCATCGAGAAACGCAGCTGCGCCGCGCGCGCGTCGTCGCCGACCAGCGGCGCGCGGCTGCGCGCGGTCGGCTCGATCAGGGCCAGCGCTTCGAGAATCGCCCAGCGCTGACGCTGGCCGCGTCCGAACGGCACCACCCGCTCGCGGGTGACGAGCTCGACCTCGAAGCCGCGCTGCAGACCGTCCGCCGCGGCGGTCGCCGCCTCGCTCACCAGCCGCTCGAAGCGCGCCCGGCCGGGCTCGTCGAGCTTGCCGACCGCGTTGTCGAAGACCACCATCAGGCGGCGGCTCTCCTCGGCTTCGCGCTCCATGAAGATCATCGTCCCGGTCCGCGCGGTCTGCTTCCAGTGGATGGCGCGCGGATCATCGCCCGGCCGGAACGCGCGCAGCGCGTGGAGCTCGTGCCCGCGGCCCACTCGCCGCATCGACTCCTCTCCGGATCGGCGGCTGGCGGCGATCGGCGCGGTGCCCGGCGGGAAGAGCTCCGGGAACACCAGCAGGTCGAGCGCCAGGGGGTAGCGCAAGCCCTTGCGGAAGAACCCCAGGGGGAAGAGGGTCGACAGGTGAGCAGCGTCGATGCGATGCCGCCCGCGCCGGCTGAGGATGGTCTCGACGTGGCCGTGCGTCGCCGCGGCGCGCGGCAGGAACGGCACCAGAAGCTGGGGCGCGGCCTGCCCGATCGCGACCTGCAGCATCCAGCGCGGCATGAAGCGGCTGCGGTTGTGGAGCTCGAAGCGCAGGCGCAGCGGACGATTGGCGTACACCTCGCCGGGCGGATCGACCACCACGCCGAGGCCGCGCAGGTCGTGGCGCGAGGCGAGGCCCGACACCACCAGCAGGCCGAGCATCGCCGCCAGCACCATGTACAGCGCGTTGTTGCCGGTGTTGGTGGCCGCCACACCCACCACCAGCGTGAGCAGCACGAACCACAGGCCGACGTGGGTGATACGGATGCCTTCGGGAACTGGCCGGCGCCTCATCGCGGCCGCCTCGCGGCTCAGAGCGGGACCGGCAGCGTCGCCAGCAAGCGCTCGACCGCGGCGCGCGCCGAATCGATCTCCGTCGCACCCTGGCGCAGCACCAGGCGGTGCGCCAGCACCGCCGGCGCCAGTCGCTGCACGTCGTCGGGCACCACGAACGAGCGGCCTTCGCAGAACGCGAGCGCCTGGGCGGCGCGGTACAGCCCCTGCACGCCGCGGGTCGAGACGCCGAGCAGGAACTCGCCGCCGCGCCGGGTGGCCTCGGCCAGCGACAGGATGTAGTCGGCCACCTTGTCTGCCACCCGGACCCGCATCACCTCGGCCTGCAGGGCGCGGAACTCGTCCGCCCCGAGGGCCGGCTGCAGCTCCTCGAGGGTGGTCTCGACGCCGCCGCTCTGCAGCAGCTCGCGCTCGTCGGCGCGCGGCGGGTAGCCGATGCGCATCGAGATCAGGAAGCGGTCGAGCTGTGATTCCGGCAGCGGGAAGGTGCCGACGTACTCGAGCGGGTTCTGGGTCGCCAGGACGAGGAACGGATCGGGCAGGTCGTAACGCTGGCGATCCACCGAGACGCGGTGTTCGGCCATCGCCTCGAGCAAGGCCGACTGGGTCTTGGGCGAGGCGCGGTTGATCTCGTCGGCGAGCAGCACGTTGGCGAACAACGGCCCGGCGACGAACTCGAACTGATGCCGCGACTGGTTGAACACCGAGACGCCGATGATGTCCGACGGCAGCAGGTCGCTGGTGAACTGGATGCGCTGGAACGACAGGCCCAGCGAGCGCGCCAGGGCCGAGGCCAGGGTCGTCTTGCCGACCCCCGGCACGTCCTCGATCAGGACGTGGCCGCGCGCCAGCACCGCCAGCACGGCGAGGCGGATCGCCTCGGGCTTGCCGCGCACGACGCGCGCGACATTGTCCTCCAGACGACGGATCGGCTCGGTGACCTTGACGCCTTCGACGACGCTCAGTGCGGGTTGACCCTGCATACGTCGGATCTTACGAAGGAAACCGGCTTTCGGTTGGGACCGCCCGCCCTAGGAGCGGGGAAACTCCCGGTAGAGGGAACGTTCGGCGGGCGGCACGTCGTCGCGGACCTCGACCGTGAAACGCTCGCCGGTGACGTACGGCACCTCGCGCAACAGCGAGCGGATCGCTCCCGTCGCCCCCGGGGCGATCTGCGAGGTGTCGATCCAGATCCGGTAGTGCTGCCGCTCCTCGTCCCCTGCCAGCAAGGCCACTTCCAGCGTCAGGCCCGGCAGGCTGACCGGGCTGTCGTTGCGCACCGCGAGCGCCAGCTCGACGTCGCTGGTCACCGCGGGCGGTGCCACGAGCCCGACTGCGTCCTCCGGGGACGGTGAGGGTGTCGCCGCCGGTGCCAACGCGCCATGGCCCACCTTCCCGGCCGGGCTGGCCGCCGGCGCGGGGCTCGGCATGGCGGGCGCCGGAGAGCTCGACAGGACCTGGAAACCCTGCAGACTGGCGCTGAACTGGCGCCGCTGCACCGCGATTCGATTCGCCGGGTCGTCCGGCCGGCAAGCGACCGGGCCACCGCCGCCGAGCGCGATCACGAGGACGGCGCCAGCGATGGCGCGGCGGGCTGCAGCGACATGCATCGTCGATCCAGTATACGGCAGGATCAGCGCCGCACCGGCGATTCGAGCCCGAAACAGGTGATCACCCAGGCGCCCCGCCGGCCGCCGATGGAGACCTCCTCGACGGCCTCGAGCTTGCTTCGGAGCGCCCGGCGGATCGCCGCCGCGCGCCGCGACTCGAACATCGACACCACCAGCACTCCGCCCGGCGCGATCGCCGATCGATAGCGCAGCACGGTTCCAACCGGGTCCTCGAAGTAGTAAGCGCTCTCGTTGAACACCACGGCGTCGAACCCCGTCTCAGGCTCGTAGCGCTCGGCGTTTGCCGCCACGAAACGCGCCCGGCGGCCGGCCAGCTCGCGGCCCGCCCGCGCGCTCGCCCGTGCCACCGCCGCCTCCGACAGGTCGATCCCCACGTAGCGCCCGTAGCCGAGCGGCCGCAGGTGCTCCTCCAGGATACCCTCGCCGCAGCCAACGTCGAGCACCGCGCCGCCCGGGCGCAGACGCGCGACCAGGCTGGCGATCACGCTGTAGCGCGCCATCTCGTCGAGGTGGCGCATGAACTCCCAGTCGCCGCGACGGTACTCCTCGTCCCAGCGCTCCTTCGCCGCCGGCGCATCGCCGCGTCCGGTCTCCAGCTCGAAACGGCGCACCGCCCGAGCGAGCGCGCCGGCCCCCGGAAAGGATCGGCCGAACAGATACCGATAGTGCAACACGTAGAGCGGCTTGAACGCCGCCCGCAGCGGGCGATGACGCAGCAGATTCACCGCCAGATCCTAGCGCGCGGCCGTCGCCGTCGCGCCCAGCGCCTGCGATGCGCTCTGCTACCATCGGCGCGCGCTCCGGATCACGGCCCCCGTTCCGGCCCACCATGAGCATCTCAGGCGAGACTCCCGTCACCCCGCCGCCTACCAGGCCCGGCGAGATCGCGGCCAGCGGTCGCGGCTCGACCGAGGAGCGCGTGCTGCGCTCGACGTTCGCCTCCTACGCCATCCAGCTCGCCCGGCTGGGTATCAACTTCGGCGCCAAGCTGGCGCTTGCCCGCCTGGTGCTGCCCGAGGGCCACGGCGTCTACGAGCTGGCGCTGCGCATCGTGACGCTCGCCTCGGCGGTGCGCGACCTCGGCCTGCCCTACCAGCTGGTGCGCGATCGCCGGAAGCCCTACGGCACCGTCCTCGCCTTCACCGCCGGGACGGGCGCGCTCCTCACCCTGCTGCTGATCGCGATCGCGCCGCTCTGCGGCGGCCTCAACCCGGACCTCCCCCTGGTGCTGCGGGTGTTCGCGGTCTGGGTGTTGCTCGACGGCCTGGCGGTCGTGCCGCGAGCGTTCTACGAGCGCGAACTGACGATCGGCAAGCTGATCGGCCCGGAGATCTGGCGCGGCCTGGTGATCGGCGTCGTCGCGGTCGGCCTCGCCGCTCTGGGCTGGGGCGTCTGGAGCTTCGTCGTCGCCGACCTCGCGGGCGCCGCGGTGCTCGCCGCCTATTCGTGGGTCAAGGCATGGCACAAGATCCCGCTCGCCGTCGACTTCGAGCTGCTGCCCGATTTGGTGCGGCGCAGCTTCCTGCTGTTCCTGATCTGGATGACGCTGCAGCTCGTCACCTACATCGACGTCTACATCATCGAGTGGTTCCGCGACGCCTCGACGGTCGGGCTATACGCCCGCACCTATGGCATCGCGTTCCTGGTCGCCACCCTGGTGTACCCGCGCGCCTTCTTCCCGACTCTCATGGAGTACCTGCCCGATCGGGCGCGCTTCGTCGAGTTCTTCCGCCTCAGCACGGTCCAGCTCCTCGGCTGCCAGGTGGTGGCGAGCTACTTCCTGTTCTTCAATCCCGAGAAGACGATCCGCATCCTGCTCGGCGAGGACTGGGCGGCGGCGGCGCCGATTCTGCGGGTGATCGCCTTCATCCCGTTCTTCGACCAGTTCACCATGCTCGGCGGCGAGATGCTGAAGGCCGAGCACCGCGACCGCTCGTGGCTGTGGATCGAGGTCCTGAACCTGGTCTCGCTGGTCGGCTTCGGGATCCTGCTCACCGCGCGCTTCGGGGCGGTCGGGATGGGCGCCGCCAACTACCTGCTGGCCGGTAACCTGCTGATGCTGCGCGAGGTGGGACGGGTGTTCGGCGCGCGCCTGCGCCGCCTGCTCGCCGATCTCGCCCAGCTCTACCTGATCCCGCTGCCCTTCTTCCTGCTCGCCGCCTGGCTGCTACCGGCGGCGTCCTGGTCGCGCTTCGCCGCCTCTCTGGTCGCCGCCGCGCTCGCCGCCGGCGCGCTCGTCTTGCGCTACTGGAAGAGCTTCCACGGCTTCTTCCGCGGCCCGGCAGGCCCGCCGGCTGCGGAGCCCACGGCGCCGGCGTGATAATTTTCGCGGTGGCGAGCTCGATAGCCATCCTGCAAGAAAAGAAGAAGAGATCTGGGTGGGAAGAAATCCACTGAAGGGCCCTTGCAGGACAGCGTCGGCTGTTGCAGCTCCGACTGACCGCCCCTGACTTCCCTACCCAGCCATGACCTCCGAGAAGCCGCTGTCGCTGCCCTTCGAGACGGATCTCCGCTCGCCGGGCGGCCGCCGCAGGGAGCTTGCTCGGCGCCTGATCTCGTGGAGCGCCCTGCCGCTCGGCACGATCGTCCGCGTGGCGACCCGCGAGGCGGCGGTGGCGCTCACCTTCGACGACGGTCCCGACCCGGAGACGACCCCGCGCGTGCTCGAAGTACTGGAGCGGCACGGCGCCCGCGGCACCTTCTTCGTCGTCGGCAAGCGCGTTCGCCGGCATCCGGAGATCGTCGAGCGGACCGCGACGGCGGGTCACGCGCTCGCCAACCACTCCTGGGATCACCCCTCGTTCCGCCGCGTCTCGGGGCCCATGCGCCGCGCCCAGATCCGCTGGTGCGCCGACGAGCTTGGCACCCGGGCGATCCGGCTCTTCCGTCCGCCGTTCGGAGAGCAGAGCCTGGCGTCACGGCTCGACGTCCTGCGCAGCGGGCATCGCGTGGTGTGCTGGGACGTCGTCGCCGAGGACTGGCGCGACGATCCGGCGGAGCGCCTGGTCGCGCGGGTCGTGCGCCGCATGCGACGGGGCTCGATCGTCGTCTTCCACGACTCGTTGTACGTGACCGACGACGAGCGCTTCCGCGACCGCCGACCGACGCTGCAGGCGCTCGAGACCCTGCTGCAGCGCTTCGCCGGCGAGCTGCGCTTCGTCACCGTGCCGGAGCTCCTGGCGCTCGGCCGGCCGGTGCGCGGCCATCACTACCACCGCCTGCCCCTCGACTTCCACCGCCGGCTCCGGTGAGAACCGCCTGATGCCCCGCGCCGCGACATCGCTCGCCCGACGTCTGTACGCCGCCGCCCATCGCGGCCTGGTCGGAGCGATCAACCGCCTGGGCTGGGTCGTCGCGCCGGTCTCCGACTACTACCAGCCGCTGCGGCCGGTCGCCGAGCTCGGGCACCATGCCGGACGCTGGTTCCGGCCGAGCACGCTCAGCGGCCTGCAGTTCGACCTGCCCGCCATGGAGGCCGAACTCGAGAGCCTGGTCACGAGCCATCTCGCCGAGTACCTGGAGCTGCCGTCGTACGAGGAGAACCGGCGGCGGATGTACGGCCCCGGCTTCACCCGCGTCGACGCCTTGGTGCTGTACCTGATGCTGCGCCGCCACCGGCCGGCGCGCTACGTGGAGGTGGGCTCCGGCCTGTCGACCTACTACGCCTGGCTCGCCGCCGAGCGCAACCGGGCCGACGGCCGGCCGATGCAGATGCGGGTCGTCGATCCCTTCGTCGGCCGCGGCGTGCGCGAGCTCGCGGGCGTCGAGGTGGTGGCGCGGGAGGCCCAGGACGTGCCGGTCGCGGAGCTCGCCGACCTCGCCGCCGGCGACGTCCTGTTCATCGACTCGACCCACATCGTGCGCATCGACGGCGAGGTGCCGTACCTGGTGCTCGAGGTGCTGCCGGCGCTGCGCCCCGGCGTCCTCGTCCACATCCACGACGTGCACCTCCCGTACAACGTGCCGGCCGATCCGGCGGCTTACGTGCTCGACCGGCGCTGGCCGATGCTGTTCACCGAGGCGATGCTGGTGCAGGCCTACCTGGCGTACAACTCGCGCATGGAGATCCTGATGTCGACGCCGCTCCTGCGCCACCATCGCGAGGCCGCGCTGCGCCGTCTAGTGCCGGGCTATCAGCCGCTCGATCCGGCCGACTTCGACACCCACCACGGCTCGCTGTGGCTGCGCTGCGGCGACGCGCCGCCGATTCGCCAGCGCCTCTCTTGAGGGCCGCTACGGCGCCACGACGCGATACGCGAGGCAGCCTCGGATGCGGCCCACCCGCCAGCCGAGCTGCCACAGCCAGCGCGCCCGTCCCGCTCGGGTGAGGAGCAGGATCGGGGTCCTCAGGGCGAGCGTCCCCCAGCGCAGCAGGCCGGGGAGGAGCCCCAGCCGTGGCATGCCGCGGCCCCGATAGCGCCGGTAGATCAGCACGTTGTGCCTGCCGTAGCTCACGCCCTGCCGGAAGATGCCACCGAGATCGCCGCGGTGGCGCACGTTCACCACCGCGTCCGGCACGAAGTGCAGCGCGTGGCCGGCGAGCTGGATGCGCCAGCAGTAGTCGGTGTCCTCGAGCGCCGGCAGCGACTCGTCGAATCCGCCCACCGCGACGTGCACCGCGCGCCGCACCCCGAGCCCGCCGCCCCCGGCGTGCGGCAGGAAGGTCGGATAGTCGTAGGTCGGCAGCCCGTCGCGTTGCGGGTTCAGGTGGTTGCGCTGCACCCAGGGCGGGTTCAGCAGCTGGTAGTCGTAGCGGCTGGCGACGAACTCGTATTCGCCGAGCGCACGCCCCATCGCCGCCAGCCAGCCCGGCGCCACGACGTCGTCGGCATCGCAGAACAGCAGCCCCTCGCCGCTCGCCGCGGCGGCGGCGAGATTGCGCGCGTGCGCCTGGCCGCGGCGGTCGCCGGCGTCGACCAGGCGTAAGCCCGGCACGCGCCGGCGCCACTCCTCGACGATGGCGCGCGAGCGGTCGCGCGAGCCGTTGTCGGCGACGATCACCTCCCAGTCATCGTCCCAACTCTGACCGGCGAGGGCCTCGAGCTGGGCACCGAGGGTGCCCTCGGCGTCGAGGCAGGGGATGAGGACACTGAGCTTCATCCGGCTTTCACCGGTTGGGCATGATAGCCGACCCCCCTTGAAACCGGGCGCAAGACTCGCCAATTCAAGGGCTTGCGCGCAAGACCGTAATGACATAAAATAGTGACGTCAACGCAGAAGTCGAAACAGGAGATCCGTCCTCATGAAGAAGGTACTGTGCGCATTCGGTGTAGTCCTGGCCATGGCCGTCGTAGCATCCGCCGCACGAGCCACGATTGCTTACGTGCCGGTCCTGGACCTGCGCGCCGACGACGGCGCCCGCATCGCTACCCAGGTCTCGGTCGACAACTATGGTGAGGTCCAGCACGCATTTTCCCTCGGCCAGGCCGGAGCCACCACCGCCCTTCTGAGGACCGCCGCGGCGCTGCGCGGCGTGGATCCCGCTTCCT
>JBLMYC010000102.1:0-7687 GCA_050258075.1 Acidobacteriota bacterium
GGTTGTTGAAGTAGTTGCCGTTGTACTCGGCGAGGGCCTGCAGGGCGAGGGTCGGCAGGCGGCGGGCCTTGGCGCCGGCAAGCTCGGCCTCGGCGGCGCGCAGGCGCTCGGCGTCGGCGGCGAGCTCGGGCCGCCGGGCGCGCGCCGCGGCGAGCGCCTGCTCGAGCGCCATCGCTTCGCCCTGGCGAGCGAGCACCGGATCGGTGAGCGCGGGCTCGGCGTCGAGCGGCGCGCCGATCGCCTGCAGAAAGGCGAGGCGGGCGCGGCTCTCCTGGTTGCGCGCCGCGAGCAGCGCGTCGCGCTGGCGGGCGAGCTGCATCTGGGCACGCTCGAGGTCGACCCGGGTGACGACCCCGGCGTCGAGCTGGCGCTGGGTGGAGGCCTCGACGCGCGCGAACAGCTCGGTGTTCGCCTGGGTCTCGTCGACCTGCGCCCGGCTCGCCTGCACCGCGACGTACAGCGACGCCACCGCCGCCGCGACATCGTTCTCGGCCGCGCGGCGCTCCTCGGTCGAGACGGCGACGCCGTGGCGGGCGGCCTCGACCCGGCGACGGGCGGCGAGGGCGACGATGTCGACCGCCGCGCCGATCCGCGCGTCGATGACGTAGAACGGTGGCACCAACGGATCGGTGCCGGGAAACACGAAGCCGAAGGTCTCGAAGTTCAGGCTCTGGTTGGAATACCCGAGGCTGGCCTCGAGGCGCGGCCGCAGGGCCGACCTGGCGCGATCCTCCAAGCGGCTGGCGCGGTCGACCTCGAGCCGCGCGAGCTGCGCCGCGGTGCCGTCGGAGAGCGCCCGCGCGATCGCCTCGCCGAGCGTCAGGCGCAGCGGTTCGGCGCGGGCTGGAACGACCGCCGCCGCAGCGAATGTCGTCGCCGCCAGGAGCAGGGCGAGTGGTCGGTGGGTCGTTCGATCGGGGACGGACGTCATCGCCGGAGATCCTCGCAAGCGGGTGAGTCTAGCCAAGGCAGGATGGGCAGCGCTTCGCACGGCTCGCCCGCGGCGCGCGGCGGCGATCCTGCCGCGACGCGCAGCAACGCGGTGCCACGGCTCCAGGCCCACAGATCGTGCGAGCCGCGGTCGGCGAGCGGCCGCGCCTCGAGCTCGCCGGCGGCGCTCGCGAGCCGGGCGGGAACGAAGCGGTCGCGATCCTTGGCGCCCGGCAGCGGCGCCGTCAAGCGGGCGCGCAGGGTACCACGCCAGAAGCCGTCGGCAAAGCCCATCAGGCGGCGCAGCAGCGGCCGTGCGAACAGCCAGAAGCAGGTCATCACCGCCGCCGGGTTGCCGGGCAGCCCGAGGACCAAGCCCTGGGCATGGCGGGCGGCGAGCAGTGGCCGGCCGGGCTGGATCGCGACTCCGTGCAGCAGCGGCGTGCAGCCGAGCTCGGCGAGCACCCCGGGAGTGCGGTCGAAGTCCCCGGCCGAGACGCCGCCGCAGACCAGCAGCAGGTCGCTGTCGAGGCCGCCGCGCAGGTGCTCGCGCAGCGCCACCGGGTCGTCCTTCGCCAGGCCGAGGGAGACGCAGTCGAGGCCCAGGGTGCGGCAGGCGGCGCGCAGGAAGTCGGTATGGCTGTCGCGCAGCTGGCCGGGGCCGGGCATGGCGCTCGCCGGCACCACCTCGTCGCCGGTCGACAGCATGGCCAGGCGGGGGGCACGGTGCACCGGCAGGTGGCCGTAGCCGTGGGCCGCGGCGAGCGCCAGAGCGCCGGGACCGAGCGGCTCGCCGGCCGCGAACAGGGGCGCGCCGCGGCGCACGACCTCGCCGCCGCGGCGCAGGTTGGCGCCGGCGTCGAGCTCGCGGCGCAAGATGACCCGCTCGCCCGGCACCGTGGCACCGTCCCGCCGGTCGCTCAGCTCGCGGGGAACCACCCGGTCGGCGCCGGCGGGCAGGACCGCGCCGGTCATGATCCGGGCTGCCTGGCCGGCGGCCAGGGCGACTCCCATCGAGGCACCGGCGGCGAGCGTCGCGACCACCGGCAGCGGCTGGCCAGCGGCGTACGGACCGGCGACCGCGTACCCGTCCATCGCCGCGACGTCGCCCGGCGGCTGGTCGACGGTCGCCGTCAGGGGCTCGGCGAGGACCCGGCCGAGGGCTTCGGCGCGCGGCACCGCCTCGGTCGGGAGGGGGGCGGCATGGTTGGCGAGGATTTCCCAGGCGGTTTCAGGGCGCAGCATCGCCACGATGCTATAGAATTCCCAGACTCGGCGGGCCCAGGGCCCGGCCGGGGCTTTCCGATCGCGCAACCGACGTGGACAAGAGCTACCAGTACCGCGGCGAACTGCAGCAGACCTCGCTGCCCGAGATGTTCTTCAAGATTCACCACTTCTCGGTGCCCGGCATCATGCAGGCGCGGCGCGGCGAGATCGAGAAGCGGGTGTTCCTGCGCTCGGGCAACGTCGTGCACGCCGCTTCGACCGACCTCGACGACAGCCTCGGCGCCTTTCTGCAGCGCACCGGGCGCCTGAAGCATGAAGAGTTCGAGGCTGTCATGCGCGACCGCTCCTCCAAGGAGCAGCGCCTCGGCGTGCTCCTGGTCGAGCGCGGATTGATGTCGCCGGCCGAGGTCTATGCCGCGGTCTGCGACCAGGTCGAGGAGATCCTGTGGAGCCTGTTCCGCTGGGAGGACGGCGAGGTCACGTTCGCGATCTCCGAGTTCCCCGATGACGACATGGTGCGCATCAACCTGCCGATCCGGCGGGTGATCGTGCAGGGCATCCGGCGCGCGCCCAGCGCCAAGAGCCTGGTGGCCCGCCTGGGCAGCCGCGAGACGATGTTCGAGCCCGCCTACCGGGTCGAGGATCTGATCGAGATCGGGCTGGAGGGGCCGGAGTACCAGCTGCTCAACATGGTCAACGGGCGGCGCAGTCTGTACGACCTCTGCCTGCAGGGCCCGCTCAGCCAGAGCGAGAACGCCAAGCTCCTGTACGCGTTCTTCGTGCTCCAGCTGATTCGCCGCGCCGAGAGCTCCGGCGGCATCAAGATCCGCCTGAAGGCCGAGGGTGAGGGCTTCGGCGGTGGCGCCGGCTCGGCCGGCACTCCCGGGTGACCACGATGCCGCTCTACGAATACCAGTGCACGAAATGCGGCCAGCGCACCGAGGCGCTGCAACGGCTGAATGATCCACCGCTCACCGTGTGTCCGCAGTGCGGTGGCGAGCTGCGCAAGCTCGTCTCCGCGCCGGCATTCCAGTTCAAGGGCAGTGGCTGGTACGTGACCGACTACGCCGGCAAGAAGCCCGGCGCCGCCGCTCCTGCCGATACCAAGACCGGAGACGAAAAGTCCGCTAGCAGCCCGGCGCAGGGCCCGACGTCCGCCGAGAAGGCCGGCAAGCCCGGCCCGGCCGAGTCCGCGCCGAAACCTCCCTCGAGCCAGTAGTCGAGAAAGGAAGTCCGCCCGTGAATCAGCCCCCCAGGCCCTCCCGTTTCACGTTCTTCGCCGGCGCGCTCGTCGTCGCGCTGGCCGCGGCGCTCGCGGCGGCCCCGCTCGGCGCCACGAGCTTCGTGATGGTGCGCGACGAATCCCTGGTCGACCGCTCGCCGCTCGTCGCGGAGGTCGTGGTCGACGGCCGCGCCGCGGCGCCGGCCGGCGCCGCGACCGAGTACACGATGACCATCCGGCGGGTGCTGAAGGGCGCCGATCCGGGCAGCTCGATCGTCGTCCGCGAGCCCGGCGGTCCGGCGGCGAACGGCCTCGTCCTGAAGATCTGGGGCGCGCCGCAGTTCAAGGTCGGCGAGCGGGCGCTCGTCTTCCTCGCGCCGCGACCGGATGGCACGTACCGCACGATCGACCTCATGCTCGGCGCGTTCCACGAGCTCGAGATCGGCGGCCGCCGCCTGGCGGTGCGCAATCTCGCCGAGGCCCGGCAGCTCGGCGGGCCGAGCGAGACGCTGCGCGACGCCGCGAAGTTCGCCTCCTGGGTCGAGGACCGCGCCGCGGGACGGACGCGCGCCGCCGACTACCAGGTGGCGGCGGACCCCTCGACGCTGGGCAGCGTGCACGACTACTTCACGCTGTTCGCCGACGCGGATGGCAAGAACCTGCGCTGGTTCGAGTTCGACACCGGCGGCAGCGTCGCCTGGAAGGCGTACAACGGCGGCCAGCCGGGCGTCTCGGGAGGCGGCTTCACCGAGTTCCAGCGCGGCCTGCAGGCCTGGAACAACGACCCTGCGACGCCGATCAACTACACCTACTCCGGCACCACCTCGGCGCACGGCGGCCTGGTGAGCAACGACGGCATCAACGAGATCACCTTCAACGATCCCAATCACGAGCTCAACGCATTCAACTGCACGAGTGGCGTCCTGGCGTACGGCGGTCCGTGGTACGCGGTCGCGCTGCGCTCGTTCCACGGCAAGCAGTACCATGCGATCGCCGAGGGCGACATCGTCACGGCGCGCAATCTAAGCTGCTTCTTCTCCTCGAGCCCCAACGGCAGCAAGGCCGCCGAAGAGCTCTTCGGCCACGAGCTCGGGCACACTCTCGGCCTCGGTCACTCGTGCGGCGACAGCGACAGCCCGCCGTGCGGCAGCAGCGCGCTGTACAACGACGCCCTGATGCGCGCCATCATCCACGACGACGGTCGCGGCGCGCGGCTGAATGCCGACGACAAGGCCGGGATCGCGGCGCTCTATGCGCAGTCCTCGGCGCCGGCGGCGCCGACCGGCCTTGCGGCGCAGGCCGTGTCGACCTCGGTCATCCATCTCACCTGGACCGACAACGCGACGAACGAGAGCGAGTACAGAATCGAGGAGCGCCGCATCGACGAGTCGACCTTCGTCCCCATCGGCGCGGTTGCCGCGAACTCGACGTCGGCCCAGGTCCCGAACCTCGACCCGGCGACTGCTTACGTCTTCCGGGTGCGCGCCAACAGCGCGAGCGCCGGCTACTCCGCGTATTCGAACGAGGCGGCGGCGGCCACGCTCGCCGACGTCGGCGCCTGCGTCGCCAGCGGGCAGAACGCCTGCCTGGCGAGCAGCCGCTTCAAGGTCTATCTGTCGTGGGTGTATCCCAGCAGCCAGACCGGCTCGGGCCAGCTCGCGCCTCTGTCGAGCGCCAACGCGGCGGTCTTCTACTTCGACAATCCGGACGATTGGCAGCTGCTGATCAAGGCGATCGACGGCTGCGCCCTGAACAATCACTACTGGGTGTTCTGGGCTGCCACGACCAATGTCCAGCTCACGATCACCGTGGTCGACACGCAGACCGGCGCGGTGCACGTGTACTTCAACCCGCAGGGCACCGCGGCGCCACCGGTGCAGGACACTTCGGCGTTCGCCACCTGCCCGTAGAGCGGGACGGAGTGGCGCGGCGATGAGTGAGAGCTTCGCGCGGGTCCTGGGCGACGCGGAGCGCGCGGTCGCGGCCTTCGGGCGCGCCGCGCTCGCCCAGATCGTGCGCACGGAGGGCTCGACCCCGGGCAAGCCGGGCTGGAAGCTGCTGCAGCTTACCGACGGCACGCGGCACGGCAACCTCGGCGGTGGCGCCTTCGAGGCGCTGGTCGCGGCGGATGCCGCGGCGCTGCTCGGTGAGGATTCCCCCGGCGTGGATACGCCGGAGCCGCTTCTCAAGCGCTACTACTTCACCGAGGCAGCGGTACGCGGCGAGCCCACCGGCATGGTGTGCGGCGGGCTCGCCGAGGTGCTGCTCGAGGTGCTCGAGGCGCCGCCGATCCTGCTGGTCTGCGGCGGCGGCCCGGTCGGCCAGGCGGTGGCGCGCGCCGGTGCGGTGGCCGGCTTCGAGCCCCTGGTCGCCGACGACCGCGACCACTTTCTGCGCCCGGAGCTCTTCCCGCTCGGCACCCGCTTGGCGCGGGTTTCGCGCGCGCACGACGAGGACTTTCTGTCGCCGGTCGGCGAGCGATTGCTGTACGCGGCGGTCGTCACCCGCTGCTGGGAGACCGACACCGCGGCGCTCGCCGCGATCCTGCGCCAGGCGCCCCGGCGCCTGCGTTACCTGGGGTTGATGGGCAGCCGCCGCAAGGTGGCGCGGGTGCGCGCCGAGCTCGCGGGCCGGGGCTTCGGCGCCGCGCTCGACGAGCTTCACGCCCCGATCGGTCTGCCGATCGGCGGCTCCTCGCCTGGCGAGATCGCGATCTCGATCGTCGCCGAGCTGGTGGCGGTGCGCCATCGCGCCGCGCTCGGTTCCGCCGTTGCGCATGCGTAGGACCGCGTTCGCGCTGCTCGCCCTCATCGTCGCGGCCGGGGTCGCCGGTGCCGCCGTCCCGCCGCCGACCCCGACTCTGGCTCCGCTCGAGTGGCAACGCGCCCCGCTCTACGGCGGCGACGTGCGAGCGCTGGTCTTCGACCCGCATGCAACCGGGGTGGTCCTCGCCAGTACCTCGGCCGGACTGGTCTATCGCTCCGACGACGGCGGCGAGAGCTGGCGCGATGCCGGCATCGAGGTGCCGTTCCCCGGCTGGGTGGTGGTGGCGCTGGCGTTCGACCCCAACCGGCCGGGGCGGGTGTGGGCCGGGATGTGGGGGCTGTGGGGCGGCGGCATGATCGCCTGCTCCGACGATCTCGGTGCGCACTGGACGGTGCCGCATCCGCCGTTTCCCGACCACCAGATCTACGCCCTGGCCTTCGCGCCCGGCGCGGAGCCGGGCGGCCCCGGGCGGATCTACGCCGCGACCCGGGCGGGTGTGCTCGGCAGCGACGACGACGGGCACAGCTACCGCTTGCTGACCGCGTCGCACCCCGAGATCGTCAACGTCGCGAGCCTGTACGTCGATCCCCGTAACCCGCGCACCGTCCTCGCCGGCACCTGGCGGCGCGCCTACCGCAGCGACGACGGCGGCGAGTCCTGGCGCGCCGTCTTCGACGGCATGGTCGAAGACACCGACGTCTTCTCGCTCAACCCGGTGGCGGCGCGGCCCGACGAGTTGTGGGCCTCGACCTGTGGCTGGGTCTACCGCTCGACCGACCTCGGCCAGCACTGGATGCGCTTCAAGGAGGGGCTCGCCGAGCGCCGCACGCCGAGCTTCCGGGCCTTGCCGGATGGCACCCTCCTGGCGGGGACGGTGGCCGGCGTCTACCGCTCGACCGACGGAGGGCAGAGCTGGGCGCGGACCAGCGCTGCGAGCCTGTCGATCCTGGCGATGGCCGAGGATCCGAAGCAGCCGCAGCGGGTGCTGGTCGGCACCGACGGCGCCGGGGTGTACGTCTCGGACGACTCCGGCCAGAGCTTCCGCTCGGCGTCGCGCGGCATGCAGAACCTGCGCATCATGGCGCTCGCCAAGAGCGGGCCCGAGATCCTCGCCGCGGTGAATCACGCCGGGCCGGGCTCCGGGGTCTACAGCTCGTTCGACGGCGGCCACAGCTTCGCGGTCGTGCCCTCGACCCTGCCCACCGTGCTCGACCTGGCCGCCGGCGACCGGCCCTACGCGGCGACCGAGCAGGGGCTGTTCGAGCGCCGCGACGGCACCTGGCGGCGCCTGCCGCAGCTCGGGACGGGTCGTGTCGAGCAGGTGATCGAAGACGGCGGGCGGGTCGTGGTGCGCACCGGCGCCGGCCTGCTCGAGTGGGACCGGCGGCCGGGAGGGAAGTTCGCGCCGCTCGCGTACCGGCACGGTGCACCGCGCTCGGCGGCGCTGGGCGCCGGGGCGCTGTGGGTGCGCGACGGCAAGCGGCTCTATCGCCTCACCGCGAAGTCCAATCACGAGGTCGCGGCGCCGTTCGCGGACGGCAG
>JBLMYC010000103.1:0-21264 GCA_050258075.1 Acidobacteriota bacterium
CCCCATTCCCGGCGCGCCGGCAAAGTGCAGCCAGCGCACGTCGGCGCGATCGAAGCTGCGCTCGGCGAAGGCGACCTCACCCAGGCTGATGCCCTCGAGAGCGCCGGTGGCGACGGTACCGTCCGCCAGGTGAACCTCGTCATGGGTCGGATCGGCGACGGGTGGAGGAAAGGCGGTGCCCTTTCCGCTCGTGTCGCGGGCGCTGCCGAACTCGATCCACGCGATCTGGCTGACGGCGATCGAGCGCCCGTCGAGGCGGCACTGGTCCGCCACGCACGACTGGAGCGCACCGGTCTGGCGCGAGCCGTCGCGGAGCACGAGCAGGTCGGCGCCGGCCGCTGGCCCGAGCAGCGCCAGCGCGCAGGCGGCGAGCCCGCGGCCGATTCGAAGCGGCATTAGGGGCCGATCCTACTCCTGCTCGCCCCGGGAGGATGCGTCCACCGGGTTTCGCGAACCGGCTGCCTCAGCCGCGCGGCGTGAAGTGCGATTTCTTCGCCAGCTCTTCGAAGAGGCGCCGCTCTTCTTCGCTGGGATGCTCGGGAACGACGATCTTCAGCTCGGCGTAGAGGTCGCCGTGGGTGTCGCCATGGGCCGGGAAGCCCTTGCCGCGCAGACGGATCTTGCGGCCGGAGGAGCTCCCGGGCGGGATGCGGACCTGAACCGCGCCGACGAGCGTCGGCACCGCGATCTCGGCGCCGAGCGCGGCCTCCCACGGCGTCAGCTCTACCGTGGCGTGGAGATCGTTGCCCTCCAGCCGGAAGCGCGGATCGGGCAGCAGCTCGACGCGCAGGTAGAGATCGCCGGCCTGCCCCTGCCCGACACCCTTGCCGCCGCGTCCGGCCAGGCGGATCCGCTTCCCGGGGTGGATGCCGGGCGGGATGTTCACCCGGTAGGTTCGGCTCTGGCCGGTGGTGGGGTCCTGCAGGGTCAGCTCGCGGTGGCCGCCCCGCGCCGCCTCCTCGAGGCGAAGCTGCAGGACGGCTTCGTGATCGGCGCCGACGGTGTGGAAGTCCTCGGGACGTCCGGCTCCGCCGCGCCACCCGCGGGGAGCGGCGCCCGCGCCCCGCGCCCCCATCTGACCGAATAGCATCTCGAAGAACGAGCTGAATCCCGAGGGGCCCGACCCGAAGTCCCACTCGAACCCGCCCCCGGGACCGCCCTGGCCTCCAGCCTGGCCGAAGTTGAACTCCTCGAATCCCGGGGGAGGCGTGCCGCCGTGCTGCTGCGCGGCCTTCCACGCCGAGCCATAGCGGTCGTACTTTGCCCGCTTGTCGGCGTCCTTGAGGACCTCGTGGGCCTCCGAGATCTCCTTGAACTTCGACTCCGCCCCGGCGTCCTTGTTCACGTCGGGATGGAACTTGCGCGCCAGCTTGCGATAGGCCTTCTGGATGTCGTCCTGGGAGGCATCCTTCGCTACTCCGAGCGTCGCGTAGTAGTCCTTGTACTGCAAGGTTCCCCCTCCCAATTCCGAGGCACGAGTCTATCGCCGGCCTGCGGATCGGTCACGATCTGAGCGGCTGGCACTCACGTTGAACAACGCGGCGCGAGCAGGCGACATTCCCTCGAATCAAAGGATTCTCGGGGCGTCGGCGACGATTCGCCTAGGGGGCTCCTCGTGGCCCTGACGTCTCGGTCTCGGCCAGGAACTTCACGAGCTGGTCCTTCCAGACTGCGGCAAGGGTGTGGGTGCCGTGCCCGGCAGTGTGCTCGCTCATCGGGATCACGATCGCCCGTCCGTGCGCGACGCGGTGGATCTCGTGCTCGAGGATGCCGAGCTGCGGCGGGTTGATCAGGTCGTCCGCCGAGTTGATGGCGAGGAGCGGCGCGCGGATCGTCTCGAGTCGTGGCCCCGGGTCGTAGTCGCGTGACGCCTCGACGGCGTACAGCACGTCGTTGGCGTCGCCGGTCTTGAGGTAGTTGGCGACGTAGGCGTCGAGCGCCGCATCGGTCTTCTCGAGGGTCGGGCTCTCTTTCTGGCGCAGGACCGGGTTGCTGCTCATGAAGTACAGCATCTCGGCGGCGGTGCGCAGGCTCTGCGGCTGGGCCGTGTAGTCCCCGCCCTTCCACTCCGGGTCGTGACGGATGGCGTCGATCACGATCCGCCGCCAGACGCGGTTGCGTCCGGCGATCTGGGTCGGCAGGCTGGCGAGCGGCAGCAGGGCGTCCATCGTTTCCGGGTGCTCCTCGCCCCACAGCCAGGTGTGCATGCCGCCCATCGAGGTGCCCATCACCAGGCGGAGGTGATCGACCTGCAGCCCTTCGCGCAGCAGCCGGTACTCGGCTTCGATCATGTCGAGGTAGCCGTAGCGCGGAAAGCGTGCGTGCAGGCCGTCGCTGGGCCTGGCGGACTGGCCGTGGCCGAGATCGTCCGGGATGACGATGAAGTAGCGCCGCGCGTCGAGCGGCTGGCCGGGTCCGAACAGCTCGCCGGCGAAGCGCTCGTTGATGAACTGGGCGCCGCTGCCGGTCGTGCCGTGCAGGATCAGGACCGCGTTGCGGACGATGCCCCGCGCGTCGCGTTGCGGCGCGCCGAGCGTTCGGTAGTGCATGCGCAGGGCGGTCATCGTCTCGCCGGAGCGGAAGCGGAAGTCGCGCAGGACGAAGTCGGCCTGGGTCGGGGTCGGGTAGGTCGCTGCCGGTGGTGGCTCCGCGGCGAGCGCGGCGGCCAGCCCCGCCGTTGCTGAAGCGAGAAGGCCGAGGAGAAGAAGAGGACGCAGCGATCGCTGGCGCATGGCGAGCCTCCCGGGTGATGGGCGCGTGCCCAGATGGAAACGATAGCAGGCGAACGCGCGGTGCGCCCGGTTCGCGGCGAGCGAGCGCGGGTGTACACTTGCCGCAGATCCGCCAAGCAAGAAGCGAAGCAACCACCGCTGCTCGACCAGGGGGGCCACGCCATGACCACCGCCACGCCGCAGCCACAACCGCAGCCGGGGAAGAAGAAGTCCTGGGTCAAGTGGGTCGTGCTCGGATGCGGCGTCCTGCTCGTGCTCGGCGCCGCGTTCGCGGCGCTCCTTTTCTTCGTGGTGAAGAAGGCGACGGCGGGGCCGGAGGCCACTGTTCACCAATTCCTCGACGCCGCCGGGCGTGGCGACTACCGGGCCGCGTATGACGACTTCTCGGCGCCGCTCAAGCAGGCGCAGTCGTTCGCCGCCTTCGAGGCCTCGGCACGGCAGCAGTCGATGATGTTCCAGGTCAAGGACACCCGCTTCAGCACTCGCTCGGTGGATCTTTCCGGCGCCAAGCTGGCGGGCACGTTGACGCTGCAGGCCGGCACCGAGGTGCCGGCCTACTTCAAGCTCGTCAAGGAGAACGGCGCCTGGCGGCTGATCGCCTACCGGATCGGCTCGGGGGCCGAAAAGGAAGAGTAGCGTCGGCGCTTGGTGGGTCAGTCGCCACGGCGGCCGACGAGCTCACGGATCAACTCCTCGTAGCCGTCCAGCACGCGGTCGAGGTGCGTCAGCTCTTTGACCCGACGCAGGCGGCGCAGCGCCTCGAGCCAGGGCTCCTTGCCGAAGGCGGCGCGGGTGCGCTCGATCGCGGCGAGGATCTCCTCGCGCGTCGTTCCGCAGTAGAAGGGGTAGTCGTCGCCGAGCAGCTCGACCGCCGACTCGTCGCGGGTGGTGATCAGCACCGCCTCGCACACCGCGGCGGTCGACACCTTGAGGTTCGGCTTGTACAGGAACTCGCGGCCCGGCTGGCGGACCGAGAGGTGGCAGTTGAAGCGCGGCGCCTGCGCGAACCAGTCTCCGCTGGCGATGCACTCGACGCCGGGAATCTGGCCCCACAGCGCGAAGGAGCGCGGCTCGCCCAGGAAGCAGATCGACAGGCGGTCGGCAGGCGCGCGGTTCGGCCGGTAGCGCGCGTCCCACTGGTGGTAGATGATGCGGTCCAGCCTGGCGGGGCGCCCGAAGTCGGCGAGCTGGCGGCGGTTCTTGAAGATCAGCGCGTCGTACAGCCAGCGATTCTTGATGTGGCGCTTGAACACCACCGTGTCGTGGACGTCGAGCACCAGCCGGTTGCCGCGCGCCTTGGCGGCGAGCAGGTGGTCGAGGCGCGACGTCTTGATGAAGATCGCGACGCCGTCGCGCAGCGCGCCGAGCTCGCGCACCGGGAGCGAGCGTGCCGGCCAGCCGCGAGCACCCAGGGCGGCCGCGATCTGGTCGGCGCTGATGTCGGTCGAGCCCTTCTCGTAGTACTTGACGAAGACGATCGGCGTCGTCGGGCGCGGGGCCAACGCCGGGGCGGGTAGGGCGGGGAGGTCTGCCACGACGCCGAAGAAGGGGGCGCTAGCTCTCGGGCGGCTTCAGGCCGAAGTGCTCGTAGTTCCTGGCGATGAACGCCTGCCACTTCGCGGGCACTTCCTCGCGCGGGTAGATCGCCTGCACCGGGCAGGCGTCGATGCACAGCCCGCAGTCGATGCACTCCTCGGGCTGGATGTACAGCATCTCCCAGTTCTCGCTCTTGCCGTAGATGCAGTCGACCGGGCAGACGTCCACGCAGGCGGTGTCCTTCACCCCGATGCAGGGCTCGGCGATGATGTGCGTCACGCTGCGGCCTCCGCTGCCAGCGCCTGGTCGAACGCCGCGATCGTCTGGTCGATCTCCGCTTCGCCATGGGCGGTCGAGACGAACAGCGTCTCGTACGCCGAAGGCGGCAGGTGGACGCCTGCCGCCAGCAGGCGATGGAAGACGCGCTTGAAGCGCTCGCGGTCCGAGGCGTCGACGTCGCCCTGCTGGCGCACCGGCCGGTCGGTGAAGAAGATGCCGATCATCGAGCCCTGGCGCTGCAGCCGGAAGGGGATCCGGTGGTGCTGAGCCGCGGCTTCGAGCCCTGCGGCGAGCCGGACGCTGGTCGCCTCGAGCTGGCGATACGCGGCGCCGCCGTCGGCGGCGAGCACCTGCAACGCGGCGAGGCCGGCGGCAACCGCCAGCGGGTTGCCGGCCAGCGTGCCGGCCTGGTAGACGGGGCCGGCCGGCGCGATCCGGCGCATCAGGTCGCGCGGGCCGGCGTAGGCGGCGATCGGCAGGCCGCCGCCGATCACCTTGCCCAGCGTGACGAGGTCGGGGGTGATGCCGAAGATCGTCTGGGCGCCGCCCCAGGCGACGCGGAAACCGGTCATGACCTCGTCGAAGACCAGCAGGGCGCCGTGCTTCGTGCACAGCTCGCGCAGGCCCTGGAGGTAGCCGGGGACCGGGGGCACGAGGCTGATGTTGCCGGCGATCGGCTCGACGAACACCGCCGCGATGTCGTGTCCGTGCTCGGCGAACTGGCGCTCGGCGGCGACGAGGTCGTTGTACGGTGCGACCAGGGTCTCGGCGGTCACGGCGGCTGGAACTCCCGGCGACGAAGGCACGCCGATCGTCGCGGCGCCGGAGCCGGCGGCGACCAGGAACGCATCGGCGTGGCCGTGGTAGCAGCCTTCGAATTTCAGCAGCTTCGAGCGCCCGGTGGCGGCCCGCGCCAGGCGCAGGGCCGACATCGTCGCCTCGGTGCCGGAGCAGACCAGGCGCACCATGTCGACCACGGGGAAGGCCGAAGCGATCGTCTCGCCGAGCTCGACCTCGGCCTCGGTGGGGGCACCGAACGCGGTGCCGCGCTCGAGCGCGGCGCGGATCGCCGCCAGGACCGCCGGGTGGCCGTGGCCGAGGATGTGCGGACCGTAGGCGAGGATGTAGTCGACGTAGCGCCTGCCGTCGACGCCCTCCAGCCAGGCGCCCTGCGCCGCGCGCACGAACACCGGCTCGCCGCCGACGCCGCGGAAGGCGCGCACCGGCGAGCTGACGCCGCCAGGCAGGACGGCCTCGGCGCGCTGGAGGAGCGCGCTCCGGGCGCTCGTCGCGACCACGGTCATTCCTCCCAGCCCTGGGCCAGCAGGCGCGCCGCGTCGCGGGCGCCGTAGGTGATGATCATGTCGGCCCCGGCGCGGCGGATGGCGACCAGCGACTCCATCAGCACCCGGTTGTAGTCCAGCCAGCCGTTCTGCGCCGCCGCTTTGAGCATCGCGTACTCGCCGCTGACGTGATACGCGACCAGCGGCTGCGGGAAGCGGCGCCGCGCCGCGGCGATCACGTCGAGGTAGGGCAGGGCGGGCTTCACCATGATCATGTCGGCGCCTTCCTCGACGTCGAGCGCGATCTCGTGCAGCGCCTCGCGGCCGTTGGCGGGGTCCATCTGGTAGGCGCGGCGGTCGCCGAACGACGGCGTCGAGCCGGCCGCCTCCCGGAATGGCCCATAGAAGCCGCTCGCGAACTTCGCGGCATAGGCGAGGATCGGGGTCTGCGCGAACCCCTCGCCGTCGAGCGCGGCACGGATCGCCGCCACCCGCCCATCCATCATGTCCGAGGGGGCGATGATGTCGGCCCCGGCCCGCGCCAGCGATACCGCCTGGCGGGCGAGATTGGGCAGCGTTGCGTCGTTGTCGACCTCGTGGCCGTGCAACACGCCGCAGTGGCCGTGGTCGGTGTACTCGCAGAAGCAGACATCGACGATGCGCAGCAGCTTGGGGACCTGCTTGGCGAGGGCGCGGAGCGCTTTCTGCACGATGCCGCCGTCGGACCAGGACGAGCTGCCGATCGGGTCCTTGGTCTCCGGGAGGCCGAACAGGATCAGCGCCGGCACGCCCTCGTCGTAGACCTGCTTGGCGGTCTCGACGATGCGGTCGACGGACATCTGGGCGACGCCCGGCATCGAGCCGACTGGCTGCTCGACGCCCTTTCCCGGGCAGACGAACAGCGGCAGGATGAAGTCGTCGGGGGAGAGGCGGGTCTGGCGCACGATGCGGCGCAGCTCGGGCGAGCGGCGCAGGCGGCGGAGGCGAGTGATGGGGAATGCCATGGCGGAAGCTTTTTACCACACGGCCCGCTATCGGCCGCCCCACCTCCGGGGCGGGGGCGCAGCGGTTGTCGGTCGCTACGCTAGGATCTGCGTCCCGCTACCTGCCGCACTGGCCGCCGCGCTGGAAACTCGACTTTGAACCCTCTCGACCTCCTTGCCGATCGCCAGCTCGTCGTCGTGACGGGCAAGGGCGGAGTCGGCAAGACCACGATCGCGGCGGTCGTGGGGAGGGCGCTGGCGCTCGCCGGCCGCCGGGTCACGGTGCTCGAGTGCGACCCCCGCGAGAGCCTGTACCAGATGCTGGGCGTGGCGCCGTCCGGCGGCGAGCGGGTCGACGCGGGGCCGCGGCTCGCCTTTCGCAATCTGAAGCCGCGCGCCGAGCTCGACGCCGTGGTGCGCGATCGCCTGCCGCTCGAGTTCCTGACGCGGCGGGTACTGGCGAGCCCGGTGTACCAGCATTTCGCCGACGCCGCTCCCGGCATGAAGGAGCTCGCGATTCTCGGCCACGCCTACCGGCTGGTCGGAGCGGCCTCCGGGCGAGGGCCGGCCGACTGCGTGGTGCTCGACGCGCCGGCCACCGGCCACGGCCTCACTCTGCTCACGGCGCCGGCGGTGGTGGCGCAGGCGATCGGTGCCGGTCCGATCGGCAAGATGGCGGAGGAGCTGCGTGCCTGGGTCGAGGACCCGGCGCGGTGCGCGGTGGTGGTGGTCACGCAGGCGGAGGACATGCCGGTGGCCGAGGCGCTCGAGCTCGGCGAGGCACTGCGGCGGCGCGGCGGCGGCGAAGCCCTGCTGGTCGCGAACGGCCTCTACCCGCCCCTGCCGGCCGGCACCGAGCCCGCCGATCCCTGGCTGGCGCTGTGGATCGCCGAGCGGACGGGCAACGAGCGTGAGCTCGCCCGGCTCGCCGCCGGCTGGAGCGGGCCGCGGGTCGCCCTGCCCTTGCTGGCGCTCGAGCGTGGCCCGGCATTGGTCGAGGCCCTGCGCCGGCGGTTCGAGGGGGGAGGCGAGCCGTGGACCTGAGCCGCGAGTCGCCGCGCCTGGTGGTGGTGGTCGGCAGCGGCGGGGTCGGCAAGACGACGCTCGCCGCCGCCCTCGGCGTGGCGTCGGCCGCCGCCGGCGTTCCGACCCTGGTGATGACGTTCGACCCGGCGCGGCGGCTCAAGGACACCCTGGGGATCGGCGCCATCGCCGGCGACCGCGAGGTGCCGGTCGCCGTGGAGCGCGGCGAGCTGGCCGCCAGCCTGCTCGACGCGCGTGCCACCTTCGACCGCCTGGTCGAGCGCTACGCGCCGGACCAGGCGTCGCGCGACAGGATCCTGCGCAACCGCTTCTACGACGAGCTCGCCGGCAACCTGGCCGGCGTCCTCGAGTACATGGCGGTCGAGCGCCTGTTCGAGGTGGCGGCGGGTGGCCGGTACGGGCGCGTGGTGCTGGACACGCCGCCGACCCGCGAGGCGATCGACTTCCTCGAGGCGCCGCGGCGGATCGTCGGCTTCCTCGACAGCGGCGCCCTGCGCATCGCCCTCAAGCCCTGGTTCGACGAGACCGGCCGCTTGCGCCCGGCGCAGCGCTTCGGTGCGCTGGGCCGCCGCGCCGAACGCTTCCTCGACGAGGTGGTCGGGCTCGGGCTGCTGCGCGACATGGCCGAGTTCTTTCAGGCTTTCGCGCCGCTGTACGACGGTTTCCGCCAGCGCGCCCGCGAGGTCGAGGCGCTGCTGCGGGCGCCGGAAACCGAGTTCCTCCTGGTCGCCGGCCCGGGCGAGGAGCGCGTGCCGGACACCCTGTTCTTCGCGCGCCGGCTGCTCGAGGCCGGGATGCGGCTACCGGCGGTGATCGTCAACCGGTTGCATCCCGCCCCGGAAAAGTCGCGCCGTGCCGACCTGCGCGGCGGCGATCCAGGCGATGGCCGCGCCCTAGTGCGCTGGCAGGGCGAGCGCGACCGCCGCGGCGTCGAGCAGCTGCGCGCCCTGCTCGCCGAGCTGGCGCTGATCGAGGTGCCGGCCCTGCTGTCACCGCCGCAGAGCGCCGCCGAGCTCGGCGATCTCGGCGCCCGGCTGGCAGTCGATCTGCGTTCCACCCGGGGCCCTGTCGAAAGCCCGCGGCCCCGCTAGAGCGGGCCTCCGGTTCAATGCCGCAGTGCGGCAAAATATGTTTGACAGCTTTGCCGCACTGCGGTAATCTTCTCACTGAAGGCGCGTGAGAAGCGCCGAGGAGAGTTCTGATGGTGCGCCTGATCAAGCGATACGACAGCCGGAAGCTGTACGACACCGAGGAGAGCCGTTACGTCTCCCTGGAGGAGATCTCGGAGTGGGTCCGCAAGGGGCAGGAGGTGCAGGTGCTCGACAACACGACCTCCGCCGACGTGACCGCGCAGACCCTGACCCAGATCATCCTGGAAGAAGGCCGCAACGGCGCTTCGCTGCCGAGCGAGCTCCTGCACGACTTGGTGCGCCTGGGCGAGAAGGCGATGTCGACCAGCGTCGAGCGGGTCCAGCAGGGTGTGGATCGGCTGGTGCGCAAGTCGATCGATCGCTTCGCGCCGGTGCGGCGAGCCCGCGAGGAGGTTGCCGAGCTGCGCACTCGCCTCGAGGAGCTCGAGGCGTCGCTGGGCAGCTTGGAATCCGACCGCTCGCTCAGGCATTCCCGTGGTGTGGTGCGGCGCACCGCCCGCAGGCCGATGACTACGGCAACGAGCAGCCGCCCGAGGCGGCGCAAGAAGGGAGAGCAACCGTGACCAAGAAGAGGGAAGCCAAGGGCATGTTCGATCGCGAACAGCTCGTCGACGCGGGCCACAAGGCCTGGCTGGCGGGGCTGGGCGCTTACGTGACGGTGAGCAAGGAAGCCGGGGATCTCTTCGATCGCCTGGTGGAGAAGGGCAAGAAGGCGACTCCGGACATGCCGGACTGGAGCGGCATGATGGACGACGCGACGGGACGAGCGAAGAAGCTCGCCAACAAGGTCGGCGAAGTGGTCCATGATGGGACCGTAGCGACCCTGCATCGTTTCGGCGTGCCGACCAGCGAGGACATCCAGGGGCTGACGCGCCGGGTCGATCGGCTGACGGAGAAGGTGGACGCCCTGGCGCACGTCCCGACCGGGCGCGCCCATCACGTCAGCCATAGCCACGCCTGAGCAGGCCGCGCCTGAGCAGGCCGCGCTTGAGCGAGTCGCAACGAAGCCGGCAGCAGCGGGCTGGCCGGACCTGAGCAGGAATCGTCGACGGGAAAGGGAGCGAGGAGAGCGAAATGGCCAAGAAGAGTGCGAAGGAAATGCAGAAGGATCTGCAGGAGTCGGCGAACCGGATCTGGTTGGCCGGTCTGGGAGCACTCGCCACGGTTGGCGAGGAGGGTGGCAAGCTCTTCGACACGCTGGTCAAGAAGGGTGAGGGGTTCGAGCCCAAGGTCAAGGCCCGTCTGGACAAGGCCAAGGGCAAGTTCACCGAGGCGAAGGGCAAGGCCGACACCGCCTGGGACAAGGTCGGGAGCGGGTTCGACGAGAAGATCACCTCGGCTCTGCACCGGGTTGGCGTTCCGACTCGCGACGAGATCAAGGATCTCTCCAAGCGGGTGGCGGAGCTGACCGCCAAGGTGGAGCAGTTGCGCAATCCGGGGTCGGGAAAGTAGGCCGCTCGCCATGGCGGTTGCCGGCGTTCGCGAGGTCGGCGGGAGCGTGACGCGGCCCAAGGTCGCGCTCGCTCTCGCCGGTGGCGGCCCGGAAGGCGCGATCTACGAGATTGGCGCCGTCCGCGCGCTGGAGGAGTCGATCGAGGGGCTGGACCTGAACGACCTCGACATCTACGTTGGGGTCAGCGCCGGGGCCTTCATCGCCGCCTGCCTGGTCAATCAGCTGACGCCCACCCAGATGTGCCGGGCGATCGTCAAGCACGAGCCCGGCGAGCATCCCTTCGTTCCGGAAACCTTCTTCACCCCGGCGATCGGCGAGCTCCTGCGCCGGTCCACCGACGTGCCGCGGCTGCTGCTGTCGGCGGCGTGGGACTACGCCCGCCACCCTGGGGACCGTACCCTGCTGGAGTCCCTGACCCGGCTGTCGCGAGCGCTGCCGGTTGGGGTTTTCGACAACGAGCCGATCCGCGCCTATCTCGAGAAGATCTACCACCTCAAGAATCGCACCAACGATTTCCGCGAGCTCGAGCACAAGCTGATCATCGTCGCCGCCGATCTCGAGTCGGGGCGCTCGGTCCGTTTCGGCTCGAGCGGTCTCGACCACGTCCCGATCTCGAGCGCAGTGCAGGCCTCGACCGCGCTGCCCGGCCTCTACCCGCCGGTCGAGATCGACGGGCGCTACTACGTCGACGGCGTGCTGCTGAAGACGCTGCACGCCTCGGTGGCCCTCGATGCCGGCGCCGAGCTGGTGCTGTGCGTGAATCCCATCGTTCCGGTCGACACTCTGCGTGCCGTGCGCGCCGGCGAGCTGCCGCATGGCAAGCTCGTCCAGCACGGGTTGCCGACCGTGCTGTCGCAAACCTTCCGCACCATGATCCACTCGCGTCTCGAGGTCGGCCTGGCGGCTTACGCCAGCCGCTACCGCGGCGCCGACGTGGTGCTGATCGAGCCGGAGCGCGACGACTACCGGATGTTCTTCACCAACATCTTCAGCTTTTCGGCACGGCGGGCGGTGTGCGAGCACGCCTATCAAGCGACCCGCCATGACCTGCTGCGCCGGCGCGACGAGCTCGAGCCGGCGCTGGCGCGTCACGGCCTGCGCCTGCGCATCGACCTGCTCACGGATCCGACGCGCACTCTGTGGGAGGGTGTCGGGCTGCCCGGCCCGCGGGAGCCGCATCCGCTGGTGCGCGATCTCGATCGGGTGCTGGCCCGCCTCGACGCGCTGGCCGACGAGATCGCGGCCGAGCACGCCGACGAGGCGAGCGCAGCGCCGATCACCGGCTGAGCCCCGAAGGAGCGACATGCGACGCCGGTCGTCCTTGGGGAGGGAGAGTTCTCTACTGGGTGAGGGGACGCAGGAGCAGCAAGGCGTCGCGGCCACTGGGTCGAGCGAGGCTTAGCCGCCCGCGCTCCGCGCAGACGCGTTCCACGCGGAAGGGCTCGCCGCGCTCGAGATCGAGCCACTCGAGGCTCCAGCTTCCCCGACGAGCGACCCCTACCCAGCCCGATCTTGCGAGAAGTCGCGAACGCTCGACCAACGCGAGGACGGTGCCGTCGCCCGCCGCGAGGGCGAAGCCGCTCGCGCCTCGCCGCGGTGCGACGTCAAACCGCGCGATGTCCAGCCGGTCCGCGAGCCGCCGCGCGGCGCCCATCGCGCGGCGGCTGGCCTGATGCTTCGGATCCTCGTCGAGCGGGTCCATGTAGAGCGGCTGGTGCCCGCGCAGGACGGTCTTCCATACCCAGAGCGGGTCGCCGCCGACACCCCACAGGTGATCGGTGTCGACGAGCACGACCTTGCCGCCGTCGGCCGCAGGCGGGTGCTTCATCCAGCCGCCCCTGCGGCCGGGGGAGATCCAGTCGGCGGGTCCCTGGAAGAGGGCCTGGTTACCGCCTCCCGGGTACGCGAAGGTCATTCCCACCGGGTGCTGAAGGGGGCGGCGCGCTTCGAGCCGGCGCAGGTGCTCGACCAGGTGGACCTGCCAGGCGTGCGAGGAGGCCGGGCTCTCGTTGGCGATCTCCCACAGGAGGTGCGGCAGGTCACCGACCGCCTCGACCAGGCGCGCGACATAGGCTTCCTGCAGGCGAGTGATCGCCGGGATCGCCAGGGAGTGGACGGCGGCGCCGTCGCCACCGCCGCCGGGGTCGCCGTCGATCCCGTTCACGTTGTTGTCGCGATGGAACGGATGGCGCGGCCAGGGATCGCCCTCGCCGTTGTCGCGGATCGCCCAGCCGTTGAACAGCATCACCGAGACGTAGAGCCCGCGCTCGCCGGCGGCGATCGCCCGTTGGCGCAGGCGCTCCAGGAACTCGGGATTGACCCGCGCGAGGTCGAAGCGTGGCAGGCCGTCGCGCGCCAGGCCGGGGCCGGAGCGCGCCCAGAGCGCCGGCGTCACGGCGCGGATCCAGGCCTCGTGCGCCCACAGCCGGACGAAGGAGTGTCCCCACTCACCGAGGCGATCGAGGTAGCGGTCGAAGTCGAACCCGCCGGGCCGCTCGCCGTTGTCCTGCACGCTGTCCCAGTGATGCGAGCCGCACAGGAAGACGCCGCGCCCCGCGGGATCGCAGAAATAGCGCGGCGCGTGTGGGTGGCGACGGAGCGGCCCGGGAGGCGGCATCGGTGCGTATCGTAGTAGGATCTCTCCTCCGCTGGCTCGCGTGCCTCGCGGGGCCAAGCCCGAGGAGTCGTTCCCTGAAGCGTCTCACCCTCACAACCTGGTGTCGTCGCTCGATGGTCGCCGGGGCGCTCGCCGGTGTGGCCGTGCTCGCGGCCTGTTCGCGCGAGAAGGCTGCGATCCCGGGATCCGGCGGCCCGCCGCGTCACGTATTCCTGATCACCGTCGACACGCTGCGCGGCGACCACGTCAGCTTCGACGGCTATGGCCGCGCCACCACGCCGGCGCTCGCCCGCCTGGCGGCGCAGGGCGTCGTCTTCGAGCACGCTTACTGCCAGTGGCCGAAGACCGGTACCTCCTTCGCCTCGATGTTCACCGGCCGTTATCCGCAGAGCACTGGCCTGATGCACCGCGCGACGATCCGGATTCCGGCCGAGTACCTGTCCTTGCCGCAGCTCTTCCAGGGCGCCGGCTACCGCACCGTGGGGGTGGTGTCCAATCCGGTACTGGGCACCGATCTCGGCTGGAACAACGGCTTCGACGACTTCGCCGAGACCTGGGGTGGCGGTCAGTTCCCCGACGATCCGCACGCATTTCGACCGCTGGTCCACGCCGGCCGAGTGAACTCTCTAGCCCTGCCGCTGCTCGAGAAGCACCGTGCCGACGACCGGCTGTTCGTGTGGATCCACTACTCCGATCCGCACGCCCCGTACGTTCTGCCGGCGGGGACGACGAACCCCTTCGTCGGCGACCGGCTGTACACCCAGGACGAGAAGCTGCGCAAGCACCAGCTGCGCGGCTACGCGCTCGACGGGCCGCTCGAATTGCGCTTCTACGTCTCGCAGTACGACGCCAACGTACTGGTCGTCGATCGCGCCGTCGACCAGCTCCTCGCCAAGGCGCGGGAGCTCGGGCTGCTCGACGACGCGCTGATCGTGTTCACCGCCGACCACGGCGAGAGCCTGGGCGAGCACGGGTCCTACTTCGAGCACGGTCCGTTGCCGTACAACACGACCGCCCACGTGCCGCTCTTCGTGGTGCGCACCGGGGCGCCGATCGCGGCCGGGCGGCGAGTCGAGCGGCCGGTCGAGCTGGTCGACCTCTTCCCGACCCTGCGCGACCTGGTGGCACCGCAGCGCACGGTCGACGGCCTGGAGGGCAGGTCGCTGGTGCCGTTCCTGGGGGGTCCATCGACGCCCGGCCCGGACGCGTTCCGCTACGCCTTCTCCGAGGCCGGCGAGCCGCCGCGGCACTACCGCATGGTGCAGGACGGGGAGTGGAAGCTGATCTACGAGCCGGGGGTCGAGCGGCGCCAGCGCGCGGACATCCCGGGCGGCCTGGAGCTCTACGACCTCACCTCCGACCCCGGGGAGACCCGCAACCTCGCCAGCCAGGAGACCGAGCAGGTGCGACGCTTGCGACGCGAGCTGCTGTCGTGGATGAAGACCACACAGCCCAAGGTCGCGCCCGAGGGCGAGGACGAGGAGTCGCTGCGCGCCCTGCGCGCTCTGGGCTACGTCAAGTAGCGGCTCAGTTGCCCTGGCCGAAGTTGGACGCCAGCACCGCGAGATCCATCCCGTCGATCACGCCGTCGCTGTTGAGATCGGCCGCCGCCAGGTAGTTGATCTCGCCCTGGCGCGCCCCGAAGTGCACCGCGAGCAGCACCAGATCGCCGCCGTCGACGCGGCCGTCGGCATCGATGTCGCCGGGAATCCCCTGCGAGCCCGCGACCGTGAAGCTGAAGATGTCCTGATCGAAGGTATTCGCCGGGTTCATCAGGTCGCGGGTGCGCAGCCCGACGTGGACCGTGCCGGCCAGCGGCTGCGGCGGTTGGTAGCTCAGCACGCCGCGGCCGCTGTCGCCGACGACCGCGGTCGCCACCGGCTGGCCGTCGATCAGCAGGCTGGTGTTGCCGATGTCGACGCCGCTGCCGAAGTCCCAGACGTCGACCGCGATGCGAGTGTCGGCGGAGACCTCGGCCGCGAACGGCTCGGGGACGGTCAGCCCAGGAACCGGCGGGACGTCATCGGCGCCGGAGAGCGCGTTGAAGAACGTATTCGCGATCAGGTCGTAGCCGGCGGCGTTGGGATGGCCGACCGGATCGGGCGTGATCGTCGAGTAGAGGTGGTGGAAGGGATCGGGCTGGATGCCGAAGACGTAGAAGTTGTCGACCAGGTCACGGTGGCTGGCGCCGGCGAGGTCGCGTACCCGCTGCACGAGCTGCTGATTGGTGATGTTGGCCGCGTCCACCTTGGCCGCCGGATAGCGCGGGATCATGGTGGCGTGAACCACCTCCATGCTCCGAGCTTCGGCCTTGCGCGCCATCTCGCCGAGGTTGAAACGGGTGGTCTCGATCGAGATGCCACGCGAGATGTCGTTGGTGCCTTCCATCAGCAGCAGCACCGAGGCGCCGGAGTTGGCGGCCAGGACGCTGTCGAGGCGGGTGATGCCCTGGGTCGTGTCCTCGCCGCCGAGCCCGGCGTTGACCACGGTGGCGTCGTTGCCGGCGTTGCGCAGCAGGGACTGCAGCCGCGGCGGATAGCCGGCCGGCGTCGGTACGCTGTCGCCGACGCCTTCGGTGATGCTGTCACCGAACGCGACGTACACCGTGGCAGCGGTCGCCGGAACGGCGGCGAGCGTCGCCGCGGCCAGCGCTGCGGCCGTCCGGCGCACAATGCGACCGAGTCGCGCCAGCGCGAGATCCCCACCCACGCCGCTATCCTAACCGAGACCGCCGTTTCTCCTGTTACGCTATGAGGTCGCCGCGGGGGATGGTCGAACGCCGCCGCGGCTCGATTCGAGACGCTGATCCATGTCCGAACGCATTCAGCCTCGCCGTCCGGTCCGCGGCCGCGCGCTCCTGGCTTCGGTGGCCCTCGCCGCCGTGGCTCTCGGTTGCGGCCACCGGGCGCCGGCGCCCGCGGCCGCGCACCGCGGCCCGATCGTCCTGATCACGATCGACGCCCTGCGCGCCGACGCGCTCGGCGTATTCGGCGGTCCGCCGCGGTTGACCCCGCACCTCGACGAGCTGGCGCACCAGGCTTCCTGGGCCGGGCGGGCGATCTCGGCGTCGAGCTGGACGATCCCCTCGATGGCCTCGATCATGACCGGTCTGCAGGTCTGGCGGCACGGCAACTGGCACGGCGGCCGGCCGGTCCTGGCGCCGGAGCTCGAGACCCTCGCCGAGGCCTTGAAAGCGAGCGGCTACGCGACCGCGGCCTTCCGCTCCAATCACTGGCTGCAGGAGGAGTACGGCTACGCCCAGGGGTTCGACGTGTTCCGTTACCTGCGCGAAGGCCGGCGGGCGGAGCAGGCCCTCTCCCGGCTGGACGGCGGGCCACAGTTCGTCTGGGTCCACATCCTGCCGCCGCACGCGCCCTACGTGCTGCACGACAACCTGGTGTCGCGGCTCGACGATCCACCCTCCGACCTGCCGCGGCGCGTCGCGCCGCTCGACCTCGAGCCCTACTACGATCCGTCGGTGCCGGCGCCACCCGAGATCCTGCGCCGCTTCCGCGCCATGTACTGGCTGAACGCGGCGTGGGCCGACCAGATCTTCGGCCGCATGATGGCGGCGCTGCGGGCGAGCGGCCACTTCGACGACGCGCTGGTGGTCGTCACCTCGGACCACGGGGAGGAGTTCAAGGAGCACGGCCAGGTCGAGCACGGCGGCAATCTGGGACGGGCGCTGATCGAGGTGCCGTTGATCGTCAAGCTGCCCAAGGGGTCCACCCGCCGGCTGGCGATCCCCGCCGGGTCGCGCCCTGCGAACCTGCGCGTCTACGCCACGCTGGTCGAGGCGGCCGGCGGCACGCCGGGACCGGACGTGGCGCCCAGCCTGTTCACCGCGGCGCCGGGACCGGTGCTCTCGGAGCTCTACCTCGGCGACGGCAGCAACGACTTCTCGCTGGTGGTCGGCGACCGCCAGCTCCTTTGGCAGAGCCGTTTCGCGGTGCCCGACGCCGAGTTCTACCGCGCCAAGTTCGAGTCGCTGGGTGGCGCGCCACGGCCGGCGCTGCGCGAGCCGCCGGATTCGATCTTCGCGCGTCAGGGCGCCGCTTTCGATCGCACGCTCCCGCTGACCGGGGCGCGCGACCTGCCGCCGACCTTCCGCCTCGAGCAGTGGACCGCCGACGGCCGCAGCGTGACGATCCAGGACGCCGCAGCAACCGATCGCATGGCGCGTGAGCTGCGTGCCCTGTGGCTGCTGCTGAACGGGCCCGAGACTCTGCCCAGCCAGCGCACCGCGCTGGCCCGGCCCAAGCTGTCGCCGGAAGACGAGGCCGAGCTGCGGGCGCTGGGCTACGTTGGCGGAGGCCCGCCTTGAGCGCGGCGGCGGGAGAGAAGCTCCGTGTGGCGGTGGTGGGCTGCGGCGCGATCGCCGCGTTTCATCACCTGCCGGCGATCGCCGAGCGGGCCCGCAGCGGGGACCTCGAGCTCGCGCTGCTGGTCGATCGCGATCGCGACCGCGCCGCGGCTCTGGCCCGGCGCTTCGGGGTCACGGCGATCGAGAGCGACTGGCGTGCCGTCGCCGGTCGCGCCGACGCGGCGATCATCTGTCTGCCCAATCACCTGCATCGTCCGGCGGCGGTCGACCTGCTGAGCGCCGGCCTCGCGGTTCTGGTCGAGAAGCCGATGGCGCTGTCGACCGCCGAGGCCGACCTGATGATCGCCGCGGCGCGCGCCGCCGGCAGGCCGCTGGCGGTGGGCCTCGAGTTCCGCTTCTTCGATGCCAGCCGCGCGGTCGGCGACCTCCTGCGCAGCGGCCTGCTGGGTGCGATTCGCCGCGTCGACATGCGGGTCGGGGTGGTGTCGCGCTGGCCGTTCGCGACCGACTTCGCGCTGCGCCGCGAGACCGCCGGCGGCGGCGTGGTGGCGGACTTCGGAACCCACGTGCTCGATCTCCTGCTTTGGTGGCTCGGGGACTGGGAGCTGCTGCGCTACCGCGACGATGCGCAGGGCGGCATCGAGGCGGACGCGTTGCTCGAGATGCGCCTCGGCGGCGCCGCGGCCACCGTCGAGCTCAGCCGGACGCGCAACCTGCGCAACACCTGTCGCATCGAGGGTGAGCGCGCCCTGCTGGAGGTCGGAGTCTGGGATCCCGATCCGGAGCTGCGGCTGCACGGCGCCGCCGGGCTCGATCTCGCCGGGCACGCGCGCCGGCGGGGCGAGGGCGGCATCGACTTCGCCGAGTCCTTTCGTCGCCAGCTCGCGGACTTCGTCGCCGCGGTGCGCGGCGAGCGCCAGCCATTCGTCCCGGGCGTCGAGGGCCGCCGGGCGCTGGCCCTGATCGACGCCTGCTACGCGCGACGCGAGCTCTGGGAGCTGCCGTGGAGCCTGCGACCGCGAACGGTGGCGCGATGAGCGGCGGCGCCATGCTCGCGGGCCGCACCGTTCTGGTGACCGGCGGCAGCGGCTTCATCGGCGGCCGGCTGGTCGAGCGGCTGGTGCTCGAGGAGGGGGCCCGGGTGCGTGCTCTGGTGCGCGGCGCGGCCTCGGCGGCGCGGCTGGCTCGCTTCGACCTCGAATTCGTGCGCGGCGAGGTGACCGATCGCCAGACCGTCGCGGCGGCGGCGGCCGGCTGCGACGCGGTTTTCCACTGCGCCTACGGCACCCAGGGCAGCCAGCGCCACCGGGCGTGGATCAATCGCCAGGGCACGCGTGCGGTGTGCGCCGCGGCGAAGGCGGCCGGCGTGCGGCGGGTGGTGGCGCTGAGCACGCTGATGGTCTACGGGGCGACGGCGGACGGCGATCTCGACGAGCGCGCGCCGCGCCGCTACTTCGGCAACCACTACTCGAACAGCAAGCTCGACGCGGAGCGCATCGCGCTCGGCTCGGGAGCCCCGATCGTCGTGCTGCAGCCGACCGCGGTGTATGGGCCGTGGGGCGGAGTGTGGACCGAGCAGGTGCTGGCGTCGCTGCGCTGCGGCCGTCAGATCCTGATCGACGGCGGGGCCGGCCTGTGCAACGCGGTGTACGTCGACGACTTGGTCAGCGCCATGCTGCTCGCCGCGGTGCGCGACGGCGTCGACGGCGAGGCGTTTCTGATCTCGGGCGCCGAGGCACTCACCTGGCGCGAGGCGTTCGAGCGTTTCGCGCGCATGCTCGGCGGCGAGCGGCGCACGGTCGAGATGAGCGTCGCCGAGGCGCGCGCTTACTGGCGGCGCAGCCAGAGCGCGCGGCCGCGCTTGTTGGGTGAGCTGCGCCGCGCAGTGGCCGGCGACGAGGGGCTGCGGCGGCGTCTGATGTCGACCCGCGAGGTGATGTTCCTGCGCGAGACGGCGAGCACCCTGCTGCCGGAGAGCTGGCAGCGGCGGATCAAGGCGCGGATGGGAGAGCGCCGCGGCATGGTGCCGCAGGCCTCGGACGAGCTGCCGATCCACCCGCTGCCGCCGAAGATGATCACGTTCTTCCGCGCCCGCACCCGGGTGCGCATCGACAAGGCACGACGCCTGCTCGGCTGGGAACCGCAGTTCGATTTCGCGCGCGGCATGGAGCTGACCGAGCAATGGGCGCGCTGGGCGAACCTGCTCGGCGAGCCGGCCGCGGCGCTGGACGAGCTCACGGGTACGGCGTCAGAGTGATCCGCAGGTTCGAGTACTGCCAGCCGTAGCTCGCCACCTCGGGTCCCGGTTCGGTGCCCCAGTTGCCGAGCTGCGCGATCAGGCCGCTCGCCGGCACGGTGAGAACCTGATCTGCCGCGGTTCCCTCCATGCGCAGCGTGCGCAGCGTCTGGCCGCCCTGTGACAGGTCCAGCGTGACCTGATTCGACGCGGCGTCGTAGGTGTAGCGCAGGTGGTAGGTCGTGCCCTGCTGGAACTGGTACCCCGCCGAAGAGCTGCGGTTGACCCCGGCCGGCAGATCCACGTTCTGATTCATGCGCAGCGAGGATGAATCGCCGGCCCCGACCGCGCTGATGTTGGCGATCGTGCCGGAGCGGAAGCGGCCGCGGTAGAGCCAGATGAGGCCGTGCACGCCCGGCACCTTGCGGGTGTTCCATGGACCCGGGACGATGTCGAGGTCCACCGTCAGGCTGCGCAGGGCGAGCGCCCGCGGCACCGGGATCGTGAGCTCCCGCACCTCATTGCCTGGCGCCGGCTGGTGGACCAGGCCGTCGAGCCGGAAGACGACCGTGGAGCCCTGTGCGGGCGGTGGAGCGGACGACGTCGGGCGCTGCAGGGTCGAGGCTCCGGTCGCGGCGGGGAGGAGGAAGGCGATCCCGCCGCCGGCGTCGGCGCGGCTGGCGAAGGCGTAGAACGGCTGGTCGCAGGACAGCGAGGCGCGGGCGTCGGCGAGCGCGCTCGCGCCGAGGATGGCGAGCGCGTCGTGGTAATTGCGCAGCGAAAGCGGCGCCAGCGTGACCTGGGCCGGAGACCCGATTCGGGCGCCACCGGTGCTGAAGACCGTGATCCGGCAATGGGCGGCCGTGCGTCCGAGGTTCAACACGGTGAGGTCGGAGACGACGCCGTTCGCCGTGCGGGTGAGCCCCATGACGTCGAGCGAATCGCCCGCCGCGGCCAGATTGCGTGAGGAGATGGTCGGCAGCTCGGCAGCCGACCCGCTGGCCGGCCGCACTCGCGCGGCAACCGCCACCGCGTCGGGCGCGTCGATCTCGAACATCCCGACCGGCGGTGGCGGGCTGGGGCTGCGCAGCAGCAGCGTCGAGCCCGCCGAGATCGGAGTCGAGGCCGGCGACGAGCTGCGCTGGGTGCCGTCGGAGTCGGCGATCAGCAGGGTGCCGAAGAAGGCGGCGGCGGAGTCGCCGCGATTGGCGACCAGCACCTCGGTCGTGCGAGGGGCGCCGTTCGGGGCGGCGGCGTCGAGCACCGGGATGTAGACGGCACCGGCCTGGGCGCTGGCGGCAGTCAGCACGACGACCGCCAGCGCGGCGAGAAGCGAGATGGGGAAGAAGGCTGGGAGACGAGAAGTCGAGGGCATCGAACTCTCCGTATCGGCATTGCGGGGCAGCAGCCAACGCGGGAAATGACTCCCGCGTCGGCTGCAGCCCCGCAATGCCGATACGGAGAGTTCGATGCCTTCGATTCCTCGTCTCCCAACCTCCGTCCCCATCTCGCTTCTCGCCGCGCTGGCGGGTGTCGTGCTGACTGCCGCCAGCGTCCAGGCCGGTGCCGTCTACATCCCGGTGCTCGACGCCGCCGCCCCGAACGGCGCCCCTCGCACGACCGAGG
>JBLMYC010000104.1:0-7202 GCA_050258075.1 Acidobacteriota bacterium
CGCCGATGGCGGCCGACGCGAAGCCGTTCGAGCTCGAGATCGACCTCGACCTGGAGCTCGAGGCTGAGGAGGCGGCGGCCGAGGCCCTGCCGGCACCGCCGGCTCCTCCCGCGATGCCCGCAATGACGGCGCCGGTCCCAACCGCGGCGGGCCTCGATAGCGAGGCGCCGATCGAGATCCAGTGGGACTTCGACCTCGGTGAGCCGCCGCCGGCACCGTCGCCCGGGCTGGCGGAGCTCCCGGTTACGCCGCAGCCGCTCGAGCTCGACGTCGCGGCGCTGGAGCGCACGGCGGCCGAGGTGCACCGACCCGCCGCGCCGCGCGACGAGGATCTCGTCGCGGAAGCCGAGGTCTTCGCCAAGTATGGCCTCAAGGAGAAGGCGCAGGACCGCTTGCGCGAAGTGCTGCAGCGCAACCCCCAGCATCTCGGCGCGCTTGCCCAGTCGATCGCTCTGCTTCTCGAGCAGGGCCGGCAGGATCGCGTGCTGCAGCTCGCCCGGCAGATGGCCAGCGCCGCCGCGACGGCGGGGAACGACGAGCCCTGGCGGCACACCCTGGCGCGGCTGCAGAAGGCGGGCTACCGGGTCGGAGACGGCGAGGTGCTGGAGGCGCCGCCGGCGAGGCGCAAGGCCAAGAGCGATCGGATCACGGACCTGCTCGGCAGCCTGGCCGACACCGGCAGCGCGAAGCCGATCCCGGCGGCACCGAGGCCGGCGGCCGCCGCCAGGCCCAAGGGCCCCAGCGCCATCGATCAGGCCCTGGCCGGCATCGCTTCGCAGGTGCTGCGCCCGGAGAAGCCCCACAAGGCTCCACCGCCGGCCCCGCCGGTTGCGCCGCCGGTTGCCCCGGCACCGACTGCGTCCATCCCGCCGGCGCCGCCAGCCGGGGCGGAGCTCCAGCCCTTCGAGCTCCATCTCGAGGAGGAGCTGCCCGAGGTCGTGCTGCCTGGCGAAGGGAGCGCGGCCGGGGCGCCGCCTTCCGACCTGGCGCTGAGCTGGCTGGCGGAGCCCGCGGCGGCCGCGCCGCAGGCCGGCGAGGAGAAGCTCTTCGACGACGAGCAGGACTTCTTCGATCTGGCGGCGGAGCTCGAGAAGGAGCTCATCCAGGACGAAGGATCTCCCGCTGAGCCGCTCGGCGTGGCGCCGCAGCAGGACCAGTCGCTGGAGGAGATCGTCGAGGGGTTCAAGAAGGGGGTCGCCGAGAACCTCTCGCCGGAGGACTACGACACCCACTTCAACCTGGGAATCGCCTATCGCGAGATGGGTCTGCTGGACGAGGCGATCGGCGAGTTCCAGCTCGCCTCGAAGGACCTCAACAACCTGGTCGAGTGCTGCTCCATGCTCGGCATCTGCTTCCTCGACAAGGGCCTGCCCGAGCTGGCGATCAAGTGGTACCGGCGCGGGCTCGAGACACCGAGCCTGTCCGAGGAGCGCCAGCTCGGCCTGCTGTACGACCTCGGCAATGCGTACGCGCTGGCGGGCGACGTCGAATCGGCGTACAAGACGTTCGTCGAGATCTACGGCGTCAACAGCAACTACCGCGACGTCGTGGCTCGCCTCGAAGAGCTCGGCCGCCGCTAGCGCGGGCGCCGGCTGCGCCATGGACCTTCAGTCGCTGGTGACCTACGGACCGCGGGTGGGCGTCGCCGCGCTCGCCGGCATGGCGATCGGGCTCAACCGCGAGCTGCACGGCAAGCCGGCGGGCCTGCGGACGCACGGGCTGATCGCCATGGGAGCGGCTCTGGTGACGGCGATCGCGGCCTCCCTGTCGCCGGCGGATCCGGCCGCGGTGTCGCGCGTCATGCAGGGGGTCGTGGCCGGACTGGGCTTCGTCGGCGCCGGCGTGGTCATGCACCACGACGTTGAGCACCGCGTCGAAGGCTTGACCACCGCGGCGACGATCTGGATGGTGGCGGTGCTCGGCGTCGCCTGCGGCATCGGGCTGTACGCGCTGGCGGTCGCCGGCGTGCTGCTGGCGCTGGTCATCCTGGTGCTCGGCGCCCGCGTCGAAGAGGCATTCCTGCGCCGCCAGCGGCGCCCGCCGCGCGAGCCGTAGTCTCCTGCTCGTCGGTGACTGCTACACTTTCGCGCCCGAAGGAGGAGCGCAATGAGCGAACAGCACCGCCACGGCCGCATGGTGCAGCAGGAACGGGGCCGCAAGAAGGTGACGACGCGGCGCATCGACGAGGTCTCGAGCCTCGACGAGCTGCTGCGCCACTGCCTGCCGGCCTTCGGCGGCGCGTACCTGCGCCGGGTGTACGCGATCCTCGACGACGCGGTCGGCGCCGGCTGCCCGATGACCCTCGCGGTGGCGGGCCCGGTGACGGTGTCGGGCCAGCACCAGGCCTGGCTCATCCCGCTGCTCGAGACCGGCTGGGTCGCGTACCTGAGCACCACCGACGCGGTCTGCTACCACGATGGTCACCGCAGCCTGGAGGCCTACAAGGACGGGCCGGTGCACGAGGTCCCGATCTTCACCGACGACGGCGCGCTGCGCGACGAGGGGACCATCCGGGTCACCGACATGGCCTTCGACGAAGGTGTGCTGCTCGACCAGGACCGCTTCACTTCCGCCTGTCTGCAGCGGCCCGAGTTCCAGAGGAAGATGACCGGCACCGAGCTGCGCTACCTGCTCGGCCGCCTCTACGCCGAGCAGGAGCGGCGAACGGCGGTCGAGGCGGGCCTGCTCGCGACCTGCCACCGCCTGGCGATTCCGATCTTCGTCGGCGCGCCGGGCGACGGCTCGCTGTTCCTGAACTCGATGAAGCTGTGGGCGATGCACAAGGCCGGGCTGCTCGCCGACTACCGCTTCGAGCTCGACCTGCACGGCGAGGTGTTCGAGAGCTGCGCGTACCACTACTGGGGCCTGTTCGAGAGCGAGGCGAAGGCGCTCGCCACGCTGGTCCTGGGTGGCGGCGTGCCGAAGAACTACAACCTGCAGCCCGAGCCGGCGCTCGGCCAGGTGCTGGGCCTGCCGAACATCCGCGGCTATCTGTTCGACGTGCAGATCGTCAGCGCCCCGGTGACCGAGGGGTCGCTATCGTCCTGCCCGCCGGCCGAGGCGGTGACCTGGGGCAAGGTCGACAAGGACGCCTACCTGAAGACGACCGAGAGCCTGCAGGCCGACTTCTCGATCGTCATGCCGCTCCTGGTCGGCGCGCTGCTCGAGAATCGGCGGCGCTACGAGCGCCTGCGCGACGAGCTCGGCGAGGCGAAGCTCCTCGAGCTCCACCCCAAGGCCAGGGGCTACCTGCGCGACCGCTCCGGCTACCGCTTGTACGACAAGCGCGACGCTCTCTGCGCCGAGCTGCTCGCCCAGGTGAAAGCAAACGGCGAGTGGCTGCTCGACAGCCTGCGCTACCCGTTGCCGATCGGGTCGTAGTCCGCCGCACTGCGGCAAGCGCGTGATACCTTGAAAGAGCCATGACGATGAAGAGAACCATCACCCTGCTGCCCGGCGACGGTATCGGGCCCGAGGTCACCGCCGCCACGGTGCGGGTGCTCGAGGCCTCCGGCGCGCCACTCGACTGGGAGAGCCACGCGGTGGGCGCCGAGGCGGTGGGCACGTACGGCGTGCCGCTGCCCGAGCACGTCCTGGAGTCGATCCGCCGTAACCAGGTCGCCCTCAAGGGGCCGGTGACCACCCCGATCGGCAAGGGCTTCAAGTCGATCAACGTCCAGCTCCGCCAGGAGCTCGATCTCTACGCCAACCTGCGCCCGGCGCGCACCCTGGCGAGCATCCCGTCACGCTTCGAAGGTGTCGACCTGGTGATCGTTCGTGAGAACACCGAGGATCTCTACGGCGGTCTCGAGCACGTGATCGTGCCCGGGGTGGTCGAGAGCCTGAAGATCATCACCGCCAAGGCCTCGACGCGGGTGGCGCGTTTCGCCTTCGAGTACGCCAGGAAGCACGGCCGCAAGCGGGTGACCGCGGTGCACAAGGCCAACATCATGAAGCTCTCCGATGGCCTGTTCCTGGAGTGCTTCCGGACGGTGGCGAAGGACTACCCGGACATCCAGGCCGACGATCGCATCATCGACAACCTGTGCATGCAGCTCGTGATCAAGCCGGAGCAGTTCGACGTGCTGCTGCTCGAGAACCTGTACGGCGACATCGTCTCCGACCTGGCGGCGGGACTGGTCGGTGGGCTGGGGGTCGTCGCCGGCGCCAACCTCGGCGACGAGTGCGCGGTCTTCGAGGCGGTGCACGGCAGCGCTCCCGACATCGCCGGGCGCAACCTCGCCAACCCTCTCGCCCTGATGCGCTCGGGTGTCATGATGCTCTATCACCTCGAGATGCGCGATGCCGCCGAGCGGCTGCGCGCCGGGTTGCGCGACGTGATCGTGCGCCAGGGGATCCGCACCCGCGACCTCGGCGGCGCCGCAAGCACCTCCGAGTTCACGGACGCGGTCGTCGCGGCGATCGAGAAGGCTAGCGCTCCGGCGCCCGTCGCACGGTGACGCGCTCGAGCGGCGGTCCGGCGAAGCGGAAGCGCCGCGGCGGCCGCCGGTTCCCGTACCACTCCTCGCCGGTGTCGTAGCGCGCCGCGGCCCAGAGCAGCGGGTCGAGCGCGTCGTCCAGGCGGTCGTACCAGGCGACGTGGCCGCCGGCCCAGCGCTCGACGTGGAGCGGCGAGCGCAGCACCGGGAGATCCTCGTGCGTCGCCCGCCCGGCGCCGCCGAAGTCGTAGCCCCGCGCCAGCAGCTGGGCGATCAGGAACACCGGCTCGGTGTCGATGGCGCGATGCTTGAACGCGACCGGCTTGCCGTGCACCAGGAGCGCGTAGGCGGCGTCGCGGATCGCGTCGCGATAGCGGCCCGGCTCGCTGCGCGCGCCGGGCAGGACGATCGCCCCGGACGGCGTCTCGCCGAGCGCCAGCAGCGCCACCTCGCCGCGCCACCAGCGGTGGCTCGCCGTGAGGAGCTCGGCGTAGCCGCCGCCGCGTTGGGCGTTCTCCAGCGCGAACACCTCCAGCGCCGCCATCGCCAGGCCCCACTGATGCCAGTGCGAGGCGGTCGTCTGCTCGTTGGCGCGGCCGTCGGCCGCCGTCATGTGCCCGAAGCGCTCCTGCTCGGCGAGGAAGTCGAGCGCGCTGGAGAGCGCATCGGCCTGCTGGGCGGGTGATCCACGGCGGTGCGCCCAGCCGAAGTAGAGCGCCGTCCACAGGGCCTTCTGGTTGGGCGAGCCGCGGAAGCGGGTCTTCGCGAACGGCGGCCCGTCGACCTCGTCGCCGTCGAGCAGGGCGATCAGCTCGCGCCCCAGCATCTTGTCGTACAGGCGTGGCGTGCCGCGCGCCGGCAGCAGGTCGTCGGCGTCGCGGCGCAGGTACGGGTTGGGTCCGGCGAGCGGGATGAGCCCGATTGGGAGTTTCGCTGGCGGCGCCGTGACGAGCGGGGGCGTCCTCGCTGGCTGGGGTGTTGCTTCAGGTAGGGCAGCCGGGCGCGGCGGGGTAGCTGCGGAGGGGGCGGTCTCTTCGGCGCAGGCGGTGATCGCGGCGATCAGAACCAGGAGCGCCAGCGCGGCGACGGTCGTACGTCCTGCGGTGAGGGTCGGCATCCTCGTCTCAGGTTAGCAAGACCCGCGCCACGGTAGGATCGCGTCATGGCGGGTCTCTTCGACGATCAGGCGCCGCCGGGCGCCTCGGCTGCGGCGCCGGGAGGCCCCGGGTCGCCGCTCGCCGAGCGGCTGCGACCACGGCGCCTGGACGAGGTGCTGGGCCAGGAGGCGGTGGTCGGCGAGAAGGGCTTCCTGCGCCGCTCGATCAACGAGGACCGGGTGCCGTCGCTCGTCTTCTGGGGTCCGCCGGGCTCCGGCAAGACGACGCTGGCGCGCATCATCGCCACCGAGACCAAGAGCCACTTCGTGCCGTTCTCGGCGGTCACCTCCGGCATCAAGGAGATCAAGGAGGTGATGGCCGAGGCGCAGCGCCTGCGCGGCCTGCAGGGGCGGCGGACGCTGCTCTTCGTCGACGAGATCCATCGCTTCAACCGCGCCCAGCAGGACGCTTTCCTGCCCTACGTCGAGCGCGGCGACATCGTGCTCGTCGGGGCGACGACCGAGAACCCCTCCTTCGAGCTCAACGCCGCCCTGCTGTCGCGCTGCCGGGTGGTCGTCCTGCAGCCGCTCTCGGAGAAGCAGCTCGTCGAGCTCCTGTGCCGCGCGGTGGCCGACGTCGAGCGTGGTCTGGGGCGCGCCGGGCTCGAACCGCAGGAGGGTGCCCTGGAAGCGATCGCGCAGCTCGCTTCCGGCGACGCGCGCAAGGCGCTCAACCTGCTCGAGCTGGTGGCGGCGGACGTCCAGGGCGCCGGTCACCGCGTTTTCGCGGCCGCCGACGTGCAGTCGGTCTCGCAGCGCAAGGTGCTGCTGTACGACAAGTCGGGCGAGGAGCACTTCAATCTGATCTCGGCGCTCCACAAGTCGCTGCGGGAGAGCGACGCGGACGCCGCGCTGTACTGGCTGGCGCGCATGCTGGCGGCGGGCGAGGACCCGCTGTACCTCCTGCGCCGCATGGTGCGCTTCGCGAGCGAGGACGTCGGTCTGGCGGACCCGCAGGCCCTGCGCCTGGCGATCGCCGCCTGGGAAGCTTACGACCGGCTGGGCTCGCCGGAAGGTGACCTGGCGCTCGCCCAGCTGGCGGTCTATCTGGCGCTGGCGCCGAAGAGCGTCGCCGTCTACCGCGCCTGGGGCGAGGCGCGCCGCGCCGTCGAGGAGCGGCCGGCCGAGCCGGTGCCGATGGAGATCCGCAACGCCGTGACCAAGCTCATGGGCGAGATCGGTTACGGCCAGGGCTACGTCTACGCCCCCGACACCGCGGCGGGCATCGGCGGCCTCGAGTGCCTGCCCGAGAGCCTGCGCGGCAGCCGCTTCTATGAGCCCAAGGGCGAGGGCTTCGAGGCGCGGCTGAAGCAGCGCCTCGAGGAGCTCGCCGCGCTGCGCCGGGCAGCGCGGCGCCAGGGCTGATCTCGGCGGCCAGAGGGCGCGCCGGCCTACCAGATCCGGCAGATCTTCGCCGGGTCCTTGACCATCGGCTGGCCGGGCTTGCAGGCGAAGGCGGCCGCGAACTCTGGCATGTTCACGACCACTCCGTTGATCCGGTAGGAGAGCGGCGAGTGCGGATTGGTCGCGGCGTTCAGGCGCGCGTTCTCCGGGCGCTCGGCGCCGCACGCCCACTGAGCGAAACCGATGAAGAAGCGCTGGTCGGG
>JBLMYC010000105.1:0-2542 GCA_050258075.1 Acidobacteriota bacterium
CTTGACGTCCTGCAACACGATGCGGCCGGTCGCGAACAGGCCGCCCACCAGCCGGCCGCCGCGGTTCGCCACCGTGAGGTAGACCTTCACCTGCCGCGTCGCCTCGTCCACGGTGGCGTTGACGCGCGCCACGCGTCCCGTCAGCCCGGAATCCGCACCGGTCACGGTCAGCATGACGGGGGCGCCGATCCGCACCGCGCTCACGTACTCGCTTGGCACGGTCGCCTCGAACTCGAGATCGCGGGTGTCCACGAGCTGGAACAGCAGGTCGCCGTCCTTCACCCGGTCGCCCGAATCCACGGCGCGCTTGCTGATCACGCCGCCCACCGGGGCCCGCACCGTGGTCTCGTCGAGGCGTTTCCGCGCACCGGCCTCGTTGGCCTGGGCGGCCCGCAGCGCCACCTCGGCGCTTTCCACGTCCTGCTCGGAGACCGCGCCTTCCTTGTAGAGGTTCTGCATCCGCTGATAGTCGGCCTCGGCCTTGCGGCGCTGCGCCTCGGCCGAGAGGGCGGCCGGCTCCACCGCGCTGGTCCGGAACCGGGCCAGCACCTGTCCCCGCTGCACCGCCTGGCCTTCCTTCACGAAGACCTGCTCCACCACCTCCGGGATCGGCGAGGCAATGCGCACCTCGACGGAGGGTTGGAGCGTGCCGGAGACAGGGACGCCCGCGATCAGGTCCCGCCGCGCAGCGTGGGCCACGTCGTCGGGGCCGAGCACCGCGGTCCGGACCGAGTCGGCGGGCTGATTCGCCGCTTCACCCTTGCCGCATCCGGCGATCCCGGCGCCGGCGAGCGCCAGCGCGGCGAGCGTGCCCAGCATCGTGTATCGCTTCATGGCCGTGTTTCCTCGGAGTTGGGAGACTGCGCGATCGGAGTTATCGGTTGCTGGACGACGGGAACCGCCCGCCCCAGGGCCCGCTCCAACCGGGCCAGGGCGACCACGTAATCCCGCGTCGCCTGCACTTCGTTTACCTGCGATTGTTGCGCCGCGACCCGCGCATCGGACACCTCGAGCTGCGTGGCAATGCCGTTGGTGTAGCGCACGCCCGCGATGTGCAGGGCGCGGTCTGCCTGGCGCACCGTCTCGCGGCGCGCCGCGAGCAGCGCCTGTGCCCGCGCGACCTCGGCCCGCGCCCGCGCCACGTCCAGCTCCACCTGCTTGTGCACCTGGTCGCGCTGCGCTTCGGCCCGCTGCAGCGCGGCGCGCGCCTGCTCGACCCGCGCGCCCCTACGGAAGCCCGTGAAGATCGGGAACGAGAGCTTCACCTCGCCGTTCCACCCGCGCCGGAACTGGTCCGTAGCGGACGGGAACACGCTCTGGGGAAACGCCTGCTCGTTGTATGTCGTCGCGACCGACAGCGTCGGCCAGCGATCCGCGCGCGCGACGTCCAGGAGCTCCTTCTGCTGGAGCACGGCGGCTTCCGCCTGCGCGAGCGCCGGCCGGTCCGGCCCGCCGATCGAGTCGGTGACGACGACCGGAATGGTCGCCTCGGGCGACTCGAGCGGGGTCGCGAGCTCGAGCGGTTGGTCGGCGGGCAGATCGAGCAGCCGCTTCAGCTCCAGCATGGCCAGATCGAGGTCGTTGCGCGCGGCCACCACGGCCGGCTCCTGGTTGGCGGCGTCCACCTGCGCCCGCAGCAGGTCGTACTCGGCGCGCGTGCCCGCCTGGCGGAACAACTGCACCTGACGCAGCTGCGCGCGCGCCTGATCCAGGTTTTCGGTGGCGATCTCGAGCAGCCGGCGCTGCAACGCGGCGTTCCAGTAAGCCTGCTTCACCTGGAAGCTCACCTCGGCCGTCGTTTCCGATGCGCCGAGGGCGGCGATGCTGCGGGCCGCCTTCGCGGCCGACAGCCCCGACCCGACCTTGCCGCCGGACCACAGGAGCTGCGTCGCCTGGATCTGGAAGTTCCAGGAGTTGGGGGCGCCGAACGGCGTATTCTTGAAGAGGTCTCCGAACGAGCTCGTGTCGCTCCCGCCCAGGCCCTGGAAGATCGAGGCGAACTGTCGCGTATAGGTGAGCGTTCCCGTCACCTGGGGCAGCGCGGCCGAGTACGCTTCCCGCACCTGGCCGTCCGCATCGAGCACATCGGCGCGGGCAAGCCGCATGGCGAAGCTCCGGTCGAGCGCGCGCTGCACTGCGAGATCGAGCGTCAGGTGGAGCGTGTCGGTGGGGGCCTGCGCGACCGCGGGGGCCGCCAGGGTGCCCGCTACCGCCAACGCCAGCAACAGGCGTCTCATTTGCCCTCCTTGGGCTTCCGGCCAAGCCCTTCGACCACGAGGGTCAGGCGGCTGCGAAGCTCGTCCTGGAGTGAGAATGGCGGCTCGGGCGACTCGAGCCACATGACGATGGTGTTGTGGTAGACGTCGCCCAGGATGCGATGGATCAGCGCCGGGTCGACGTCGGCGCGCAGCTCGCCGCGGGATTGGAGCAGGATGATGACCTGCTTACCCAGCTCGTCCCAGCGGCGGCACACTTCGTCGGCGGGATCGAAGCGGCCCCGGCTCCATTCCTGGGCCATGTACTTCCCCAATTTCCGGTCTTC
>JBLMYC010000106.1:0-10998 GCA_050258075.1 Acidobacteriota bacterium
GGTGTCGTCCACCGACCAGCCGGCGAGCGGAGCGGAGCCGCGGTCCTGGCGGGAGAGGGCGAGCTCCGAGCCCAGAGCGAGCCCGACGACGAGGGCGAGGCCGGCGACCACCTTCGCCCAGACCGGGGCGCCGGCGAAACCGAGGCCGGAGGGCGCCTCGCGCTCGCTCCTCACCCGAGCCATGACCCGCGCCGCGAAACCCGCCGGAGCCGGCTCGGGCGCCGGCGCCGCCAAGCCCTCCCAGACCGCCCGCAGGCGCTCGTACTCGGCCCGCAGCGCCGGGTCGCGCTCGAGCTCGGCGCGCAGGGCCGCGGCGCGCGGCGCCGCGAGCTCCCCGTGCAGCAGGCGCGTCAGCTCGCGCTTCGTCTTCTCAGCCATGCCGACACCTCAATCCCCTGGACGAGAAACCCTGGACCGACCGCTTTCCTGCGGCGCCGTGCCGGCGCGCTCCAGGCTGCGCATGGCACGCACCAGACGACTCTCGACCGCCCCCTCGCTGATCCCGAGCGCGGTGGCGATCTCACGGTAAGACAATCCCTCGAACTTCGCCAGGACGACGACCGCGCGCTGGTTCGCCGGCAGCCGGTCGAGGGCCTGGCGGGTCTCTCGCCAGCGCTCGCGGGCCTGGAGCTGTCGGGCGGCATCGGGCCCCTCATCCGGCGGGTCGATCTCGACCGGCGCCTCGCTCCCCGGCGCCGGCGCCGCGAACGGCAGGAAGCGCACGATCCGCCGCCGCCGCAGGCGATTGAAGCAGAGATTGACGGCGATGCGGTAGAGCCAGGTGTAGACCTGGCCGGCCGGCCGGTACGAGCCCGCCTTGCGGTAGGCGCGCAGGAACACGTCCTGGCAGGCGTCGCGCGCCTCCTCGCGATCGCCGAGCAGGCGCGAGCAGACCGCCAGCAGGCGGTCCTGGTGGCGCTCGATCAGCCCGGAAAACGCCTCCACGTCGCCGCCCGCGACGCGGGCGAGGACCTCCCAGTCCGGATCGAAAGCAGGATCCTGGGTGGCGTCGGCGGTCACCGTCGGTGGAACGCTCGGCGGCGCGGATTCCTGCGGCTAGACGGCGAGGGCGTCGAGATCGCGCTCGAGCTCGTCGACCCCGCGGTAGCGCCGTTCGCGGTCCCGCTCCAGACACTTCAGGATGATGCGCTCGAGCTCGGGCGGCATCTCCTTCCAGTGCCGGGTCGGCGGCTGCGGCGCCTCGTTCAGGTGGGCCATGATGATCGCCATCGGGCTGTCGCCCGCAAACGGCAGCGCGCCGGTGAACATCTCGTAGAACACCACGCCGCAGGCGTAGATGTCGGCCCGCGGGTCGGCTTCCTTGCCCTCGAGCTGCTCGGGCGACAGATACTCCGGAGTGCCGACGATCCAGCCCGCCTGGGTCTGCCCGGGCGTCAGGCGCTGAGTCGGGCGCGCGATGCCGAAGTCCATCAGCTTGGCGTTGCCGGCCGGGTCGAGGATCAGGTTCTCCGGCTTGATGTCGCGGTGGATGACGCCCTGGGCATGCGCCGCGCCGAGGCCGGCGAGGAGCTGTTTCGCGAGCCGCAGGCCCGCCGAGTACGGCAGCCGGCCCTCGCGATCGAGCAGGTAGCGCAGCGTCACGCCGCGCACGTACTCCATCGAGATGTACGGCATGCCGCCGACCTCGCCGAAGTCGAAGGTGCGCAGCACGTTGGGATGGGTGATCTTGCGCGCCAGCTTGATCTCGCTCTTCAGGCGGTCGAGCAGCGCCGGGTCGGTCGCCATCTCCTTCTTCAGCATCTTCAGCGCCACCAGGTCGTCGAGCTCGCGATCGCGCGCCTTGTACACGACGCCCATGCCGCCGGCGCCGAGCACGCCGAGGATCTGGAAGCGCTCGCCGAGCAGCTGCCCCGGCGCGATCCCCGACAGCGTGCCGGCGACCGGGGCGGCATCCGGCGCCGCCGAGACGTCGACGCCGGTCGTGCGCGCCGCGATCTCGGCGCGCAAGTGATAGAGCGGCATCGGCGACAGCAGGCCGCGCTGCGCGGCGATCTCGACTCCCGCCTGCTGGAAAGTCGGGCGCAGCTCCTCGAAGGCTTCGCGGCCGAGCAGGATGTCGCCCGGCGAGGCCTCGCGCAGCAGGCTCTCGAGCTGCTGCACCGGCAGGCCGACGACCGCCGGCGCCGAGCCCTCGGCGACCACCACCGAGCCCATGACCGAGTCGCCCGCCGCCAGCGCCACGGCGGGCGGCTCGCTTTCGTCGAAGGCGCTCTCCTTCTGCGACAGCGCCGCGGTCGCCTCGGCCGCCGCGGCGAGGGCGCGGAAGGCGCGGCCGTCGCCGTCGAACACCGCCAGCACCCGATGGCCGTACACCGACTGCAGGCGGCCGCGCTGCCGCGACACCGCGCCCGCGACGCGGCGCACGTCGCGCGCCAGGCGCTCGAGAGTCGAGTCGGGATCGGCCGCGACGCGCGGCCCCGAGAAGCCGCGCAGCTCGACCGCGAGGAGCGCCACCTTCTCGGCCTGCGGGCGCGCCGCCGCCTCGGCGGCGAGGCCGCCGGTCGGCAGGTTGCGCCCGAGCTCGGTCATGTAGGTTTCCATGTCGCGCTTCTCACGCAGATCGCGCATCAACGTGTCGAAAGCGCGCCCCAGACGGCCCACCTCGTCGCCGCGCTCGAGCCCGAGCTTCTGGTCGTAGTCGCCTTGGCGCGCCGCCTCGGCCGCCGCCACCAGGCGCCCCACCGGCCGCATGGTCGCCCGGGTGAGGAGGTACGACAGCGCGCCGGCGAGGAGCATCGACACCAGGCCGACGACGACCAGCACGGTCTCGATCTGGCGATAGCTCGCGGTCGCCCGGTCGAGCGAAGCGAGGATCAGCGACCCGCCCGAGGAGCCGCCGGCGGCGTCGAGCAGCGGCGAGAGCCGCGCCAGCCACGGCCGGCCGGCGAGCTCGAGCCGGAACTGGTCGGAGACCCGCCGGCCCTCGAACGCCTCGCGCAGCGCCGCGCCCTGGGTGCGCAGCGCCGGCACCACCTGGGCGGTGAGGTCGGGCGGCAGCGTGCTCGCCGCCACGGTCGGCCCGGCCGCGCCGGAGGCGAGCAGGACGAGGTCGGTGCCGCTCGTCTGCTGCAGCTCTCGCACCCGCTCGTCGCCGATCGCGAAGCCGGTCACCAGCAGGCCTTGGAGGATGAAGTCCTGAACCATCGGAACGGCGACCGTGTCGTACAGGCGGTTGCCCTCGAGCCAGACGCCCGCGGCGCCTTCGCCGGTCTTGCGCAGCGCCTCCGCGATGAGCGGCTGCGTGGCCAGGTCCTGGCCCGCCGCCGACAGCTGGTCGGTGCGCGCCAGCACCGTGCCCGCCGGATCGGTGACGATCGCGAAGTCGAACCCGAGGTCGCCCTGGCGCTCCTGCAGCACGTTGACGATCGACGCCGAGTCGCCGACCTTGCCGGCCTCCGCCACCAGGGCGCGGAAGTTGGCGTCGCCGGCGAGCACTCGCGAGCCGAGCTTCAGCTGGTCGTAGCGCTGGCGCTGCGAGGCGGAGAGCAGGCGGTGGCTCGCGGACAGCGAGTCCGACGCGGCGCGGTTGGCGATGCCGTTGCCGATGACCCAGGTCACGACGACCGCGGCCCCGACCGCGAGCACGATCAGCGAGGCGGTCAGCAGGAAGACCCGCGTCGCCAGGGTCAGGCCGCCCTTGGGCTTAGTAGTTGTCGCCACGGTTCCCGCGCGAGTAGGACTGTCCGAGCTTGTTGAGGTGCGGCGGCACCCGCGGCTTGGTCACCTCGAGCCGGGCCTGCACCGCGGCGGCGCTCGGCACGGTGACCGGCAGCGACAGCACCTCGGTCTGTTCGTGCCAGACCTCGAGCGTTCCCGGCCCGTCCGGCACTCCGCTCAAGGCGAAGTGCCCCGACGCATCGGGCATCGCGAAGTACGGCGTGTCGACGACCATGATGTACGCCACCATGCTCTGGTGGATGTTGCAGAAGACGCGCACCAGGCCGGGCGTCTTGAACACCACGCGCTTGCCCTCGCCCTTGCGGTACAGGCCCATGTCGAAGCGGTTGCCCTCCGACACCGTGAAGGCGTTGTGCAGGATCGGATCGTCGTTGGGGAACTGCACCGTCGATCCGACCGGCACCGCCAGGACGCGCGGCACGAACTCCTTCTGCCGGGTGACCATGCGGAAGACCTGGTTCGTCGCGAGCGCCTTGGTCCCCGCCTTGGGCCGGAAGACGACCACCGCGTTGCGCACGTCGGCGCTCTTGTCCACCACCTTGCCGCCCTTGGCGAGCAGCAGCACCTGGCCGTGGAGCGTGTGCGCCGCCGCAGCGGCCGGCGCGCAGACTGCGAAGGCGGCGAGCGCGAGCGCGGCCAGGATCCGGAAAGGGGAGATCCTCATACCTAGAGCGGCAGCATCGTAGCACGACGATGGGAGCGCCCCCTCGCATGTCATCCCGAGCGAGAGCGAGGGATCTGGGTGGGAGGGCGGTGCTGAGACTGTCGTGTCCCGCGTTTTGGAACTTCGTTCTCGGGTGGCCGCGAGGCCGCCCATCCCCCGGATCCCTCGCTCACGCTCGGGATGACAGAGGGGGATGCGTTCGATGCGCCGGCGCCCTAGCGGCCCGCCGCGCGCTCGGCTCTCGCCAGGTGCTCCTCGACCAGGCGGTGGACGCCGAGGCGCTGGAGCTCGCAGGCGAGCTCGAGGATCTGGTTGGCGCGCAGCGGGTGCTGCTTGTGGATCAGGTCGAGGACGGCGCGCAGCACGGCGTCGAGCTCGGGGTCCGCGGCGGCCGCTGGCGGGGCCGCGGGCGGCTTCGCCGGGGGGCGCGCTACTTCGCGGCGCGGCGCCATTCGGCGGCCTCGTGCATCGACTCGGGCTCGTAGTCGTAGAGCAGCGAGCGCACGGTGTAGCGCGGCGCCAGCGCCATGCCCTCGTCGTGTGGCCACATGTAGATCGTCTCCCACGGGCAGTAGCGGGCGCAGAGCTGGCAGCCGATGCAGCGCAGCAGGTCGACCTCGACCAGCTTCTGGAAATCGGGATGCTCGGGACCGGGGACGATCTCGATGCAGTCGACCGGGCAGAACGAGATGCAGGCCTCGCAGCCGGTGCAGCCGGTCTGATCGATGATCGCGAGCTGCTTGGGAGCGCGCAGCCGGGCCGGCTTGTCGACCTCGACCTTGACGGCGTAGGGGAACGCTTCAGCCATGGCGATCGCCTCCTCACCTGCTGCAACGACCGGCGAAGCTTAGCAGAGTCCTCTAGAATCGCCGCGTGACGGTCGAACGCATCCGCCGCTTCCTCGCCGATCCCGCGAGCGACACTGCGGGCGCTTCTTTCGACGAGCTGGCGCTCGCCGCGTTCGCCTTCCAGTTCGAGAGGATCGCGCCCTATCGCGCCCTGTGCGAGAGGCGCGGCGCTCTGCCCGGGAAGGTCGCGAGCTGGCGCGACGTGCCGTTGGTGCCGGCGGCGGCGTACAAGAGCCTGACCCTCGCCGCCGCGCCCGCCGTGGAGGTCTTCCGCAGCAGCGGTACGACGGCCGGCGAGCGCAGCGTCCACCACCACGGTTTCCCCGACCTCTACCGCGCCGCGATCGACGCCTCGTTTCCGAGCTTCGCCTGGCCGTTCGGGGGGCGCGCCCCGATCCTCTCGCTGGTGCCGCCGCGCGCCGTCGTTCCCGACTCGAGCCTCGGCTTCATGGCCGAGCACGTGCTCCAGCGCTTCGGCTCGGAGGAGAGCGCCGTCGCGGTCGGCAGAAGCGGCCTCGAGACGGCGCCGGCGCGCTCCTGGCTCGGCGCTCGCCAGCGCGCCGGCAAGCCGGTGCTCCTGTTCGCGACCGCCCTGGCGCTCCTCGAGCTCGTCGAGTTCCTGTCCCGGCAGGAGCTGCGCTTCCGCCTGCCATCGGGAAGCGTCGTCTTCGAGACCGGCGGCTTCAAGGGCCAGAGGCGGCAGACCTCGCGCGACGAGCTCGCCGCTCTGCTCGACGAGCGGCTCGGCGTGCCGCCGAGTCAGATCGTCCGCGAGTACGGGATGAGCGAGCTCACCAGCCAGTGCTACACGCGGGCGCTCGCGGGCGGCGATCCCGCCCTCTTCGTGGCGCCGCACTGGGTGCGGGTGCGGGTGCTCGATCCGCTGACCCTCGCCGAGGCTCCGGAGGGTACGACCGGCGTCCTGGCGATCTTCGATCTCGCCAACCTCTCCTCGGCGGTGCATCTGCTGACCGAGGACCTCGGCGTCGCCGCGGGCGAGGGATTCCGTCTGCTCGGCCGCGCCGCGGGCGCCGAGCTGCGCGGCTGCTCGCTGACGATGGAGGAGCTGGGCGAGGCGGCCCGCTAGCCTCGCGATCCGGCGGGTCTCTTCTTGCTGCGCGATCACTGCGTGCCGGATGGGTTTCTGCGGGACACCAGCGGAGTGCGTTCCTTCGGCGAGGCTCAGGTAGGGAAGGTGGACTGGGAGCCGCATTGCCTCGCTCCGCTCGCTCGACATCTCGGTTCGCGCGGCGAGGAAGCGCTGCGCGGCGTTTCTCGGCGGGAGATTCTCGCCGCGTGGGACGGCGCGATCGCCGAGCTGCGCGATCGGCGCTCGGCGCGACGCCAGGCGCTCGAGCCGGCGCTCGCGAGTCTCTGCCGCCTCTCCCCCGCCGGCCTCGCCGCCGGGCTCGACGTGGTGCTCGCCGGCGCCGACGGCGAGGCCGCCGCGGCACTCGCCGCGCGCCTCCAACCGGCGCCGGAGCGCGGTCTGGCGCTCGTCGTCCTCGCCTCGAACGTCCCCGGCCTGGCGGTGCAGCCCCTCCTGCGCCTGCTCCTCGAGCAGCGTCCGCTCCTGCTCAAGTCCTCGAGTGCCGAGCCCCTCTTCGCGCCGGCTCTCGTCGAGGCACTCGTCGAACGCTTGCCAGCTCTCGCGGACGCCGTTGCCGCCATGACCTGGCCCGGCAGCGACCAGCAGCTCAACGCCGAGGCGTGCCGAGCCGCCGGTGAAGTCATTGCATACGGTGGCGACGCCGCGATCGCCGAGCTGCATTCCCTCACCCAGAAGCCTTTCCTCGCCCTGGGACCGAAGGCGAGCGTAGCGGTCGTCGGCGGCGATGCCGAGATCGTCGCGACCGCGCACGCAATCGCGCGTGACATCGCGCTCTTCGATCAACGCGGCTGCCTCTCGGTGCAGGCGGTTTACACGAGTGGTGACGCGGCAGGCCTCGCCAACGCGCTCGCCGCGGCGCTGCGCGAGCGAGCGCACGAGTGGCCCGCCGGGCCGATCCTTCCGGAAGAGGCCGCGGCAGTGCAGCAGGCCCGCGCCGAGGCCGACCTGCGCGCCTGCTTTCGGCCGGACCTCGAGCTCGCGCAGGGCACGGTGATCCTCGATCCCGACCCGCGCTTCCGTCCCGGCCCGGGCCTGAGGACCGTCCGCATCCATCCTCTACCCGATCTTTCCGACCTGCCGGCGCTGCTCGAGCCCTGGGCCGGCAGGCTGCAGGGAATCGCCGAGGCTGGAACGATTCCCGCCGGCCTGCGGGCGCGCCTCGGGGAACTGGGCGTCACCCGCTTCGCGCCGGCCGGCGAGCTGCAGCACGCCGACGCGACCTGGGAGAACTGGGGCGAGGCGCTCGGCGCCGCCGCGGGCCCTACATCCGCCAGTGCAGGGTGACCAGCGCCTCGTTGTGCTGCACGTTGACGTTGGCGAGGGTGGTCGTGCGGTCGTCGCTGTACTCGAGCGTCAAGTCGATCCCGGAGACGATCGTCAGCCGCAGGCCGTAGTCGATCTTGCGCCAGTCCCAGCGCAGGCTGGGGGCCGGGAAGAGCGGCGAGCCGCCGCGCCAGCCCGGGTTCGCGGGATCGAACGACTTCTCGGGCTTGAGCTCCGAGTAACGCACCGCGGGCTGCAGGCGCGGGAAGAGCTGGCGGCCGCCGACCGCCCATCTGAGCGGCAGCTCGAAGCCGTAGGCCGCCTCCGCCTCGAAGCCCTTGCGCTTCAGGCCGGCGACGTCCTGATCGACGTACTGCGCGAAGACCGACAGGTCGCGCACGTAGAGCCACAGGTTGCCGCCCACCTCGCGCTTGCGATCGTTCGCGAGCCGCAGCGAGTACGGCCCGCCGAAGCGGCTGGTCGAGAACGGGCCGTTCAGCAGGTCGAGATCGGCGCCGTAGAAGGTGCCCTCGAGCTCGACGCGGTCGGCGAGCTTGCGCTCGCGACCGAAGGCGAGCACGTCCACCCCGACGTCGCCGGTCGCGTCGGCCCAGCGACCGCCCAGGCCGACGCTCGACTGCGCCCGGGTGCCGAGGCCGACGTCCTGGGTCTCGGTGTCGTACAGGATCGGGATGCCCGGCCCCAGCTTGGGCACGTTGTCGGGCGGCGGCTGGAGCAGCGTCGGCGTGCCGTTGTCGCCGGCGAGCGCGTTGGGGTCGCGCATGAACAGCGGATTGCCGGCGGTGTAGGAGGCCTTGGCGTACAGGAAGCGCCCGAGATCGACGCCCGCCTCGACGCCGACGTCCTCGAAGCGATTGAACGCGGTCGACACCAGGCCCCAGCTCTCCAGGTGGCGGTCGTTCTGGCGCTCGAAGTGCGCGAACTTGCCCGCCTTGAGGTAGGCGCGCGGGCGATCCGGCAGCGTCGCCGGCGCGGTCTCGCGCCCGAAGCGCAGCCAGAGCTCCTTGACCAGCACCTTCTTGCCGGTCGAGGTCGGGTTGCGATCGTAGAGGTTCGCGGCCTCGACCCGGGCGTGACCCACGAGGCCGGCGCTCCACACCGCGTCGGCGGTCAAGGCGAAGCTCGAGATCTCGAGATGGTCGCCGGGATCGACGGTGTGCAGCGTCACCGGCGGTGGGACGATGGGCGGAAACTTGATCACCACCGCGTCGTCGTCGCTGTGCCGGAAGTTCAGCTTGGCGTCGATGCCGAAGGTGAGCTTGGGCTTGAGGCCGCCGTCCTCGGACGCTTCCGGCGCCTGGCCGGCGTCCTGGGCCCACGCCGGGCCCGCCACGCATCCGAGCGCCACCACGATCGCCGCACAGCTCAGCCGCTCGCGCGCTTCTCGCATCGCTCCCTCCCTGCGAATGCCCGCCGCGGGCGCCTCAGGGCACGCTGCTCGCGGCCGACGTGATCACGTCCTTCAGCGTCACCTCGGGAGCGCGCCAGCCCTCGCCCGCGATGCGGCCGATCTCCCGCCCGGCCATGTACACGATCGCGGTCGGCACTCCGGTCACTCCCACCCGCTTCGCCTCGGGCTCATCGCGCATCGCGGTGCCCGGCGGCAGGCCGTAGTACTCGATCACGATCTTGGAGCCCTTGAGCTCCTCCTCGACACGCATGATGTTGGGCATGAACTCGGTGCAGTGCGGGCACCACGAGCCGAAGAAGACGCGCACCCGGACGGGAGCCTGCAGCAGCTTCAGCGCCGCGATCGTCGCCTCGTCGGGCTTGTAGGCCTTCATGTTGCGCTCGTACTCGGGCTTGAAGCCGCGCACGGTGGCGAAGCTCTGCGGGCCGAGCAGCGGCGGCCGCGGCTTGACCCGGACGTGCTTGCCCTGGACGTCGAACAGCACGTCCTCGCCATCGATCTTGAACTCGCCGAGGCTCTGCTTCCGGTAGTCGGGCTGCAGCATCAGCTCACCGCTCGCCATGCGGGCGATCTTGGCCGGGTCGGCGGTCTCCGCGGCCTGGGTGCGCACCACCAGGACGACCGGCGCCGGCAGCGCGCCGCTCTCGATCAGGAAGGTGGCGGTCCGCTCGGAGTGGAAGAAGTCGGCCTTCACGTCCTTGCCGTCGACGTCGAGCACGTACTCGCCGGTCGACAGCAGGTCGGTGATCGCCGCCGGCGCCTGGGCACGCAGCGCGCCGGACACGAGGACCAGCGCGGCGCCGAACAGCGCGGCAATGCAGGGGCGGCGATGGCGGCGGTGGCTGAGGAATCGCTGGGTCATTCGAGTCTCCTTCGTAGTACGAGGCGAGCTTCGCCGCGGATCACGGCGTGGTTTGCAAACCCGGGGCCATGCCCGGCCCCGCCTGGGCCAGGCGGTCGAGCGGCGGCAGGCCGCTCCAGGTCTGCCGGACGACGCCTCCCTCGAGCAGGAACGAGCGCGGCAGCCGGCGATAGAGCGGGCGCAGCAGGCCCGGGGGAGCGGTCGCGATCTTGAACGTCGGTCCGAACCGCCAGTAGAACTTGCGCTCGTCTTCCGGCGAGGCGGCGGTCAGAACCGACAGGGTCGGCCCGTGCCCCGCCTGGACGTACGCGTTCAGGCGATCGATCGCGGCGGCGAAGCCGGCGTCGAGATCGGCCAGGACGACGAGCTGGCGGCCGCTGTCGCCCTCCGGCAGCACGCTCCCCAGGCACACCCGGTCGGCGCCGGTGCCGGCGCACAGGGCGCTCGCTTGCACCCCCGGCTTCAAGCGGGTCGCGAGGTCGTCGAGCGGCAGGCCCGGGGCCCGCCATGCGAACCCCGCGACCAGGACGGCACCGGCGGCGGCCACTCCGGCGCGCCACGCGACGCCGCGACCGCCCTCCCGCTCGGCGCCCCGCCCGACGAAGGCGAGCAGGAGCGGCGGTACCAGCAGCAGGAGATCGGTCCACAGCGCCTCGGCCGGCGAACGCTCGACCAGGTTGCCGAAGCAGCCGCAGCTCGCTCCGACCACCCCGCCGTGGGTGGAGCGCCAGTAGGCGCGCGCCGTGAGGAAGACGAAGAACGCGACGAGAGCGCCGGCCGGCAGCAGGACCCACAGCCGCCGCAAGCCGAGCATCAGCGCCAGGCCCAGACCGGTCTCGAGCGCCAGTGCGAGCAGCGCCACGCTCGTCGCGGAGGCGAAGCCGTCCAGACCCTCGGCGTGGATCTGCTCCGCGAACGCCTGGGGGTCGAGCGCCTTCGCCGCCGCCGCGAACACCAGCACGCCTCCCAGGACGAGGGCGGCGAAGCGACCGACGAGGCGCAGGGCGCGGGAGGGGCCGGCTTCCGACATCCGCGGAATCCTATGTCAGGGCGGCCTCCGGCGTGCGGGAAGCCACACCGACCGCTCCCAAATGTCATCCCGAGCGAGAGCGAGGGATG
>JBLMYC010000107.1:0-23058 GCA_050258075.1 Acidobacteriota bacterium
GCGGCAAGGGTCAGGGCAACTTCGACATCTCCAGCAACGGGACCGTGGCGAATCCGCTGGCCAACATCGTCGGCAGCGCGATCTCGGTCAATGCGCTGGGCGCCGCGACGGTGACCGCGACGGTCAACAACAACGTCATCGCACCCAGCAACACGTTCGCGGCGAATGGCGTCGCGGCGGGCGTGAACAGCGTCTTCGCCATCACCGATGCGCCCTCGATGACGATCACGATCTCCAACAACACCATCAGCGCCGTCGACGGCAACGGCATCCTGGCGGTGGCACGCAACTCGAACGGCACCCTCAACGCGAAGATCCAGAACAACAACGTGACGGCACCGCTCTCCGGCGTGCGCCCGGGGATTCGCATCGACTCGGGAACGTCGAGCGGCAACACCAGCGTCTGCCTGAACGTCTCGGGCAACACCAGCGCCGGCAGCGGCGGCTCGCAGGGCATCGGCCTGCGCAAGCAGGGGACGGTCACGAACACCAACGCCTTTGCCGTGAACGGCATGGCGGCGACGGCCTCGCCCGGCGTCGAGTCGTATGTCAACGGGTTGAACCCGTTGGGCAACGGAACGCTGCTCATCTCGGCGACGAGCGGCTTCAGCAACTGCTCGTTGCCGTGAATCGCGACAACGGCGGAGGAGAGCTTCATGGCGGAACCATTCCTGTCGGAGATTCGAATCATGAGCTTCGGCTTCCCGCCGAAGGGCTGGGCGTTCTGCGACGGCCAGCTCCTGCCGATCAACCAGAATCAGGGCCTCTTCTCGCTGCTCGGCACGACGTACGGCGGTGACGGCCGGGTGAACTTCGGCCTGCCGAACCTCCAGGGAAGGGTCCCGATCCACATGGGCTCCGGGCACACGCTGGGCGAGCGGGGCGGCGAGCAGGGCCACACGCTGAGCATCGCCGAGGTCCCGACCCACACGCACGTCGTCGTGGCGAGCGGCGACACGGCTTCCACCAACAACCCGACGAACGCGGTCGGCCTCGCCAAGTCCTCCGGCGCGGCGCTCTACGCGGCGCCGACCAATCTGGTGGCGATGGCGCCGAACGAAGTCGCGAACACCGGCGGCTCGCAAGCCCACCTGAACATGCAGCCCTTCCTGGTCCTGAACTTCTCGATCGCGCTGCAGGGCATCTTCCCGAGCCAGACTTAGAGGAGATCCCCATGGCACAGCCCTATGTCGGTGAGATTCGGATGTTCGCCGGGAACTTCGCGCCGGCGGGCTGGATGTTCTGCGAGGGTCAGCTGCTCCCGATCTCCGAGTACGAGACGCTGTTCAACCTCATCGGTACGACTTACGGCGGCGACGGCCAGAGCACGTTCGGTCTGCCCGACCTGCGGGGACGCGTGCCGCTGCACCTCGGCAACGGCTTCACGCTCGCCGAGACCGGCGGCGTGGAGACCATCACCCTGACGGTCTCGCAGATTCCCGCCCATTCGCACCCCTTCCTGGCGACCACGAATCAGGCGAGTGACGCCAACCCGGGCGGCAAGACGGCCGGGGTCAGCGCCTCGGCGACGGCGTCCCCGTACGGCGCGGACAATCCGTTGACGGCGCTGGCTGCGGGATCGATCTCGGCGGTCGGCGGCAGCCAGCCGCACGACAACTTCCAGCCGTACCTCTGCGTCGACTTCATCATCTCTCTGTTCGGGATCTTCCCGTCGCAGACCTAGGAGGGCACCATGGACCCCTTCGTTGCCGAGATCCGGATCTTCCCGTTCAACTTCGCCCCCAAGGGCTGGGCCTTCTGCGACGGGCAGATCCTGCCGCTGTCGCAGAACACCGCGCTCTTCTCGCTGCTCGGCACCACGTACGGCGGCGACGGCAAGTCGAACTTCGCCTTGCCCAACATGCAGGGCAATGCGCCGATGCACCCGGGACAGGGCCCTGGGCTCAGCCTGCACGATCTCGGCGAGGCCGGAGGCTCCGACACCGTCAGCCTTCTGGAGTCCGAGATCCCGTCCCACAGTCATTCGCTGATGGCGTCGCAGGCCGACGCGATCGAGATCAGCCCGGCGGGACAGCTCTTCGCGGCGGGCGTCGCGATCGGGGCCTACGGTGCGCGCACCTCGCTCGTTCAGGCCGGCGACAACGCCCTCGCCCCCGCCGGCGGCGACCAGCCGCACAACAACCTGCAGCCTTACCTGACGCTGAACTTCTGCATCGCCCTGCAGGGCGTCTACCCGCCGCGCACCTGACGGGGGAGGATTCGATGAGCGACACGCGTGCGAAGGACGGATCCTCCGGATTCAACCGGCGACAGGTGGTGGTCGGTGGCGCGGCGCTGGCCCTGCTGCCGGTGCTCGAGCGCGCTGCCCGGGCGCAGGGCGTCGCCGACGCCGCGCTCGCCGCGGTGGCGACCGCGCCGGCGCGCCGTGGGGCGGCCGCCGCGATCTCCGGACCGATCTCGATCGGCTTCCTCGACGGCAGCGATCGGCTGCCGGACCTGCATGCGGTGCAGTCCGACCTGCGCCTCGCCGCCGACGCGCAGGGCGCCGGCCTCGGTGCGGGCTTTGCGGTAGTGCCGGCGAGCGAGCTCTCCTCGGGGGATCCGTCGCTCGCCGACCAGCCGCTGCGCCTGCGCGTCCTCGGGCTCTATCCGGCGGTGCCGTACGCCGGCGGCCCGCAGAAGGTGGACCTCGAGATCGAGCAGCCGATCGACGACCTGCCGGGCGAGCTGGCGCCGTTCTACGCCTGGAGCTATCGCCGCAAGCCGCTCAACGTCTCGCCGCCGGTGCGCTTCACCGCCACCACGTCCTGGCAGACGCCGCTCTCGATGGTGCTGCGCATCGTCGGCGCCAAGGGCGGCGCGCCGACCGTGCTGCGCTCGGAGTTCACGATGGGCGACGACTCCGGGCGGCCGCGCCTGCAGCGCGGCGTCTATCTGCTCGGCCTGGTCGGCCGGCCGTGGGATTCCGACGCCGACTTGCCGGCCGACCTCGCGGCGGCGAGCGGCAAGCAGTTCTCGCTGGTCCTTTCCGTCGACCCGATCGTCCGCTAGGCCGTGACCGGCGAGGCAGGCCCCGTCCGACTGCGCGCCGCGGCGGCGGGCGACGAGGACCTGCTGTGCCGCATCTACGCCAGCACGCGCGAAGAGGAGCTGGCGCTCGTCGATTGGACAGAGGAGCAGAAGCAGACCTTTCTGCGCCAGCAGTTCCAGGCTCAGGACGCCTACTACCGCCAGCACTATCCCGGCGCCGAGTTCTGGGTGATCGAGCGCGGTGGCCGGCGCGGGGAGGCGCTCGGGCGCCTCTACCTGCACCACCGACCGCGCGAGATCCGGTTGATGGACATCGCGCTCCTGCCCGCGGCGCGCGGCCAAGGGGTCGGCGAGGCGCTGCTGCGCGGCCTCCAGGAACGTGCCGCTCGGGAGGGCAAGACGCTCACCATCCACGTCGAGAAGCTGAACCGCGCCCGGCGCCTGTACGAGCGCCTCGGCTTCCTTGTCGTCGCCGATCGCGGGGTCTACGACTTCCTGGAATGGCGGCCGGCGGGCGCCGCGCCCGGCTAGCTGGCTAGCTGAAGATCGCCTGGTAGCGCATCCGGCCGTCGGCGGGCCCGATCGGTACCAGAAAGATCTCGAGGCGACCCAGGGCGGGATGGACGAGGACGTGAATCGCCTGCCGCAGGACGGGCTGCAGCGGCCCGGCGAAGACCAGCGAGAAAGGCTGCCGCGCGCCGGGCAGGCCTTCGCCGGCGGGGCCGACCTCGCCGAGCACGAGGTCGATGCCCTCGACGCCCGCGGATTCCACCCGGAACGACGAGCCGGCGAGGGGCGCGAAGTCCGCGCCGGTGAGCTTGTCGAGCGGCGGGCTCATCGGCGGCGACCGGCCGCCAGGGTGACGGCGTCCGGCTGGTTGAGCCGCGGGTCGAGGAGGGACGGCGCGGAGGTCGCGATCCACAGCGGCTTGAACGCCGTCTTGCCGGCCGCCAGTCCCTGGTAGTCGCCGAGGAAGTAGCCGTCGGCGATCGCGGCGTAGCGCACATCGAAGCTCTTGGTGCTCATCCGCCGCGCCCTCTGGAAGACGCCGCGGAGGTTCGTCACCGTCAGGTACTGATCCACCAGGAAGCGCCGGCTGGGGTCGTTGCGCAGCGTCGAGTACGCGACGCCGACCTGTCCCTGGCCGGTGACCGCCACCGCCGGAGTGAACGCCGGCGCATCGTCGGGGCCGTCGGAGACCCGGCGCGGCGCGCTCCAGCTCGCCCCGCCGTCGCCCGAGGAGGCGAGCAGCACCTGATCGGTGCCGGGCGTGAAGCGGTCGTCGGTCCACGCCACATACAGCTTTCCGGTGCGCGGGTCGATCGCCGCCGCCGGCAGACCGTCGCCGGTGCGCAGGCCGCGCACCCCGCGCGAGCGCTCGGTCGCGACAGGCGCCGGGGCGCTCCAGGTCTCGCCGCCGTCGGTCGAGCGCGACAGCAGGATCGCCCCGTGGCTCAACCCGTAGCTTACCCAGACGAGGTACGCGACGCCCCGCGGTCCGACCAGCGGCAGGCAGCCGATGTTGGCGCCGGTCGCGTAGACGTCGCGCGCCGGGCTGAAGTTGACGCCGTCGTCGGAGTGCGCGACGCGCAGGATCTGCTGGCTGCCGTTGGTGACCGTGTCCCAGCCGACGTAGACCCTCCCGCGATAGGGACTGTCCGCGGCGCCGTCCACGACCACCGCCTCCTTGTCGTCGAAATCGCCGTTGGCGACCGCGTGCACGGTGGCCGGCGGCTCCCAACTGCGGCCGCCGTCGGCGGACACCGAGAGGAGAACCGCGTTGCGCGGATCGCTCTCGTAGAAAGCGATCGACGCGTAGTACGCGGTGCCGTCCGGCCCGTACGCGACCCAGGGGTCCGAGGCCCGCTCCCAGGGCCCGCCGCGCACCTGGGTGAGCGCGGGGACGAGCTGCTCGCTCCAGGTCTTGCCGCCGTCCTGCGACAGGGCGGCGGTCAGGGCGGCGGCGCCGCCGTCGGCGAAGCGGTTCTCCTGATAGCCGGCGAGCTGGATCCTCTCGTTCGTCGGATGGAGCGCGAAGGAGGGCTCGGCTTCGGTCTCCGGCTCGGGCTGATCGGCATTGCCGTCGGCGGGCAGGATGTCCTGGCTGACCCGCACGTTGGGCGGCCCGGGTGGCAGGGGCGGCGCCGGGCGGGCGGGCGCGGTCTCGGCGAGCAGGCCGGCGAATCCGGCCCGGGTCGCCGGCAGCACACCACCGTCGAAGCGAGCGTTCGCAGCGCGTTCGGCGATCCACCGGCTGCGCGAGAAGGCCGCCGCGCCGGGGCGCGTGCCGGCGACGAGCGCGCCGGTCGCGACGAGGAGCGAGAGGCCGGCCAGGGTCGAGGCTCGCATCGGGCGCCTAGTGTACGAGCTTGCGGTACTTGATGCGATGTGGCTGGTCGGCGTCGTCGCCCAGGCGGCGATGCCGATCGGCCTCGTAGTCCTGGTAGTTGCCCTCGAACCACACCACCTGGCTGTCGCCCTCGAAGGCCAGCATGTGGGTGGCGATGCGATCCAGGAACCAGCGGTCGTGGCTGATCACCACCGCGCAGCCCGCGAACTCGAGCAGCGCCTCCTCGAGGGCGCGCAGGGTGTCGACGTCGAGGTCGTTGGTGGGCTCGTCAAGGAGCAGCACGTTGCCGCCGCTCTTCAGCAGCTTCGCGAGATGCAGACGGTTGCGCTCGCCGCCCGAGAGGTCCTTCACTTTCTTCTGCTGGTCGGGGCCGCGGAAATTGAACGACGCGCAGTAAGCGCGCGAGTTCACCTCGCGCTTGCCGACCAGGATCAGGTCCTTGCCGCCGTCGGAGATCTCCTCCCACACCGTGCGCTCGCCAGCCAGCGCCTCGCGGCTCTGGTCGACGTAGGAGAGCGCGACCGTCTCGCCCACCTTGAGCGTCCCCGCGTCCCGCGTCTCCTGGCCGGTCAGCATGCGGAAGAGCGTCGTCTTGCCAGCGCCGTTCGGGCCGATCACGCCGACGATGCCGCCGCGCGGCAGGATGAAGTCGAGGCCGTCGATCAGCAGGCGGTCGCCATAGCCCTTGGTCAGGTCCTTGGCCTCGATCACGGTGTCGCCGAGGCGCGGTCCGGGCGGGATGAAGATCTCATTCTGCGGCCCGCGCTTCTCGGCCTCCTGCTCCTCGCGCAGCAGGTCCTCGTAGCGGTTGAGGCGCGCCTTGCCCTTGGCGTGCCGGGCGCGCGGCGCCATCTTGATCCACTCCAGCTCGTGCTCGAGAGTGCGCTGGCGGGCCGAGGCCTCCTTCTCCTCCTGCTGCAGGCGCTTCTGCTTCTGCTCGAGCCAGGAAGAATAGTTGCCCTCCCACGGGATGCCGGCGCCGCGGTCGAGCTCGAGGATCCAGCCGGCGACGTTGTCGAGGAAGTAGCGGTCGTGGGTGACCGCGACGACCGTGCCGGGATACTCCTGCAGGTGGCGCTCGAGCCACGCGACCGACTCGGCGTCGAGGTGGTTGGTGGGCTCGTCGAGGAGCAGCAGGTCGGGCCGCCGCAGCAGGATCTGGCACAAGGCAACCCGCCGGCGCTCGCCGCCGGACAGCTTCGACACCTCGGCGTCCGGCGGCGGCAGGCGCAGCGCGTCCATCGCGATCTCGAGCTGGCGATCGAGCTCCCAGAGGTTCTCGGCGTCGATCCTGTCCTGCAGACGCGCGAACTCGTCGGCGGTCTCGTCGGAGTAGTTCGCCGACAGCTCCTCGTAGCGCGCGAGCACTGCTTTCTTCTCCGCGACCGCGGACTCGACGTGCTGGAGGACGGTCTTTCCGGATTCGAGGACGGGCTCCTGGGCGAGCATGCCCACCGTGTAGCCCTCGTGCAGGAAGGCCTCGCCGGAGAAGTCCTTGTCCTGCCCGGCCATGATGCGCAAAAGCGTCGACTTGCCGGCGCCGTTCGCGCCGAGCACGCCGATCTTCGCGCCGTGGTAGAAGGACAGCCAGATGCCGCGCAGGATTTCCTTGCCCTGCGGCGTCGTCTTCCTCAGGTCCTTGATCGTGTAGATGAACTGCGGCATGGGTTCCTCGAAAAATCGAAAGCCGTCGAATGGCGAGAAATCGATCGCTGCTCGAACCCGCGCGCGGCGGGCACGCGGGATGCATTCTATCCCGCTCGACGGCCGCGCAGCCCGCGGCCGCCGGGGGCCGAACGGACGGCCCCCGCCGAGCAAAGGAGCTCACGATGCGTGCACGTTCCCATGCGGTCGCGGCAGGTCTGCTTCTCGTCGCTTCGTTGGTCGCGAGCGGGCCGGCACGCGCCGCTGCGTTACCGCCTACCGGTCTGTACACCGCCGAGCTGGCAAATCTGGAGCCCGGCTTCTCGCGCTTCACCACCGTGCCGGTGCGTCTGTGGATCGACAGCTGGACACCGGCCGACCGGGCGCAAGGTCTCGTCGACCTCTTGCGTGGTCAGGGCGCGACCGCGTTTGCGGACGCCCTGTGGCGCCATGACATCGGCCGGCTGCAGATCGACGGCCGTCTCGGGCTGCCGATCGCCGCGGCCTTCCCGATCCACGAGGCGGGCCGCGATCGCCTGATCCTGATCCTCAATCGACCGATCGCGCCCTGGGAGTTCTGGCGGTTCGGCCGCTCGCTCGACTACCGGTTCACGGTTCTGGAGCTGGACCTCGGAGCCGATGGCCAGGGCTCGGGCAGCATGGTCGGAGCCGCCAAGCTCCACGTCGACAAGGACTCGAAGCTGGTCGTCACCAGCCTGGGCAACTTGCCGCTGCGCCTGCTGACCGTGCGGCGCGCGGCGATCTGAGGCCGCCGCGTGGGCGACCCGTCTCAACCAGCAGGGTCGACGAACAGTCGGCCCTGCTCGGTTTCCTCATCGAGGAAGTTCGACAGCCCCACGCCGATCAGCCGGAAGAGCGTTCCCTCCGGCTCGCCGAAGCGCTGCACGAGCTGGCGCGCGGTGCGCAGTGTCTCCGCTTCGCTGCCGATTGCACCCGGCAGCGAGAGCCGGCGGGTCAGCGTGCGGAAATCAGCCGTCTTGAGCTTCACGGTCACGGTGCGCGCCAGGCAGGCGCGCTGGGCGGTCGCGGCCCAGGCCTCGCGCGCCTGCGCGGCGAGAGCCTCGTCCAGTTCGGCGAGCGGCAGGTCGCGCGCGAAGGTGGTCTCCGAAGAGATCGACTTGCGTGGCGAGTCGACGACGACCGGGCGCTCGTCGATGCCGCGGCACAGCTCGTACAGCCGCTCGCCGAAGCGCCCGTACGCCGCGCGCAGCTCGCCGCGCGCGAAGCGGCGTAGATCGCCGACCGTCGCGATGCCACGTTCGGCGAGCGCGCTCTCGGTCGCCTTGCCGACGCCGGGCAGCCGGCCGACCGGCAGCGGCGCGAGGAAGCTCGCGACCTGGTGCGGCTTGATCACGAACAGCCCGTCGGGCTTCTTCCAGTCGGAGGCGATCTTGGCGAGGAACTTGTTGGGCGCCACCCCGGCCGAAGCGGTGAGTCGGGTCTCGTCGCGGATCTCGCGCCGGATCGCCTGCGCGGCGGCGGTCGCGGTCGGCAGGCCGGTTCTCTCTTCGGTGACGTCGAGGTAGGCCTCGTCGAGCGATAGCGGCTCGACCAGCGGGGTGTGGCGCAGGAAGATCTCGCGGATGGCGCGCGACACCGCCCGGTAGCGCTCGAAATCGGGCGCGACGAACACCGCCTCGGCGCACAGCCGGCGCGCCCGCAGCGCCGGCATCGCCGAGCGGATGCCGAAGCGCCGGGCCTCGTACGAGGCGGCGCAGACGACCGAGCGCTCGCCCTCCCAGGCCACCACCACCGGTTTGCCGCGCAGCTCGGGCCGGTCACGCTGCTCGACCGAGGCGTAGAAGGCGTCCATGTCGATGTGCAGGATCTTGCGCGGCGGCGCCGGCAGCGGCACGGGTGGCGGGCTCACGGCGGCGGCCCTCCGGCGGCGAAGTCGGCGACCCACAGAGCAGTCTCCGCGTCCGCGTCGAGCGCCCAGCCGACTCCGAGGTCGACGAGCTGCGGATTCAGGATGTTGGCGCGGTGCCCGGAGGACAGCATCCAGCGGGCCACGACTTCGTCGGCGGAAAAGAATCCCTTGGCCAGGTTCTCGGCCGCCAGGCGCGCGTCGTAGCCCTGGGCGAGCATCCGCGAGCGCGGCGTCGTACCCTCGGGCGAGCGATGGTCGTAGTAGGAGCGCCGCTGGAGGTCCTCGGCGTGCGCCTGGGCGGCGCGCTCGAGCGCCGGATGACGGCGCAGGGCCGAGAGCCCGGCGCGGTCGCGCTCGCGGTCGATCGCAGCGAGGACCGCGGCGCGCAAGCCGGCGGCGTCGCCCAGCGCCGCGGCCTGGCGCAGGAAGACGGTGTGCGAAGGCAGCGCCATCAGCAGCACCCAGAGCGGGGTCCGATCGAGCTCCGCACGGCCCACCCCGAGGTCGGTCACATCGCCGAGCACGGCGTCGCGGAAGCCCGCCGGATCGCGCTCGCGCCAGGCGGCGAGGACGGCCGCGGCGTCGCCCCGGCGCAGGATCGGCTGCTCGTGGAACCCGTACGCGCGATAGCCGCGGCGGGCGAGGCCGCGCGCCGTCTCGGTGATCGCCGGCAGGCTCGGCTCGAGGTCGCCCGTCGAGGCGAGCTCGCTGGCCCGGTCAGCGGCGACCGCGCACAGCGCCCCGCCGAGGCGCAGGGCACCGAGGCCGTGCGCGGCGCGCTCGCGGTTGATTGCGACCAGGAAGTCCCTCCCCTCGACGAGTCCCGCGGCGCGGCACTCCGCGGGGACGAACGACAGCGCCGGTGCGAAGGCGAGCCAGGCGGCGAGGAGGGCCTGCAGCACGCGAGCAAGGATAGCGCCGAGCCGGCCCGGCGCCGCCGCGGCGCTTCGTGACGGGCCACCAACTCCGGTAGGCTAGGAGCGTCGGATGGCTCGTTTCGGGGAGGAGATCGAATGCCGCATCGTTATCCGCAAGAGGCCGCGCTGCGCGACGGCCGTCGCGTCCTGCTGCGTCCTTTCACCGGCCAGGACACCGAGGAGCTGTGGCAGTTCTTCCGCCGCCTGCCGGAGGAGAACCGTCGCTTCGCCTGGGACCGCATCGAGGACCGTGGCCTGGTCGAGTCGTGGGGCGAGAACGTCGACTATGGCAAGGCGTTCCCGCTGCTCGCCCTGGACGGACGGCGGATCGTCGCCGACGCCACGCTCCACCGGCGCGACAGCGGGCCGCTGCGCCGGGTTGGACGGGTGAAGTGGCTGATCGACCCGGCCTTCCGCGGCGTCGGTCTGGGGACCTTGCTGGTCAATCACTTCATCGACGCGGCGCGCACCAACGGCTTGCGGCACCTGACCTGCATGCTGATCTCCGACCTCGAAGCCGATGCGATCCGCACCCTCGAGAGCCTGGGCTTCCGGCCCCACATGATCCCCGGCTACGGTACCGATCCCGACGGCAACCAGCACGACATGACCCAGATGGTGCTGCGCCTGTGAGCCCCGCCCGGCCGGCATCGAGGAGACGACCCATGCGCAGCCTCGCCCTCGGATGCATCTTCGCCCTGGCGATGGGCGCCACCCTCGCCGCCGCCGATGTGCCCACCGGCTGGAAGATCCTGCGGGACTCGCGCCACCACTGCCAGCTCGCGGTGCCCGGCGACTGGACGGTGGCCGGCGCTGTCGCCACCGCCCCCGACGGCGCGGCGAGCGCGACCCTCGGAGTGGTCGAGACGATCTCCTGGGCGGAGTCCAAGGCGCGCGCCAAGACCGTCCTGCCGCCGCAGAAGATGATCGAGGATCGGGCGCAGCGGATGTGGTTCGCTTTCGCGGAGGGGCCGGCCGGGCCGCCGGGCTGGTATGCCTCGGTGCCGGGGAAGGGCTATCCCTGCACCGCCGAGATCCACGCCAAGGACGCCGCCAGCTTCGAGCGCACGGCGCGCAAGATCGTCGACAGCCTGGGCCCCGGCAGCTGAGCCCGCGGCGCCCGCCACGCCCTCACTCGGCGTGCTCGCGGGTGGCCGAGAAGCGCAGCTTGGGCCAGTCCTCGATCGTCGCTTTCAAACGATAGGCGCTCGGCGCCAGGTAGACCGGTGCCCCGTTGTGGTCGTCGGCCATCGAATGCTCGTGCGCCGCGGCGAAGCGCTTGAGCTCCAGCGGATCACCCTCGAGCCAGCGCGCGGTGTGCAGCGTCGTGCCCTCGAAACGCACCGGCACGTCGTACTCGGTGCGGATGCGATCGGCGAGCACGTCGAACTGCAGCGCCCCCGCCACGCCGACGATCCAGTCCGAGCCCACCCGCGCCTTGAAGACCTGGGCCGCCCCCTCCTCGGCGAGCTGCAGGAGCGCGCGGCCGAGATGCTTGGCGCGCAGCGGGTCCTCGGCGCGCACCTTCTGCAGCAGCTCGGGCGCGAACGAGGGGATGCCGGTGAAGCGCAGCGCCTCGCCCTCGGTCAGGGCGTCGCCGATCCTCAGCACGCCGTGGTTGGGGATGCCGAGGATGTCGCCCGCCCACGCCTCCTCGGCGAGCTCGCGCTCGCGGGCCAGGAAGAGGACCGGGCTGCGCACCGCCATCTCCTTGCCCGAGCGCACGTGCCGCAGCTTCATGCCGCGCTCGAAGCGCCCCGAGCACAGGCGCACGAAAGCGATGCGGTCGCGGTGCTTGGGGTCCATGTTCGCCTGGATCTTGAACACGAAGCCCGTCACCCTGGGCTCCTGGGGCTCGACGAAGCGGGTGGCGGTCGCCCGCGGGCGTGGCGCCGGGGCGAGCTCGCACAGCCCCTCCAGCAGATCGGCGACGCCGAAGTTGTTGACCGCGCTGCCGAAGAAGACCGGCGTCTGGTGCCCGGAGAGGTAGGTCGCGAGCGAGAACGGCGGGCACAGGCTACGCGCCATCGACACCTCCTCGCGCAAGCGGGCCGCGGCGCCCTCCGGCAGCAGGCGATCGAGCTTGGGGTCGGCGAGCCCCTCGCAGCGCTCGACGACGGCGGCGCCGCGCGCGTCCATGCGCCCGCGCTCGAAGAGCAGCAGGCGGTCGTGCAGCAGGTCGTAGCAGCCGCGGAAGCCGCTGCCCATGCCGATCGGCCAGGTCGCCGGTACCGCCTCGAGCTGCAGGTCGCGCTCGATCTCGTCGAGCAGCTCGAAGGGCTCCCGCCCGTCGCGGTCGAGCTTGTTGATGAAGGTGAGGATCGGGATGTCGCGCAGCCGACAGACCTCGAAAAGCTTGCGGGTCTGCGCCTCGATGCCCTTGGCGGCGTCGAGCACCATGACCGCCGAATCGACGGCGGTGAGCGTGCGGTAGGTGTCCTCGCTGAAGTCCTGGTGCCCCGGCGTGTCGAGCAGGTTGAAGGTCTTGCCGGCGTACTCGAAAGTCATCACCGAGGCGGTGACCGAGATGCCGCGCTCCTGCTCGACCTTCATCCAGTCGGAGTGCGCCCGGCGCAGCTCGCCGCGCGCCTTCACCGCGCCGGCGAGCTGGCTCGCGCCGCCGTACCGCAGCAGCGTCTCGGTGAGCGTCGTCTTGCCCGCATCGGGGTGCGAAATGATGGCGAAGGTCCGCCGGCGGGCGATCGGGTCGGGAAGCGCGGTCATCGGGGGCTGGTTTGAGACGGGCACCCGGCGCAGGAGCGGCGCCGGACACGGCAGTCTAGCAGACCGCCGCGCGCCTCAACGGCCCCCGGCCAGCGCCCGATTGAGCACCCCGGCGAGACGGACGCCGGCCCGCTCCAGGCGGTCCTCGACCGCCGGCCAGTTCTTGAACGCGTACAGGTAGCCGATCTTGCCGTCGCCAATGTCGTAGATCTGCGGCCGCAGGGCGAGGTTCTCCATGCCCCAGTCGACGTAGGTGCCGCTCTGCCAGGCGCGGATCTGCTGCGCGGTCGGGTGGTCGAGCAGGTGGGCGAGCTCGGTGTAGGAGAGCCCCTCGTCGCGGATGATCAGCGCGTCCCACACCCAGTGCAGGTTCTCGGGCGCGCCGTTGAAGGTCACCTGGATCTTGTTGCCGCCGGCGTCCGCGCCGCGGCCGACGTGCAGCGGCTGGTGGAGGTCGCCGACCAGGTGGACCAGCATCTTCAGCGCGACCGCACGCTCCGCCGCCGGCGCCTTGCGGTCGGCGAGCTTCTTCTCGTTCGCCGCCAGCGCCACGAAGACGTCGCCGGCCGGGTTCTTGGCGGCCTCGGCGTAGGTCTGAGCGTCCTCGACGGTCACCCAGTGCCAGGTCGCGGTCGAGCTCCATGCCGGATCGGGCCGCACCTCGTCCATCCAGTACGCGATCTCCGGCAGGGTGTACGGCGCGATCAGCGTCGCTACGGCACGGCGGGCCTGCGGCGTCAGGTGGTCCTCGGCGATCTTCGCGATCGCGCGGTGGCCGATCGGTCCCCAGGCCCAGGCGGCGGGCAGGTCGAGGGCGAGGAGAGCGACGGCGACGAGGGCGAGGCGAAGCGGGCGCATGGCGATCCTCCGGAAAACGTCGCCGACGATAGCGCAGTCCCGGCCGGGGCGGTGTCATAATTCCCGGCGATGAGCGTGGCGACGACGCGCGACGTGCGGGTGGAGGTCGAGAGCCACTTCGATCCCGACCGCAGCTCCCCCGAAGAGCAGCAGTACCTGTTCGTGTACACCGTGACGATCACCAATCTCGGCAGCGAGACGGTGCAGCTTCTGTCCCGCCACTGGATCATCACCGACTCGGACGGCAACGTCGAAGAGGTGAAGGGGCCGGGAGTGGTCGGCGAGCAGCCGGTGCTCGCCCCCGGCGACTCCTTTTCGTACACCAGCTTCTGCCCGCTCAAGACCGCGGTCGGCGCGATGCAGGGCACTTACCAGATGCGCTCCTCCTCGGGCGAGATGTTCGCGGCGGAGATCGCGCCCTTCGGCCTCGAAGTTCCCCACGTCGTCAACTGAGATTGCACGTGCCCGGCGCTCGCCCCGAGCTCGACGACGCGATCGGGCAGTCGCTCGCGCGCGGCGTCGCCGTCGCCCTGGCGACAGTCGTCGCGGGCCCCGGGAGCGGTGAGCAGATGCTGGTCTGGGCGGCCGGCCAGACGCGTGGCGGGCTGGGCGCACCGCGCCTGAACCAGCGCGCCGCCCTGCACGCCGAGCAGCTCTTCGAGCGCGGCACCGGCACCTCGCGCCAGGCCTTCACCATCCAGGGCGAGACGATCGAAGTGGAGTTCCAGCTCTTCCTGCCCTAGGCAGGGCGACGCCTTTCCCACCCGGCAGGATGGGCCGAGCTGCGCCCGGGCCTGCACACAATCGTTCTTGTTCCCGCGGCGCGGCGCCGCGCAAGGAGAGAACCCCGTGGAGGACGCGCTCGTCGTTCACCGCCTGCAGTTCGCCTTCACCGTCACCTACCACTACCTCTTCCCGCAGCTCACCATGGGCCTCGCCCTGCTGCTCTTCCTGATGAAGACGCAGGCGCTCCGGACCGGCGACCCGCGCTATCACCAGGCGGCCCGCTTCTGGGCGAAGATCTTCGGCATCAACTTCGCGATGGGCGTGGTGACCGGGATCCCGATGGAGTTCCAGTTCGGGACCAACTGGGCCGACTTCTCGCAGTCGGTCGGCGCGGTGATCGGTCACACCCTGGCGATGGAAGGGGTGTTCAGCTTCTTTCTCGAGTCGGCGTTTCTCGGCCTCTTCCTGTGGGGCGAGAAGCGGCTGAGCCCGCGGGCGCACTGGGCGACCGCCCTGGCGGTCTTCGTTGGCTCCTGGGCCTCGGGCTACCTGATCGTCGTTACCAACGCCTGGATGCAGCATCCCGTCGGCCAGTACATCGACGCCGGGGCCAAGATCGGCCTGGGCAGCTTCTGGGGCCTGCTGCTCAATCCGTGGGGCCTGTGGCAGTACGCGCACACGATGTCGGGCGCGGTCGTGACGGCCTCGTTCGTCATGGCTGCGGTCGGCGCTTTCTACCTGCTGGCCGGACGGCAGACCGACCACGGCCGGCTGTTCGTGCGCTGGGGCGTCACCGCGGGCCTCGTCGCCAGCCTGCTGCAGATCTTCCCGACCGGCGACCAGCAGGGCCGCATGGTGGCCGTGCACCAGCCGCCGACCCTGGCGGCGATGGAGGGCCTGTTCCAGACTGTCGAGGGGGCGCCGCTGGCGCTGATCGGCCAGCCCGATGTGGAGAAGCGCCAGCTCGACAATCCGATCCTGGTGCCGCGGGCGCTGTCCTTCCTGACCTACCAGCACTGGAAGGCCCGGGTGCAGGGTCTCGACGCCTTCCCGCCGGACTTCTGGCCCGACAACATCCCGCTGCTGTACTTCGCGTACCACATCATGGTCGGGCTGGGGACGCTGTTCCTGGCGCTGATGGCGGTCGCGGCCTGGAAGCTGCGCCGCGGCAGGCTGTACTCCTCGCGCACGTTGCTGTGGCTGCTGATGCTGGCGTTGCCCTTTCCGTACGTCGCCAACACGGCGGGCTGGATGACCGCCGAGGTCGGGCGGCAGCCGTGGCTGGTGTACGGACTGATCCGCACCCACGAGGGCGCCTCGAAGCTGGTTTCGGCGGGCAGCGGCTGGTTCTCGCTGCTCGGCTTCCTCGGCATCTACACCGTGCTCAGCATGCTGTTCCTGTTCCTGGTCTACGAGCAGATCGCCGCCGGGCCGGAAGCGGGCTCGACCCATGGCGCGGCGCCGGCCGCGGCCTGAGACGCGGCGCAAGGAGAGATGACCATGGCGACGCTCTGGTTCTGCCTGGTGGCCTTCATGCTGGCGATGTACGTGGTGCTCGACGGCTTCGACATCGGAGTGGGCGCGATCGCGCCGCTGGTGGCGAAGAGCGAGGAGGAGCGCGAGCTCCTGGTGCGCTCGATCGGCCCGGTGTGGGACGGCAACGAGGTCTGGCTGCTGGCCGCCGGCGGCACGTTGTACTTCGCGTTCCCGGCGCTCTACGCGGCGAGCTTCTCGGGCTTCTATCTGCCGCTGATGATGGTGCTGTGGATGCTGATCGGCCGGGGGACGTCGATCGAGCTGCGCCACCACGTCGACCATGGCGTGTGGCGGCGGTTCTGGGACGGGATCTTCTTCGTCGCCAGCCTCCTGCTGGCGGTTTTCTACGGCGCGGCGCTCGGCAACGTGGTGCGCGGCGTTCCCCTCGACGCCAACGGCCGCTTCTTCCTGCCGATGTGGAACGACATGACGCTGGGGCCGCCGAGCGGCGTCCTCGACTGGTACACGGTGGTGGTCGGGGTCGCGGCCCTCGCCGCGCTCGCCCTGCACGGCACCCTGTGGCTGGTGCTGAAGCTCGAAGGTCCGGTCGAGGAACGGGCACGCAAGCTGGCTGGTCGGCTCTTCTGGGCGGTCGTCGCGACGACCGCTCTGGTGACGGTGGCGAGCTTCTCCGTCCAGGCGCAGATCCTGCGCAATCTCGAGGCGTGGCCGCTGGGCTACTTCTTCCCGCTCCTGGCCATCCTCGGCCTGGTCGGGATTCTGCTCGGGCTGCGCCAGCGCAAGGCCCTGGGCGCCTTCCTCGCCTCGTGTCTCTACCTCGGCGGCATGCTGACCTCGGTTGCGTTCGGAGTCTTCCCCTATGTGCTGCCGGCCCGTCCCGACGCGCAGCTCGGCCTGACCGCGCCGGGGGTGGCGGCGCCGGAACGCGGGCTGTGGATCGGCCTCGCCTGGTGGATTCCGGGCATGCTGCTCGCGGCGGGCTACTTCGTGTACGCCTACCGCAACTTCGCCGGCAAGGTGCGGGCGGAAGGCTACGAGGGCTGACGCCCCCGCCGCGGCAGAGATACAATCGGCGCGCTGCGGCGCGCCCGCCGCGCCTCAAACTCGAAAGGCAGGTTGCCATGCGTCCGCTCGCGCGAGTCCTGTCGGCCGGTTTCGTTCTGCTCCTCCTCGTCGTCGGCATGGCGCACGCCGGCAGCGAGGGCCGCATCCTGGGCACCGTGGTCGACGATGCGACCGGCAAGCCGCTCGCCGGCGTGCAGGTCGCGGTGACCAGCACCGAGTTCAAGTTCCGTCTCGACTACAAGACCGACGCGGCGGGCAAGTTCACCGCCACGGTGCTCGACGCGACCCGCAAGTATCAGATCCGACTCGACAAGGAGGGCTACCGGCCCTTCGAGGGCGACCTGAAGTTCGAGCTCCTCGCCAACAAGCGGATGACGTTCACGATGGTGAAGGTCGCGCCGGTCGAGCCCGAGCAGCCCAAGGTCGAGTCGACGAGCAACCAGGCGATCCTGGCGTACAACGACGGCGTCGCCGCGCTCAAGGCCAACGACCTCACGACCGCGGCGGCCAAGTTCGAGCAGGCGATGGCGCTCGACCCCAAGCTCCAGCAGGCGCCGGCGGCGGCGACCGAGGTCTACCTGCAGGAGAAGAGGTACCCGGAAGCGGCGGCGGCGGCCGAGAAGCTCCTGGCGCTCGATCCCAAGAGCGAGCGCGGCCTCTCGGCGCGCTACGACGCCTACAAGGGCGCCGGCGACAAGGAGAAGGCGAAAGCGGCGCTCGAGGCGCTGATCCAGGCGGTACCCAACCGCGACACCGCGATCCGGGTGTTCAACGAGGGCGCCGAGGCCTCGCGCAGCGGACGCACCGACGAGGCGATCGTGGACCTCAAGCGTGCCGCCGAGATCGATCCCAAGCTCGCCCCGGCCTACTCGGCGCTGGCCGGCATCTACCTGTCGAAGAAGGACTGGAAGAACGCCCTCGCCCAGGCCGACGCGCTGCTCGCAATCGAGCCCGAGAACCTCGAGGGCCTGTCGGCGCGAGTCGAGGCCTACAAGGGAATGGGCGACAAGGCCAAGGCCAAGGAGGCCGACGCGGCGATGAGAGCGGCGCGCGCCGACCAGAGCCCGCAGGCGATCTACAACCAGGGCGTCACGCAGTTCAACGCCAACAACATCGCCGGCGCCAAGGAGACCTTCGAGAAGGTCCTCGAAGCCGATCCCAACTTCGCCCGCGCCCACTACATGCTCGGCCTCTGCTACGTGAACCTGGGCGACAGCCCGCACGCCAAGGAGCACCTGCAGAAGTTCCTCGAGCTCGCCCCCAACGACGCCGACGCCGCGACGGCGAAGGAGATGTTGAAGACGATGTAGCGGCGGGCTCTAGCCCGACCGTCGCAACGCCACGAGCTCGGCGTGCAGAGTGACGTCGAGCTCGGCGATCCCCATCATCCGCGCCCGTTCGCGCTGGCGGGCGCCGCGGTAGCTGAGGGCGAGGACGTCCGCGAGGCCGGCGGCGTCCAAGCGCGCTTGCCAGCGGGCCGTCCGGCGCGCGAGGGGCGCGAAGCCAGCTTCCTGCAGTGACTCCAGCGCCGGGCCCAGGCGGTCGCGGGCGTCGGCCTTTCCGTACAGCAGCTCGCGCAGCTCGGCGAGGTCGTCTTGGCCCGGCACGGCGAGGAGGAGCGCGCCGCCGGGGGCGAGGACGCGGCGGAACTCGTGCGGGTTGAGGCGGGCGAGGATCGACAGCACGAGGTCGAAGGAGCCGTCGGCCCACGGCAGGCGGCGATCGGCGTTGGCGACGATCCAGGTCGCGTCGGGGAAGCGGCGGGCGGCGAGGTCGATCGCCGGGGTGGAGAGATCGACGCCGCAAGCTTGCAGGCCGAGCTCGGCGGCGAGGCGGCCGAGCAGCGATCCTTCGCCGCAGCCGACGTCGAGAGCCGCGGCGTTCGCGGGCAGGGTGAGCCCGCCGATCATCTCTCGGACCGCAGCGAGGAGCGGCGCCTGGATGCCCGCGTCGAAGAGCCGTCGGCGGGCCTGGGCGGCCGCGGCCGAATCGCCGGGCGCGCGCGAGCGGCGCTCCTGGGGTTGGAGGAGGTTGAGGTAGCCGCTCTTCGCGCGGTCGAAACGGTGGCCGCGCGGGCAGGCGACGCATCGGTCCTCGTCGCGCAGCGGCGCACCGCAGTCGCGCACCGGGCAGAGGAGAGGGGGTGGCATCGGTCTCGGCTCGAGGCGCCTGATCGGCGCCCCGATCATCTCACCCCGCCCCTCCGGGTGGCGCTTCTCTCGCCGTCGCGCCTACCTTGAAAGAGGTAGCCCATTGCGATGGCACAGCCGGGAGGGATCGACATGAGATCGAATCGTCTGCGCGCCTTCGTGCTGGTCCTGGGGGCCTCGGCGCTCTTCTCGGGCGCGGCCCCCGGTACCGAGCTCGACTGGCAGGTGGTGGTGAACAACGGCGTCAAGGTTCCCGGCGACAGCCGGAAGTTCAACAGCTACAACCAGCCGTCGCTGAACGTCGATCGGCGGGTCGTGTTCCGGGCGCGGAGCAAGGGCGGGATGGGCGGCGAGCCCGCGCACGGCATCTTCACCCGTGACATGGCCGTCGCGGGCAATCCGGTGGTGACGATCTTCGATCGCAACACGCCGGTGACCGATCCCAACAACCTCGGCACCAGCTTCGTCGAGCCGCCGTCGTTCCCGCGCATCGACATCACGTCGGACACGATCGCCTCGCGGGCCAACCATCCGCCGGTGTGGCAGTGGGAGATCGGGCCCGACGAGACGACTCGCGCCGGAACCACCGGCATCTACACCAATCCTTTCGGCGATCTGGTGACCGGGGCGAGCAACCTCGGCGCGGCGCCCGGCTTCGAGTTCTTCGCCGTTCCGGACACGGGTGGAATCAAGTTCGACGTCTTCCCCGGCGCTCCCGCGGTGACCGACTTGGCGACGATCGTGTTCAAGGGGAACTTCACCGTGGGGGGCGTGAGCGGGACCGGCGTCTACTACCGCGACCTCATGGACGCTCCCACCGGGGGCACCGGCACCGTCGTCCGGATCGCCGACACCGACACGGTCATCCCTGGCAGCGACCTGACTTTCGGCTCCACCGCGCCGCCCAGCGCGGCGGGCCGCCAGGCCGTGTTCGCAGGATTCGACAACGAGGAGAGCCCCAGCCTGGGCGGCATCTACCTCGCCCCGCTCGCCGAGCCAGACCCGCCGCTCGCGACGCTGGTCGCAATCGGCGGCCGGGTGCCGGGCGAGAGGCAGGGTGTCGTGTTCAACCGGCTGGGCGAGGGCGTGTCGTTCGACGGGCGCTTCGTCGCCTTCTGGGGCGCCTGGGGGACCGAGACGAAGACGCTGACCCTGCAGTGCCCCAACGAGGGGAACAAGGATCGAGTCGCGTACTGCAAGGCGACGTATCCCCGCGGCTTCACCGCCACGGTGCCGCTGCACCAGGGCGTCTTCGTGCACGACATTCAGACCGGCCAGACGCGGACCGTCGCCAGGGCGCCGGAAGACTTCGACGACTTCGTCTACTGGAACTTCTCGGGCATGGTCCCCGGCATGGGAGGCTCGCACGACACCGGCGAGCCGGCGCGCTGGCGCTCTGCCAGCTTCGTCGCCGTGTCCGGGCTCGTCGACGGGCAGCTCGCCGACGCGACCTTCCACGTCGCCTTCAAGGCCCGGACCGGCGGGATCGTCAAGGGCGAGTATGAGGACCCGGTCGACGGCATCTACCTCGGCCAGGGGCCGGGGAACTCGCCCCTCGCGACGGTGATCGAGACCGGTATGGACGGAACCGCGATCGACCCGGCGGCGGTGCAGCTCGACGAGGAGAGCGGCGAGCCGCTGGCGCTGCCGGTGACCGAGATGGGTGTCGAGCGCGACGGCTTCCGCGGCGACGCCCTCGCCATCAACGTCAGCATGGGTAGCGAGGAGGCCGGCTGGGCGGGGATCTACCTGGTCGTCGTGTCGGAGGCGCGGAGCCGGTAGCCCCGCCTCAGCCGGGGCTGCGGGCGGCGCCGAGGCCGGCGGCGCGTCCGGTCGCCCAGGCCCAGGCGAAGTTGTGGCCGCCGATCGGGCCGAAGGCGTCGAGCACCTCGCCGCACAGGTGGAGACGCAGGTGCGAGCGGCTCTCCATGGTGCGCGGCTCGACGTCCTCGAGCTCGATGCCGCCGCCGGTCACCTCCGCCCTGGCGTAACCCTCGTCGCCGGTCCACGGCAGGCGGTAGGCCGTCAGCACCTCGATCAGGCGATGGCGCTCCGGGCGGCCGAGCCGCGAGCGCGCCTGGTCGAGCGGCATCTCGCACTCGGCGAGGAGCTGCTCGGCCAGCCGGTCGGGAAGAACCCGGCGCAGAGAGGACACGACCAGACCCGGCCCGGAAGCGAGCTCGCTCCGCCAGGCAGTGGCGTCGAGCTGCGTCCACTGCACCTCGATCGGCTGCAAGGGGCCGCCCGCGATTCGCGACAGCACCGCCAGGTGCGAGAGGTTCAGCACCGCCGGGCCGCTGTAGCCGTGATGCGTGAAGAGGAACCCCCCGGTCTCGGTCGCGCGCCGATGGCCGCGGGCGCGCAGCGTGACGTCGAGAGAGATTCCCGCCAGGTGAGCGTGGGGCGCCGGGTCGGCGAGGAGCGGCACCAGCGCCGGGTAGGTCGGCTTCACGGTGTGGCCCAGGCGGCGGAGGAATTCGAGCCCGGTGCCGTCGCTGCCGGTGCCGGGCATCGACAGGCCGCCGGTCGCGACGACCACCGCCGAGGCCTGGATCGGCTCGACTCCCGCGGCGCGAACGGTCCAGGTCCCTCCTGGCCCGTGCGGCGGCTCGAGATCGGTGACCGCGGCGCCGCAGCGCAGCTCGACGCCGTGCTCGCGCGCCAGGCGCAGCAATCCGTCGCGCACGTCGCGCGCCCGGTTGGAGGCCGGGAAGAGCTTGCCGGTAGAGGCTTCGAGCGCGAGCGGCACGCCGACCTCGCGCTCGAAGAAGCGGCGCTGCTCGGCGAGCGGCCAGGAGAGCAGCATCTTCTTCAGGGTATGGACCGAGGACGCGGTGACGAAGCGCTCCGGCGCGAGCTCGGAGGGCAGGACGTTGCAGCGTCCACCGCCGGAGACCAGGATCTTGCGCCCGCCGTCGCGGGTCGCCTCGAGCAGCACCACCGGGTGCTGGCCGCGGCGCGCGAAGATCGCCGCGACCAGGCCGGCGGCGCCAGCCCCGACGACCACGATCGGCGGATGGGCCGCTGAAGATGTAGCCACGCAGCGATCAGTGTAGCAACGCGCCACGCCGGCCCCACCCCCCGCGCGGGCGGTGCCTGCTGCGCGCGCTCACCGCGCAGTAGACTGCGCCGGTGCGCCGCTTCCTCGCTGCCGGCCGCGCGCTCGCTGCCGCGCGCGCGCTCGGTTGCCCGAAGAAGCCGCCGCTCGAGACGGCGAAGGATCGGGACCGGGCGGTCGACGCGCTGCTCGCACCCTACGTCGGCAAGGCCGCACCGGGCCTCGCGATCGGCGTCGTCACCAACGGCGATCTGGTGCTCGAGCGCGGCGCGGGGCTCGCCGACCTCGAGACGCGCGAGCCGATCACGCCGCGCACCCGCTTCGACATCGCCTCGGCGGCGAAGCAGTTCACCGCCGCGGCGGTCTTGATCCTCGCCCATCGCGGTGCCTTGAGCCTCGACGACGACGTGCGCCGCTACCTGCCCGAGCTGCCGGCGTACCCGCGCCCGGTGACGCTGCGCAGCCTGCTGCAGCACACCCACGGCATCCCCGACTATCCGAACCTGATGGCTGCGGCCGGCCTCTCGGAGCGCGCCGACTACTCGGACGCGCGGATGCTCGACCTGATCGCCCACGCGGCGCCCGACTTTCCGGCCGGCGAGCAGTTCCAGTACAACGACACCGGCTTCTACCTCGCCGGCCTGGTGGTCGCGCGCGTCGCCGGCGAGAGCCTGCGGCGCTTCGCGGACGAGGCGATCTTCGCGCCGCTCGGCATGCGCGGCACCTTCTTCCGCGACGACACCTCGGTCGTGGTCGAGCGCTTCGCGACCGGCTACTCGCAGATGCCCACCGGCGGCTTCTTCCAGGACGTCTCGCTGTCGCACCTGGTGGGCGACGGAGGGCTGGTGACGACGGTCGAGGACCTGGCGCGCTGGGAAGCGAACCTCGATCGCAACCGCCTGGAGGGCGACCCCGAGCTGCTGGCGCCGATGGCGGTGCCGACCCGCCTGGCGAGCGGCCAGGAGATTCCCTACGGCCTCGGTCTGGCGCTCGGCACCTGGCGCGGCCTGCGCACCTGGGGTCACACCGGCGCCTGGCTCGGCAACCGCTGCGAGACCCTGAACTTCCCGGACCGCCGGCTGGCGGTCGTCGTCCTCTCCAACTCGAGCGCGACCGACCCACCGGCGCTGGCGCGCCAGCTGGCCGACCTGTGGCTCGGAGACGCCGCGGCCGCGGCGCCCTGAGCC
>JBLMYC010000108.1:0-33644 GCA_050258075.1 Acidobacteriota bacterium
CTGGCACCGCCCGGCGAGATCGGCAGCAGCATCAGGGTCTCGTCCGAGGCCTTGCCGACGCTCGGCGGCAGGATGGCGAAGCGCAGGTCGATGTCGGCGCCGGTCACGAACACGACGTAACCCCAGTCGGCGCGTGCCGGACCGCCGAGGAACGAGTCGGGCACCTGGAAACGGATCGTGCGACCGGAGATCCGCACCCGGGTCGGGAAGAAGATGTGGCTGTCGATGTCTTCCGGCAAGACCGCCTTGATGCGCTCGGCGTCCTCGCGGCTGACGTTGCCGCCATGGGCGTTCAGCTGGCGCTTGAGCGAGCGCAGCAGGATGTCCTTCAGGGTCGAGCGCGCCTCGAACGGACGCGGCGTCAGGATGATCGCCTTCTCCCAGGCGTTCTCCGGCGCGATCTCCGCCCGGCGGCCGGGCATGGTGATGAGACCGCCCGAGCCCGCCACGTGGTCGGTGTCGATGTAGATGTCGATGTTGGTGGTGTAGAAGCCGAAGCGCGCCACGCTGTCGAGCGAGGTGCCGCCGATGTCGATCGTGCGCCGGCCGGTCGAGCGCACCGGCTGCGCAAACGTCGCCTCGAACTCGGTCGCGCCGGCGACCCGCCGGGCACCAAACTCGACCAGGTCGAGGTCGCCCTTCTGCAGGCCGTAGTAGTCGCTCGGATACTTCAGGTCGCCGTCGCCGTGGTCGTCACCCCGCGGGTCGGTCAGGCGGAAGATCTCGTCGCCCGCGAGCGCCGGCGCGGCGACGAGAGCGATGAGCAGGATCGGAAGCAGGAAACGCCGCATGGGTCTCTCCAAGGCTGAGAACAGCGAAGGGGCCCGACGGCGGCTCGCCGCCGGGCCCGCGTCCGAAATCAATCTAACCTAGAACTGCACCTTCATGAACGCCTTGATGCGCTGCTGATCGAACGTCCGCTTCTCCAGGCTGTTCCAGCCGCCGTAGCGGCCGGCGAAGCCGAGAGAGCCGACCGGCACGCCATGATCCGCGGCGATCTGCGCGGTCGCGATCTGCGGCACGAAGCCACCGCCGAAGTCCGGCGTGTAGGTGCCGAAATTGTACTGATACTCGAAGCCGAACTCGGCCCCGCCGATGATGTAGCGCGCCTTCAGGCTGAGCATGTTCTTCTTGCTCTTGCCCGACGCCATCTCGTGCAGCTGATACGCCTGGAAGGCGGTGTTGCCGTCCTTCAGGTCGACGTCGTAGTACTGGTAGCTGATCGAGCTGTACAGCTCGTCGGTCAGCTGATAGCCGGCGCCCAGCATGAAGGTCTTGTAGTCGAGGTCCCGATCGTCGTCGGACAGACTGTCGAACGGCTTCCATTGATAACCGGTGACGCCATTGACGGTGATCACCGGCGGGTTGCCGTACAGGTCCGCGACCGAGTTGCCCGGCGAGTAGAAGTTCTTGTTGTTGGCGCACGCCTGGCCGCCGCCCGGGCAGTCGCCCGGCAGGTAGGGCAGGAAGCGCGTGCTGTTCAGCCGGTTGTCGGTCTCCTTGATGAACTTGATCTTGCCGAACAGGTCGACTCCCTTGCCGGCGTCGATCACGTACTTGCCGTTGAGAACCGCCATCTTCGTCTTCTTGTCCTGGAACGGGGCGTACGCGCTGCGGAAGTTGTGCCCGACGCCGGTGTCGCCTTCCATGGTCGGATAGGGGTTGTTGTTGAGCGACAGCGACGGCTCGCCAAAGGCCTGCCAGTTGGTGTTGTACGTGATGTACGTCGCCTCGGCGGACAGATCGAGCGCCCCGACCGACCACTTGGGGACCACCGTCACGCCCTTCCAGCCGATCACTGTCTCGGCCGCCGGCTCGTCGAAGTCGGTGAACTCGTTGTCGACGTTGATCGTCGGCACCTGCTGCATGGTGCCGTCCCAGCCGCCGTAGCCGATGCGGGTCGGGTTGCCGGCGAAGACGCCGAAGGAGGCGTTCGACGGGCCCGGGAACGCCCACGCGCCATCATGCCCTTCGGTCAGCAGCACGTCGGTTTCACGCCGCGAGGCCATCATCGACGCATAGTCGGCGCCGATGTCGAAGCCCTCGACGAAGATCGAGAAGCCCGGTGCGATGTCGTTGAAGTCGAGGTTCACCTTGTAGGAACCGTCGTCGTGCTTGCCGGCGATGACCGACGAGTACCCGGCTTCGGCACCGAAGCTGCCCGGCGCCCCGGCGATCGGCCGCGAGTCCACCCACGAATGGTAGGCGGCGGCGCGGATGTCGATCGACGAGGTCGGATGGATGCCGAGCTTCACTCCCGCCACGGTGTTGCGGAAGCGGGTCAGCGTCTGTTGCCCGTTGTCGAGGTTGTGATCTCGAGCGTCGACCTCCATGTCGTTCACGTAGTCGACGATCCCGCCGATGTCGAACATCGAGCTCGGGGTGATCTTCATCTGGCCGCCGTACGCGGCGTCGGCTCCGGTGTAGTTGCCGGTCGTGTAGTTGGGACCGGCCCACAGCCGCGGCAGCGAGATGCGGGTCACGTCCCAGGTGACCTTACGGCCCGCGGCCGAGCCCTGGAACAGCAGGCCGGAGGCGTTGTCGCGGTCGATGTAGCGGATGCGGCCGATCACGAACGGATCGAACTGCCCGAAGTCATTGGCGCCGATCGTCGCCGAGTCGATCCACTTGTAGCCCGGCGTCACCGTCACCGCGACGCCGCGCAGCTTCACGTACTGGTTGGAGCGTGGATCGAACTCGCCGCAGTCGCCCCCGATGCACTGCACGGTCGGGGGGTTCGAGCCACCCCAGCCGCCGTAGTTCGTCCACTGGTTCTGGTTGAAGCGGCTGTGCAGCCGGGCCTTGACCTCGATCTGCTTGCTGACCTTGGCGTTGAGCAGCAGCTCGACCTCGGAGCCCTGCCCGTTGTCGCCATAGCCCTCGCCCGGCACGGTCGTGAAGTTGTAGACCGAGCCGTCGACGTTCATGTTGCCCCACAGCCATTTCGTGTAGGTGGTGCCACCGATCATCAGCTTGGGCTGGGCGCTCACCACGGCGGCGACGAACAGCATCGCCACGGCCAGGGTAGCGCGCAGCCACCACGCGTCTCGTCTCATGTCGTGTTTCCTCCGTGATCGCAGAAAATCAAGCCATCACTTCTTGTAGACCATCTTCAACGTCGCCAGCGCCTTGGGCGTGCCGTCGGCGTTGCACTCGTACTTCAGCATCTCGTGCTGCAGCCCGATCTCGGCCTTGTCGCCGGTGCCGTTGCCCGCCAGGATGTCCATGACGTGCGGGTCGCAGTCGCCGTCGTTGCCGCCGCCGAAGCGGTGCTGGCCCTCGAACTCGTTGACCTTGCGGGTCAGCAGGTCCTTGGCGTCCGGGAAGCCCTCGTTGGACTGCATGATCACCTGATAGCCCCACTTGGTGACGTCGCCGTCACCGAGCTCCTTCTTGTCGACCGTGGCGGAGATCGTGCGGCCGCTGCCCTTGACCCGGGTCGGAATCACGATCGAGCTCTTGAGGTCGGCCGCCTTGCTGTCGACCTCGGCCTTCACCCGGGAGGCGCCCTGCGGCGACAGGATCACGCACTTGTCCCAGCCCGAATCGGCCGCGAACTGGACGTTCGTCCCCGGAATGCCCTTGGTGTTGCCGCCCGCCGTGCCGGTCTTCACGAACACGAACACCATCTGCACCGAAAAGCCGGTGCCCATCCGCCACGGGTCCTCGAGCGTCGAGTTCACGCCGACGTCGAACGTCACCTTGCCGCCCTTCTCGGTCACCGTCAGCCCGGTGAGATCGAACGAGCCGGGCTTGTAGACCGTGTCGGTCGGGTAGGTGTAGGTGCCCGGCCCGTTGTCGTCACCGGTCGGGTCCTTGAACGCGACCTCCTGGGCCACGACCGCCGACGCGAACAGCACGCCGGCCGCCAGGGCCACCGTCCATCTCTTCCAGTTGCCACGCATCTCTACTCCTCCTTTCGGGAGTCCAATCCACTCCAATCAACCCTTCACGGCTCCGGCGGTCAGGCCGGAGACGAGGTACTTCTGCAGGAACAGGAACAGCGCCACGACCGGCACGGTCACGATGATCGAGCCGGCGGCGAAATAGCCCCACTGCTGCGAGAACCCACCGACGAAGAAGCGCAGGCCCACCGGCGCGGTGTACATGGTCTCCTTGTCCATGAAGGTCGCGGCGAGGATGAACTCGTTCCAGCCGGTCATGAACGAGAACAGCGCGGTCACCGCCACCGCCGGCTTGGCGAGCGGCAGGATGATGCGCAGGAAGATCGTCGCCGGCGAGGCGCCGTCCATGAGCGCCGACTCCTCGAGCTCCTTGGGAATGGTGTCGAAGTACCCCTTCAGCATCCACACGCAGAACGGGATCGAGGTCGTCGCGTACACCAGCACCAGCCCGATGCGGCTCGAGCCCAGCCCCAGCCACTTGACGACGATGATGTAGAGCGGGATCAGCATCAGCGTGCCGGGGAACATCTGCGACACCAGGAACGACATCAACCCCGTGCGCCGCCCGGGGAAGCGGAAGCGCGAGAAGGCGTACGCCGCGGTGCAGGCGAGAAAGACGCCGACCACCGTGGTCGCCGCCGCCACCACCGCGCTGTTCAGGACCCAGCGCCCGAACGGCTGCTCGGTCCACACGTCGTGGAAGTTGGCCCACGAAAAGTGCTCGGGCCACGGCAGGATGGCGCGCACCCGGTCGCCGAGCGTGGGGTTTTCGGGCAACGTCGCGAGCGCCAGCCCCTGCTGGCCGGAGAAGGCGATCGTCACCACCCACAGCGCCGGGTAGATCGTGTAGATCGTCACCACGATCAGCAGCAAGTGCATCGGCAGGTGCGGCAATCCGCCCGTCCGCCGGCGATCGCTCATAGACCCTCCGTCGCCTTGGTGACGTGGTTCTGCCAGGTGCCGTACGCGAACAGGATGAGGAAGATCACCGTGGAATACGCGGCGGCGTAGCCGTAGCGGTACTGCTGGAAGGCGAGCTTGTATGCGCCGGTGATCAGGATCTCGGTCGAGCCGGCGGGCTCGCCCTCCGACACCAGGTAGATGATGTTGAACTGGTTGAAGGTCCAGATCACCGACAGGATGATCGCCGGCACCAGCGCCGGTCTGAGCGAGGGCAAGGTGATCGAGCGGAACTGCTGCCAGCGCGTGGCGCCGTCGACCCGCGCCGCCTCGTAGAGATCGCCGGGGATCGACTGCAGGGCGCCGAGCGAGACGACCATCATGAACGGAAAGGACAGCCAGCCGTTGGTGGCGAAGACCGTGAGGAAGGAGGTGAACGGCTTGTCGAACCACGACAGCGGCGTCCCACCGAGCATCTGGATGATCTGGTTGATCACCCCGAACTGGCGGTGGAACATGCCTTTCCAGATCAACGCGGTGATGTAGTTGGGCATCGCCCACGGCAGGATCAGCAGCACGCGGTACACCGGTCGCAGCGCCAACCCCTTGGTGTTGAGGATCAGGGCCAGGATCAGGCCGAGCCCGACGCCGTAAGCGACGTTGCTGACCGTCCACACGATGTTGAACAGCAGCGTCCAGTAGAAGCTGGCGTAGTTGAACACCACGCCGCCCGCGGTGCGCTGGATGAAGGAGAAGTCGCCGAGGATCTCCTTGAAGTTCTGCAGTCCGATCCAGATCTCGGAGATCGGCTTGTTGGAGTTGTAGATGTTGGCGTTGGTGAACGACAGGGCCAGGCCGTAGAAGAACGGGAAGAAGACGAGCAGCAGCATCCCCACCATCGCCGGCAGGGTGTAGGCGTAAGCCACCCGGTGGCGGCGCAGGGTCTGCCAGAACCTGGCGACTCCGCCGAGGCTCCACCACAGGAGGAGCGCCAGCGCGAGCACCCCCGCCCCGAGCGCCAGGCGTTCGAGCCCGGCTCCCGCCGGGGCGGCCACCGCCGGCCACGGACGCCGGAAGAGGTCGGTGTCCCACACGGCGGGCGTGACCGTCTCCGCCGCGCCGACCGTGGCGAGCGCCGCGTTCGCCCGCCCCGCCTCGACGCTCGCCCGCGCCGCGACCGCGGCGCCGCTCTGTTGAGCGCGGAGCGCCAGATCCCGCTGCCCCTCCCAGGTCGCCCAGGCGAGCGCGCCGACCAGCGCCACGCCCGCCACCACGAGCTGCGCCGCCGGCCACCGGCGCAGCGCGAGTCCGGCGCCGATGCCGAGCCCCAGGGCCAGGCCGAGCGGCAGGAGCGGCGGCCAGGGCACGCCGCCGCTGCGGCTGCGGGCGAGGTCGAGACGCACCATGCCAACGACCTTCCCGTCGCGCTCGAGCGGCCCGGCGAGCGCCAAGGTCTGGTGATTCGCCTCCTCGACTGCGATCTCCTCGCTGCGCGGAGCGCTCGCCTCGCGATTCGTCGCCACCGCGGCGCGCAGCCGTTGCGCCTCGTCGAACAGCGCCTTCTCGTCGCGCTGCAGCTTGCGCGGCGCGGCGCGCTCGCCGGCGTCCTCCGGCGCGGTCGAAACCTCGAGAGTACGCTCCTCGAGGTTGACGACGCGCAGGCCGCGCAGCTCCGGACGGCCGGCGGCGAAAGCCGTCGCCGCCGCCTGCGAACGCGAGGCACCGGCCTGGCCGACCATCTCGGTCGCGGCACGCAGGGTCACCACTGCCTCGCGCTGCTCGCGCGACTGGCTCTCCGCCGCCGCGCCGAGCCAGACGAGCAGCCAGAGCAGGCCGCCGCCCACGAGCAGCGCCGCGATCAGGCCGGTGGTGATCCGTCGAAAGGTCATCAGCGCCGTTTCCTCACTTGCGCAGGTTGGCGATGCGCTCGAGAACTTCCTTCTGCGCCACCTCCATCGCTCCCTTCGGGGTCGCCGACCGCTTGACGATGGTGTTCATCGCGGTGGTCGCCGGCGACCAGACCATGGTCATCTCCGGCAGGTTGGGCATCGGCACCGCCACGTCCACCTGCTGGCGGAAGGCCCGTAGGATGGGATCGGCGGCGACCTTGGGGTCGTCGTAGACCGCCTTGTTGGCCGGCGTCTGGCGGCCCTCGATCGCCATCACCTTGCCGGCGTCGACGTCGGTCAGGTACTGCGCGAGCTCGTACGCCGCCTCCTTGTTCTTCGACGGCGCGGCGACATAGACGCCCTCGACCGTCATCCACGGACGCATCGGTTGGCCGCCGTTCTCGTCGAGGGTCGGCAGCGGGGCCAGCCCGTAGTCGATGCCGCTCGCGATCTCGCCCAGGAACCAGGGCCCGGAGAAGACCATCGCCGCCTTGCCCTCGTTGAACAGCGAGGTGATCAGCGCGGTCGACGGCTCCGCCGGCATGAAGCCCTGGCCGATCCACTTCAGCAGCAGCTCCAGCGACTTCACGTTGGCGGGGCTGTTGAGGGTCGGCTTCACGCCATTGAAGACCCCGCCGCCGAAGCCGTTCATCAGGCAGGCGTGGTAGTAGAAGTCGGCGTAGGAGTACGCCAGCCCGAACTGCCCGGCCGCAGCGTTGGTCAGCGACTTGGCGACCTTGACCAGCTCGCCGCTCGTCTTCGGCGGCGTCTTCAGCAGCTTCTTGTTGTAGATGAGGGTGATGACCTTGTAGTTGAGCGGCAGGCCGTACACGCTGCCCTGGTAGGTCATCGCCTCCATGGTGGTCGGGATGAAGCGCGCCTTGGTCTTGTCGTCGAGGTAGAAGTCGATCGACTCCACCGTGTTGCCGGCGGCGATCCAGCCGCCGAGCCGGTCCTGGGCGTAGATGAACACGTCCGGGCCCTTGCCGCGCGGCACCGCCGCCGTGATCTTGTCGGCGAAGGCGTCGTAAGGCACCGCCAGGGTCGTCACCTTGTAGCCCTTCTTGGCTGCCACCGTTTCGTTGAACGTCGCGACGACCTTCTCGAAGGCGGCCTTCTCGCCGCCGCGATAGGCGTGCCAGACCACCACTTCCTTCTGCGCGAGGGCCGCTCCGGCGAAGAGCAGGCCGCCGTAGAGGAGAAGCGCCGTTGCGCGGCGCAGGATCTTGGGGTTGCTCACAGTCTGTCCCTCCGTCCTCGTTGAAATCCTCGTCGCCGTCTCTAACCGCCCAGCCGGCGCTCGCTCTCGGCGTCGAAGTAGTGCAGGGCGTCGAGCTCGACGATCACGGCGAAATGGTCGCCCACCTTCGGCGCGCCGTGCGGCGCGGCCTTGGCGACGATGGTGTCGTCGCCGGCGCTGCCGTACACGATGACCTCATGGCCCAGGGGCTCGACCAGGTCGACTTCGAGGGTGAGGGCCGCGGTCGGCCCACGCCCACCCAGCGCGGCGTCGATCACGTTCTCCGGTCGCACCCCAACGACGATCGTCTGCCCGGCCTTGGCCCGCAGCATGTCGCGCTGCGCCTCGGGAACCGCGAAGCGGCTGCCGGCTCCGGCGAGCGCCCCGCCACCGTCCTCGACCGCGGCGCGGAAGAAGTTCATCGGCGGCGTGCCGATGAAGTTGGCGACGAACAGGTTGGTCGGCTGATCGTAGAGCTCGACCGGCGTGCCCACCTGCTGCAGCTTGCCGTCCTTCATCACCGCGATGCGATGGCCCATGGTCATCGCTTCGACCTGGTCGTGGGTGACGTAGATGGTGGTCGTCTTCAGCCGCTTCTGCAGCTTGGTGATCTCGGCCCGCATCTGGATGCGCAGCTTGGCGTCGAGGTTCGACAGCGGCTCGTCGAACAGGAACACCTTGGGCTTGCGGGTGATGGCGCGCCCGACCGCGACCCGCTGGCGCTGGCCGCCGGAGAGCTGCTTGGGCTTGCGATCGAGCAGCTGGTCGATGCCCAGGATCTCCGCCGCCTCCTGGACGACCTGCTTCATCTCGGCTTCCGGAGTCTTGCGGATGCGCAGGCCGAACTCCAGGTTCTGGCGCACCGTCATGTGCGGGTAGAGGGCGTAGCTCTGGAACACCATGGCGATGTCGCGTTCCTTGGGCGCCAGATCGTTCACCACCCGCCCGCCGATCAGGATCTCGCCGCCCGAGATCTCCTCCAGGCCGGCGACCATGCGCAACGCCGTCGACTTGCCGCAACCCGAAGGGCCCACCAGGACCATGAACTCCTGGTCGTGGATCTCGAGATTGAAGTCCTCGATCACCGACACGTCGCCGAAGCGCTTGCTGACGTGCCGAAACACGACTTCCGCCATGGTTCCTCTCCTTCCGACTCGGCGCTAGTCCACCGCCACGATCGCGGCCGCGCGGGGTGCGACCTCGACCGCCAGGCGGTCGCCGTCGGTCCGCACCGGCGCACCACCCCAGGCGTCGCGCGCCGGCTTGCCCGCCCACTCGGCGGGTGGCGCGAAGCGCGCAACGGCCGGCTGGGCGCCCCGGTTCACCGCCACCACCACCACGTCGCCGCTCGCCGCGTCGCGCTGCTCGAAGACCAGCAGATCACCGTCGCTCGCCAGGCCTTGATGCACGCCGCGTGACAGTGCCCGGTGTTGGGCGCGGATGGCGATCAGACGTCGATAGTCGGCGCGCAGCGCCTCGTCGCGCGGCTGGCCCTCGCCCGGCAGGATGGCGCGGTCGCCCCACGGCATGTCGCTGCGGTTGTCGGGCCAATCGCCACCCGGTCGCGCGACCTCCTCGCCGTAATAGATCGTCGGGATGCCCACCGTGGTCATCTGCAGCACGACCGCCAGGCGGAAGAGCTGCTTGTCGCCGTGCAGCTGGTAGAGCGCGCCGGGGACGTCGTGCGAGGACAGGAAATGGGCCAGGAAATGGCCCGCGTGCACCCGCTCGCGCGACTTCAGGTAGTGGTCGAATGCGATCGTCCGACCGCGCCCCTGAATCCAGCCGAGCGTGCTGCCCTGAAAACCGAAATCGAAACCGGCGTCCATCTCGTCGGACGCGAACCAGGGCTCGAGGCTCTGCGCATCCCCTCCCCAGACCTCTCCGAGCAGGAAGAACCCGGGACCCAGCTCCAGCCGGCTACGCCGCCGATGCTCATCCCAGAACGGATGGCCTACATGTTTGACCGTATCCAAACGAAATCCGTCCAGCCCCACCCGCTTGGCCAGGGAGAGATGCGCGGTCAGCAGGAAGTCGGCGACCTCCGGCAGCTCGGTTCGGAAGTCGGGCAGGCCGGCGACGCAGGAGGTGACGTCGTCCTGGCCGCAGCTGCCGGTTTCCTCGCTGCGCAGCCATCCCTTGGTGCGCGGATCAGTCAGGTAATGGGAGCCGTAGCCGGCGTGGTTGTACACCACGTCGAGGAGCACCCGGATGCCCCGCCGGTGGCAGTCCGCGACCAGGCCCTCGAGGTCCTCCTCGCTGCCGAAACGCGGATCGAGGCGAGTGAAATCGTCGGCCCAGTAGCCGTGGTAGGCCCAGTCGGGGAAACCCGCCCCGGTCACGAAACCATCGATGTTCTTGACCACGGGGGTGATCCAGAGGGCCGTCACGCCGAGGTCCGCGATCTCGTCGAGATGGGCGCGCAGCCCCTTCAGGTCGCCGCCGTGGAAAGTGCCCTTGGCGCCGCGATCGACCTCCTGGTCGTTGCCGAGGTCACCGTCGGCGAAACGGTCGACGATCGCGAAGTAGAGGACCGCGTCCGGCCATTCGATCAGAGGCCGAGCCGCCGCCTGGGCCCGCGGCGCGGGCGGAGCCGCGCCACCGCCGACAGGCGGCACATGGCTGGCGCTGCACGCCCCCAACGCAGCGGCCAGCAGCAGCGCGCCGGCCAGCGGCGCCCTGCCGACGCCTCGCTTCGGTCTCATCGCCCGCGTCTCCCCACGTCCACCCGATCGAGCGAACGGTTCGCTTGGAGCTCCTCGGTTCATGCTACGGGTAGAGACCCCGGTTGACAAGGGTTTGTCCTGGACATATCAAGAGGGTATGAGCACCGGATTGCCCATTCGCGCCGTCGCTCGCCTCACCGGAATCACCGCCGACACCCTGCGCGTCTGGGAGCGGCGCTACGGATTCCCCAAGCCCGGGCGCTCCAGCGCCGGCGAACGCGTGTTCCGCGACAGCGACATCGAGCGCCTGCAGCTCGTGGCTCAGGCCCTGTCCTGGGGCTTTCGGGCCGGCGAGGTCGTGCCCTTGCCGATCCGCGAGCTGCGCCGCCTGCTGTCGGCGCCGGCCGCGAAGCCGGCCAAGCCGATCTCGCCGATCGTGCCGCAGCTCATCGAGACCTTGCGCCGCGATGACCTTGCCGGCCTGGCGCGTGGCCTGCGCAGCGCGATTGCGAATCTCGGGCCCCGTGAGTTCGTCACCGAAGTCGGCGCGCCGCTTCTCGAGGCGGTCGGAAACTGCTGGGCATCGGGCGAGCTCGCGGTCCATCACGAGCACTTCCTGAGCGAGGCGCTCTCGGCGCGCGTCCACGAGCTGCTCGCGCACTATGAGCTGCGGCGCGGACCGGGGCCGACCGTCCTGCTCACCACTCTGCCCGGCGAGGCCCACGCCCTGGGCCTCGAGCTGGTGGCGCTGTATCTCGCCGACCTCGGCGCCGTACCCCGGCTGATGGGCGCGCAGACACCGCCGCAGAGCATCGTCGCTGGCGCCGCCATGGTCGGGGCCGACGTGGTGGGCCTGTCGGTCTCGAGCTCCGCCGACGCCGCGGAGATCGCGCGCCATGTCCGCTGGCTGGGTCAGAAGCTGCCGGATCCGGTCGAGCTGTGGCTCGGCGGCGGCGGCGCACAGACCCTGACTCCGCAGCCGCCACGGCTGCTCCGGATCGCGACTTGGCGCGAGCTCGAGAGCGAGGTGCAGCGGCTGCGCGGGGACCTGCGCCGCCGCGGTTCTCAGGCTCCCGCCCGCGGCGCGCGACCGCCTAGCCGGGAGGCGAGCCGAGCGGCCGGCGCGCCCGCGGAGCGGGGGCGGGCGGCAGGACGGCGTCGGGTCGTCGCCGGTAGATGACGACCGAGCCCGTCGGGTCCGGGCCGCAGCGCAGCTCGGCCACCCGCTCGTAGGATCGCGCGAACCAGTCGCGGGCGAGGATGGCGGTGATCGCGCCGCGCCCGGGATAGCTGATGTCGAGGAAGTACTCGGGCGGGCGGGCGAGAAAAGCGCCGACGACGTCGCCCTCCCGCGCGTAAGGCATCGAGCTCGGGCTCACCAGGCCGAGCAGGTCGAGCAAGGGCCGATCGGCGGTGTAGCCGAGGATGCCGATCTCGTGGAACGCCACCGCATCCGACGGGGCGCTGTGGGCGCGCAGCCACTCGCCGGCGGCGCCGTACACTGGCCGCCGCCAGTTCGAGTCGCGGCCGTCGCGCAGCCAGACGAACGTCCCCCAGGCGACCGAGATCGCGAGGAGCAGCGCGACGAGCGCGCCCGCCGCGCCGACCCGCCGGGCGCTGCGTTGCGGAAGAGCGGCGCGGCGCGCCAGGCTCCCGAGCAGGACGACGGCGCCGTACAGCGCCGCGACCAGTGTGGGAATCGCGTACCAGAGGAAGAACGGCACCCCGAGCCACGGGTAGACGACGAACAGACCCAGCCCGGTGAGCGACAGGACGCGCGATCGTGGGCCGAGCCCGACGAGGAGCGGCTGGCCCAGGAGGCCCAGCGCCAGCACGGCGGCGCCCGCCGGTCCCCAGTAGCTCGCGATCCAGCGCAGACCGTAGCCCCAGAAGGGTCCGAACCCGAGCCAGGCGGCGGGCAGCCGCTCAGCATGCAGCCGCTTGGCCGCCCAGCTTTCCGGCAGGAAGGCGCCGTAGTAGAGACGGACGAGCACCAGGCCGAGAGCGACGACCGCGGCCGTCGCGACCAGGAAGCGCCAGCGGCCCGCGCGGCGCAGCCAGCGCTCGAGCGCCAGCCAGCCGACCCCGACCGCGGCGTCCGGCCGCATCCACACGGCGGCACCGGCGGCCACGCCGCGCAGCGCCGGCCGCGACGCGCCGGCGGCAACGACGAGCAGCGCCAGCACTCCCGGACCGGCGGCGCCCTGGGTGTCCCACAGCACGCCCGAAAGCAGCAACGCGGTGCCGGCGACGACGCCCTCGGCCGTCCGGCCGCGGCGGGCGAGATCCCCGAGCAGCATCCACGCGAGCGCGAGCAGGCTCGCGGCGGTGAAGATCGCTCCCAGGATGGGGACCGGGACCCGGCTCAGCGCATGGCCGGCGCCGAGCAGCAGCGCTACTCCCGGCTCGGTGTCGCCGAACACCCGCTCGCCGGGGTTGAACACCAGGCCGAGTCCACGCGCGAAATTGCGCGCGTAGCGATAGGTGATGTAGACGTCGTCGGCCGTCCAGCCGCTCTGGCGTGCGACGAGCCCGACGCCGAGCGCGGACCAGGTGAGCAGCACCGCCCACCGACGCCCCGGCGCAGCCGGCCCGGCCGGCGCCGACACCAGCGCGACGGCGGGATCGGCGGGACGCGTCATGCGAGCCCGGCCGCGCGCGCGATCAACAACATGCCTGCCCCCATGCCGACAACCCCGAGGGCCCGCGCCGCGCGCTCACCGGCCGGTGCGAGACGTTCGATGGCGATGGCTGCCGTCACGCCAGCCATCACCCGCAGGTCCATGACTCCGAGGACCAGGAGGATCGCCATCAGATTGCAGCAACCGCGGGCGCACAGCAGCCCGAGGCCCACGCCGTGTCGCCAGGCGGTGCCGGCGTCGGCCGGCAGCGCCGCGCAGCAGTCATTCGCTTCCCGGCAACCGGCGAGCTGGCGCGCCTTCCACTCTGTGAGCTGGAAGGCGCCGGCGAGCAGGACGACCCCACCGATCGCGATCGGCATCGCACGCGCCAGGGCCGGCCACTGCATGTCGATCGCGGCCAGCGCGGCGCCCAGCGGGAAGACGGCCATTCCGAACAGGGCCCAGACGAAGAAGTATCCCGCGCCTGCGACCGCGGTCAGCCCGCCGAGGCGCGTCTCGCCGGTCCCGCCGACGGCCTGGCGGTAGCGCCACAGCATGGGAGCCAGAGCCGGCAGCATCATCGCGATCATCATAGCGACCCACATGCCCAGAAACGACGCCGCGGCGCCGGCCCACGTCTGTCCGGGCATTCGCATCCACACCATCGACATCGTCCAGCCACCAGGCATTGGCATCCCGCCCATCGCCGACATGGACGCGCAGCAGAGGGTCGTCAGCGCCGCGCTGGCGGCGAAGAGCAGCGCTGCGACCCTCAGGAAAGCGCGCCGGGAGGCTCGCTCGGAGGCCATCCACTCAGCGCTTGCCGTATTCGTCACGACGGCGCCACCAGACACCCTCTTCGTTACGCCCCAGGGGCGCACGGTCGAGCCACTGGTACATGCCCCACAGGCCGTCGAGCCCGCGCGCATAGGTGGAGTACGTGTGGTAGACGACGCCGTCCTCCTGGACGAACGCGCTCATGCCCGGCCGCTCGCGGGTGTACGTGGCCGCGTCGGTTCCGGTCATCGCCGCCATCCTGGCAACCGGCCCATCGCTGCCCCGCAGCTGCCACGCGCCCTCCCGCCGATAGTTGTAGTCGATGCCGCCGCCGCGCTGTTGCTCGGCGGTGAACCCGACGCTGAAGTCGAAGTTGAAGTCGCCGTCGAACGAAGACGCCCAGGGAAACGTCCACCCCATTCGTCGCTTGTATGCCTGCAGCTTGGCGAGCGGTGCGCGCGACACCGCCGCGAGCGTGACGTCGTGGTTCGCCAGGTGAGCGACGAATCCGTCGAACCCGTCCGCGATCGTCGAGCAGGACGGACAGCCCGCCTGGTATTCGGGTCCGAACATGAAGTGATAGACGAGCAGCTGCGAGCGCCCGTGGAAGAGGTCCGCCAGCGAGGCGCTCCCCTCATCGGTCTCGAATCGGTAGTCCTTGTCGATCCGCACCCACGGCAGCTCCTGGCGCCGTCGCGCCAGCTCGTCGCTCTGCCGCGTGAGATCCTTCTCCGCCGCGAGCAGCTCGAGCCGCTCTTCCAGCCACTCCTGGCGTGTCCCCGTCCGGTGCTTGGTCATCGCGCTGGTCTCCTTGCGGCGGGCGTCGGAGTCTGGCTCTCGTCGCCCGCGGTCGTTGGTCATGAAGTAGTTTTAGCCCGCGGCACCGGAGGGGCGGGAGTGACAAGTGTGACGGGATTCGGATGGACTCGCTGATCACCGCTGCGGCGCGGGCGCTGGCGGCAGGCGACCCGCTCGGCGCGCTGAAGCGGGTCGCCCTGCGCGACGACGCGCCCGCTCTCGCCCTGCGCGGCATCGCGATGGCCCAGCTCGGCGATCTGGTTCGCGCCAAGGCCCTGCTGCGCAGCGCGGCGCGCGCCTTCGGCCCGCAGGAAGCGGTGGCCCGCGCGCGATGCGTCGTCGCCGAGGCCGAGGTCGCGCTCGCCGCGCGCGACCTTGGCTGGTCCGCGCCGGCGCTGGCCGCGGCGCGGGCGACGCTCGAAGATCACGGCGACCGCGTGAACGCCGCGCACGCGCGGTACCTCGCGGTGCGGCACCTCCTCCTGATCGGCCGCATCGACGAAGCGGCGCGCGCGCTCGCCGAGCTCGACGCCACGCTCTTCCCGCCCGCGACGCGGACCGCCCACGAGCTGCTGGTGGCGGGCATCGCGCTGCGGCGCCTGCGGACGAAGGTGGCGCGCGCCGCGCTCGCGCGGGCGGCACGCGCCGCACGCCAGGCGGGTATCGCGGCGCTCCGCGCCGAGGTCGAGAGCGCCATCCGCGTCCTGCGCACCCCCGCTGCACGCCTGCTCGTGCGCGGCGAGGAGCGGCTCCTCCTCCTGGGCGAGGTCGAAGCGCTGCTCGCGTCGAAAGCCTTCGTCGTGGACGCCTGCCGGCACGCCGTACGGAGCCGAAGCCACGTGGTCTCGCTCGCCAGGCGTCCGGTGCTGTTCGCGCTCGCCCGCACACTGGGCGAAGCGTGGCCGGGAGACGTCGCACGAGAGATGCTCCTGGCGCGCGCTTTCGGAGCCAAGCTCGCCGACGACTCGCATCGCGCCCGGCTGCGCGTCGAGATCGGACGGCTTCGCAAAGCGCTGCGGCCGCTGGCCGACGTCCACGCAACGACGCGGGGGTTCGTGCTGGCGCCGCGCCGCGCGCGCGAGGTCGCCGTGCTGGCGCGGCCGGTCGAGGACGAGCACGGGGCGGTGCTCGCCTGCCTTGCCGACGGCGAGTCCTGGTCGAGCTCGGCCCTCGCGCTGGCGCTCGGCACGAGCCAGCGCACCGCGCAGCGGGCGCTCGATTCGCTGGCCGCGGCGGGCAAGGTGCAGTCGTTCGGCCGCGGGCGAGCGCGCCGCTGGCTGACCCCGCCGCTGCCGGGGTTCACGACGATCTTGTTACTCCCCGCTCCTCTGCCAGTTGACTAAGATCGCGCCATGACGCGATCCTCCGCCGATATCGTCCACGAGTATTCGTTCTCGGGGGTCGAGAACGTGCACGGCGTCACGTACGACGGGCGCAACGTCTGGTTCGCCGCCGGCGACAAGCTGAACGCCTTCGATCCCGAGAGCGGGAAGACGGTGCGCTCTTTCGCCGTCGCCGCCCACGCCGGCACGGCCTTCGACGGCCAGCACCTGTTCCAGATCGCCGAGGATCGCATCCAGAAGATCGACCCGCAGACCGGCCGGGTCCTCGCCACGATCCCGGCGCCCGGCGGCGGCGCCGACTCGGGGCTGGCATGGGCCGAAGGGGCGCTCTGGGTCGGACAGTATCGGGCCCGCAAGATCCATCAGATCGATCCGGAGACCGGCGCCATCCTGCGCACCCTCGAGTCCAACCGCTTCGTCACCGGGGTCACCTGGATCGACGGCGAGCTCTGGCACGGCACCTGGGAAGGCGACGGGAGCGACTTGCGGCGCATCGATCCCCGAACCGGAGAAGTCCAGGAGAGGCTCGAGATGCCGCCCGGAGTGGGCGTTTCGGGGCTCGAGTCCGACGGCGGCGATCGGTTCTTCTGCGGTGGGGGCAAGAGCGGGAAGGTGAGGACCGTCCGCCGGCCGAGACGAGGCGCCGCGGCCAGCAGCGGCTCGAAGAACCCCGTCGAATCCAGGCGTAGGTAGCTGGAGCGGCTCTCGCGGACCCGCTCGGGCCCCGCGACGGTTTCTAATGGCGGAGAGCGGAGAACAGCGAGCGGCTTGGCTGGGAGGCAGGGACTCGAACCCCGATTCTGCGGTCCAGAGCCGCATGTCCTACCATTGGACGACCTCCCAAGAGCCTCGAAAGGCTATCCGCAGCGGGCCGCTGCGGTCAACCCTGGCTTGCGGCCTGGCTTGCGGCGGGCGCCGTGAGGAAGGCGACGAACCCCGCGAGGTGCTGCTGCGTCGCGGCACGGCCCATCAGCTCCACCAGATCGAAGAGCGGCGGCCCCACCGACACGCCCGAGAGGGCCATGCGGGTGGGATGGATCAGCGTCCCGGCCTTCAGGCCGCGCTCTTCCGCCAGGGCGCGCAGCCCGGCCTCTACAGTGTCCTTGTTGAAGGGCTCGAGCGCCGCGAAGCGTTGCCGTAGCGCCTCGAGGTGCCCGGGCAGGGCGGCATCCGCCAGGTACTTGGCACACGCCAGGCGGTCGTAATCCAGCCGCTCGACGAAGTACGGCCGCGCCATCGCCGCGAGGTCGCGCAGGGTGCGCGCCCGCGTGCGGTGCAGGTCGAGCGCTGCCCGCAGGCGCTCGGGCTCGGCGCCGCTGAGCCCCGCCTCGGCGAGGAACGGCGCGAGGTGCGGCAGCAGGTCGGCGAGCGGGAGCTGGGCGAGGTACTGGGCGTTCATCCACTGCAGCTTCTCGGGATCGAACACCGCCGGTGAGGCGTTCAGCCGATCGGCGGAGAAGATGCGTCCCATCTCCTCGCGCGACAGGACCTCGCGATCACCGCCCGGCGACCAGCCGAGCAGCGCCAGGTAGTTGTACAGCGCCTGCGGCAGGATGCCCTGGTCGCGGAACTCCTCGACCGAGGTCGCGCCGGTGCGCTTGGAGAGGCGCTTCTTGTCGGTCCCCAGGATCAGCGGCAGGTGGCCGAAGGTCGGTGGCGCCGGCGCGCCCAGGGCGCGGAACAGCGGCACGTGCTTGGCGGTGTTGGTCAGGTGATCCTCGCCGCGCACGACGTGCGTCACCCGCATGTCGACGTCGTCGACGCACACCGACAGGTGGTACGTCGGCGAGCCGTCCGAGCGCAGCAGGATGAAGTCGTCCACCGCCTCGGGCGGGAAGTCCATGTCGCCACGCACCAGGTCGTGGAACCGCACGTGCTCATCCGGCATGCGGAAGCGCACCGCGAAGGGCTCGCCGGAGGAAACGCGGCGCTCGACCTCGTCCGGCCCCAGCGCCAGACAGGTGCGCGGATAGCGGAATGCGACCCCCTTCTTCTCCGCCGCCCGGCGCTCTTCCTCGAGCAGCTGCGGCGTGCAGAAGCAGCGGTAGGCGGCGCCCTGCTCGACGAGCTGCAGAGCCGCCTCGCGATGGCGGTCGACGCGCGCGCTCTGCAGGAACGGCCCCTCGTCCCACTCCAGGCCCAACCACTCGAGGGCCTCGCCGATCTGCCGGGTCATCGCCTCGTCGGAGCGCGCCTTGTCGGTGTCCTCGATGCGCAGGATGAACTGGCCGCCGAGGCGCAGGCGCAGCAGCTCGTTGTAGATCGCGGTGCGGGCCCCGCCGACGTGCAGGAAGCCGGTCGGCGAGGGCGCGAAGCGGACCCGCACGGGTCCGGAGGAGGCTGGGGTCGTCATGACGTCCTCGAGTCGTTCTCCAGGGCCCGTAAAGGTACCACGTCGGCGCGCACCCGCCCGTGCGGGTGGCGGGGACCCGCGGTGCGGGGCCTACGTTGGGAGAAGACAGCGGAGGGTTAGCCCATGCGCGCACGACCGGTCCATCTCTTCGCCGGCGCCTTCGTCATCCTCCTCGGCGCCGTTCCATCCACCGCCCAGAACCTCTTCATCAATCCCGGCTTCGCGACCGACATCCACGGCTGGTCGGTCAGCGCCGGCGGCTCGGCAAGCTGGTCGAGCGACGACGCCGCGGGCCTGCCGGGCTCGGGGTCGCTCGAGCTCGAGAACAGCGCCGCCGCCGCAGGCACGTTCGTCGGCGCGTACCAGTGCGTCGCCGCCGTCGCCGGCTCGACGTACGATGTCCACTCCCGCGTGCGCATCCCGACAAGCCAGTCGGCCCAGGGCAGTTCGGCCGGCCAATACTTCTACTACTCCGCCGCCGGCTGTGCGGCCGCCAGCCTGATCTCGAGCGGGGGCTTCGGCGGACCGACGATGACCGACCACTGGGAGGACCTCACGACCACGCTCACCGCACCGCCCGCTACCCAGAGCTTGAAACTGGTGCTGGGAACCGTGAAGTCGGGCGCCGGCGGGCAGCTGACGTCCCTCCTCGACGAGGCCTTCGTCGGAGTGCAGGTATCGCCGTGTACGCCGAGCGAAACCGACCTCTGCCTTGCCGGCGGGCGCTTCCGCATCCAGGCGACCTGGCGAACTCCCAACGGTCAGAGCGGCCAGGCGCACGCCGTGCGGCTCACCGCCGACACCGGCTACTTCTGGTTCTTCAACGACAGCAACGTGGAGATGGTGGTGAAGGTCCTGAACGGCTGCGGCGTGAACTCGCGCTGGTGGGTGTTCGCGGCGGGCCTGACCAACGTGCGCGTCGACTGGACGGCGACCGACCTCGACCACGGCACGCCTAGAAACTACAGCAACCCGCAGGGAACGAACTTCGCGCCGCGGCTCGACACCCAGGCGTTCGCGACCTGTCCCTGACGCCAGGAACGCGCGAGAGAAGACTGGCGGAGAGGAGGGGATTCGAACCCCTGATACGGCTTTTGACCGTATAACGGTTTAGCAAACCGCCGCCTTCAGCCACTCGGCCACCTCTCCGCGCGGTTTGCAGAACGGGCATCTTATGGCGCCGGCGCGGTCAGGGTCAAAGTGTAGACTGGCCGCTCGTCACGACCCGGAGCATCCGATGCCCACTGCCGAACCCGATCTGCTCGCGATCAACACCATCCGCTTCCTCGCCGTCGACATGGTCGAGGCGGCGAAGTCCGGCCACCCCGGAGCGCCACTCGGCCAGGCGGCGCTGGCTTACACCCTGTGGACCCGTCATCTGCGCTTCGACCCGAGCGATCCGAGCTGGCCCGATCGCGACCGCTTCGTGCTCTCCTGCGGCCACGCCTCGGCGCTCCTGTACTCGCTGCTCCACCTCTCGGGCTACGACCTGCCGATCGAGGAACTGCGGCGCTTTCGCCAACTCGGCTCGCGCACTCCGGGCCATCCCGAGCACGGCCACACCGCCGGTGTCGAGATGACCACCGGACCGCTCGGCCAGGGAATCAGCTCGGCGGTCGGCATGGCGATCGGCCGCGAGCTCCTCGGCGCCCAGTTCAACCGGCCCGGCCATGACGTTTTCGCCTACCGGATCTGGGTGATCGCCAGCGACGGCGACCTCATGGAGGGGGTTTCCTCCGAAGCCTGCTCGCTCGCCGGGCACCTGCGGCTCGGCAACCTGAAGGTGTTCTACGACAACAACCACATCTCGATCGACGGCCCGACCTCGCTCTCCTTCGCCACCGAGGACGTCGGCGCGCGTTTCGCGGCTTACGGCTGGAACGTGCTGCGGGTCGAGGACGGCAACGACGTCGCGGCGCTCGACGCGGCTATGGCGGCGGCGGAGGCCGAGCACGAGCGCCCGACGATCGTCGTCGTGCGCACCCACATCGGCTTCGGCAGCCCGCACAAACAGGACACCTCCGAGGCGCACGGCGAGCCGCTCGGCGCCGCGGAGACGAAGGCCACGAAGCAGAACCTCGGCTGGCCGCTCGAGCCCACGTTCCTGGTGCCCGACGGCGCGCGCGCGCCGTTCGCCGCCGCGGCGGCGCGCGGCAAAGCGCTGCACGCGGGGTGGCTGGACCGCCTGGCGCGCTACGCCGCCGCGCATCCCGCGGAGGCGGCCGAGCTCGAGCGCCGTCGTCGCCGCGAGCTGCCGGCGGGCTGGGAGCAGGCGATCCCGACCTTCGCGGTGGGCTCGGCGATGGCGACCCGCGAGGCTTCGGGCAAGGTGCTCGACGCGCTGGCGCCGGTCCTGCCGGAGCTCGTCGGCGGCTCGGCCGATCTCACGCCATCCAACAAGACTCAGCCCAAGGGCGCCGCCGACTTCTCCGCCCTGAACCGCGGCGGCCGCTACCTGCGCTTCGGAGTGCGCGAGCACGGCATGGGCGCGGAGCTCAACGGCCTGGCGCTGTCGGAAATGTTCGTGCCCTACGGCGGGACCTTCCTCATCTTCTCCGACTACATGCGGCCGGCGATCCGCCTCGCCGCGCTGATGAAGCAGCAGGCGATCTACGTCTTCACCCACGACTCGATCTTCCTCGGCGAGGACGGTCCCACCCACCAGCCGGTCAGCCAGTTGCTGTCGCTGCGCGCGATCCCGCACCTGGTCACGATCCGCCCCGCCGACGCGGTCGAGACCGCCGAGGCCTGGCGGGTGGCGATCTCCCGGCGCGACGGCCCCACCGCGCTCGCCCTCACCCGCCAGAAGCTGCCGACCCTGGCGGAGACCGTGGCCGGCGCCCACCAGGGGCTGCCGCGCGGCGCCTACGTGCTCGCCGACCCGCCGCAGGGCGCGCCGCGCCTGCTGCTGCTGGCGACCGGCTCCGAGGTGCCGCTGGCGCTCGACGCCCACCGCGCCCTGCTCGCCGAAGGCGTCCCGACCCGCGTCGTGAGCATGCCGTCCTGGCAGCTCTTCGACGCGCAGCCCAAGGAATATCGCGACTCCGTCCTGCCGCCGGCCATCCGCCTACGGCTGGCGGTCGAAGCCGGAACGCCGCTGGGGTGGGAACGCTACGTCGGCCTGGACGGCGACGTGCTCGGGCAGGAGTCGTGGGGCGCTTCGGCCCCGGCCGGCGACCTCCAGCGCCATTTCGGGTACACGGTCGAGGAGGTCGTGCGCCGCGCCCGGCGCCTGCTGGCGCGCGGCTGAGTGCCGCTTCAGGCTCAGATCTCGGCGGTCGCCCCGGGCTCGATCCGGCCGCTGCGGGCGTTGCCGTCCGACGTGCAGGCGGCGAGCAGCGTGTGCAGCATCGCGGTCGCCTCCTCCAGACGCTGGCGCTCCGCCAGCGGAGCGTAGAGAACCGCCGCCATGCGACGGGTGTCGCCCGCGGTCTTCGTCGCCAGGCTGTCCTTGACCGGCGAAAGGCAGGGAACTTCGCTGCCGTCGGCGCCGACCGCGCAGCCGATCAGCAGGTCCTCGAGATCGATTGTCTGGCCGCCGGCGTTGAAGACGTAGGCCTCGCCCGGCCGTCCAGCACGGAAGACGTAGCTCGCGGCGTGAGCCCGATCGAGATCCCAAAGCGAGATGGGGAGCAAGCTCTCCAGGCTGACCAGATTCGCCGCGTCCACCGCCGGGTGGATGGACGGGAAGACCCCCTCCTGCGCAGTGCGCAGCAAGTACTCGCTCGCTGGCTTGCCGCGGCCGGTCGGCTTGTAGCGCCCGCGACGCAGCAGATCGCGCACCGCCTGGCGCACGCGCTCATCGGTCGGAGTCGGAGCCGCCCGGCGGCGCTCCAGAACCGTGGCGCGCGCCGCCTCGAGGCCGGTAGTCGTCGCCGCAAGCATAGTCTCGGCCACGACGACTCCGAGCAGCGCCTCGGGAGCCGCGATGGCGTTGCCGAGTCGAATCATGGCGCGCATCGTACCGTGGCAACCGGTCAAGATGGCGCCGTGGCGCGCAATCCCGGCGAGTCGAGCCTGGGGAACGCCCCCGCCGGCGGCTCGACCGGTTCCAGAAATCGGGCACGTTCCCTGCAAAGGTCTTCCTCCCGGCGCGCCGCCGCGAGGCAGCGCAGGCTCGCAGGGGCAGCCCTTGAAAACCGGCGGGAAAGTGTCTAGTCTCTTGTTGGTTCCTGCCCCCCAGGGAGGAGGCAGGGTGAAAGTCAGACAAGCGGCCCAACCTCGAGCGTGGGCAGGCTTGCACCTCCCGGAACGATGAACTAGGTTTTTCTGGCTCGAAGCGCCTTAATTCATTTCTCGTCAGGAGCGAAAGGAGATTGGAGATGCGTAGGACAAATCTGTATGCGGTACTGGTGGTCGTGCTGGTCGGCCTGCTGGCCGCCGGTTGCGCCAAGCCGCCCCAGCAGGACATCGACGCCGCCAAGGCCTCCATGGCCGCCGCGGAGGCCGACGCCTCGAAGTGGGCGCCGGATGCGTGGGCGAAGGTGACGGATGCGATGAACCAGGTGAACGCCGAGCTGCAGGCCCAGGAGGGCAAGTTCGCCCTGTTCCGCTCCTACAACCACACCAAGGAGCTGCTGACCGCCGTCAACGGCGCCGTCGACGCTGCCAAGCAGGCTGCCGCCGCCAACAAGGAGCAGGCCAAGAAGGACGCCGAGGCCTCGATCGCCGCCGCCCAGGGCGCGGTGAAGAGCGCTGAGGACGCCATGAAGGCTCTGGAAGGCTGCAAGCGCAAGCCCAAGGGCTTCCAGAAGGACATGGAGATGACCAAGAGCCAGTGGGATGGTCTGAACTCGCAGCTGGCCGGGCTCGACGCCCAGATGAAGAGCGAGGACTACAAGGGCGCGAAGACTGCTGCCGACTCGCTCAAGGCCTCCGCGGACGCTCTCGCGAAGAGCCTCGGCGAGACCAAGACGAAGATTAAGTGCTAGAAGAAGCAGTCCGTAGATCGCGACCGGCGGCGAGTCTTCGCCGCCGGTCGTTCCATTTTCTGATCCTGCCGGCGCTCCTGGCAGCCTGCTCTCCCGCCGCGCCGACCGTCCAGGCGGACGGAGTGCGGGCGGCGACGCGCAAGGCGATCAAGCTGGTGCGTCCGCAGACGCCGCAGACCGCGCACTACCTCGAGTTCCTGCTCTCCGAGGCCGAGACCATCACCGCTCACGAGAGGGCCGCTTCGTTCTGGGCCCGCGACCCGCAGCGCGTGGCGATCGCCTGGGAGCGTCTGGCGCGCACCGCGCGCGACGCGGCACTCGGCGAGCAGCGCCGAACGTCCGCGGCGAAGGCGCGCTGGAACGGCATCGCCGAGCCGATGGCGGCGGATCTGCAGCTCGCCCGTGAGGAGATGACGAACGACGGCGGGCTCGGCAGCCGCGAGGCGGCGGCGCTGCAACGCGCCGGCTACTACTCCGAGCTCGCCCGCCGGCACGCCGAGTCGGGGGATTTCGAGCGCGCCTTTACCGCCGCCGAGATGGCCCGCACCGCCCTCGCGGTGGTGCACGAAGGGTACGACAGCCTGCACTCGCGCTTCGACAATCCGCGCCTTCTCCGGCTGTGGCGTCGGTGGGTGGATGACACGGTCGACGAGTCGCGAACCGCCCGCGCGGCGGTGATCGTGATCGACAAGCTCAAGCGCCGGCTCTTCCTGTACCGCGACGGCGTGCGCCTGGGAGTGTTCCCGGCCGAGCTCGGCGCCAACGGCTTGCGCCCCAAGCAGCACGCCGGCGATCGGGCAACGCCCGAGGGGCGCTATCGAGTGGTGCAGATCAAGGACGAATCCAACACGAAGTACTATCGAGCGCTGCTGCTGAACTACCCGAACGCCGAGGACGTCGCACGCTTTCGGGCCGCCCGCGACCGCGGCCAGATTCCCTTGCGGGTCGGTATCGGCAGCCTGATCGAGATCCACGGCGATGGCGGCAAGGGGATGGACTGGACGGACGGCTGCGTGGCGGTGCGCAACGAGGACATGGACAAACTCTTCCGACACGTGCGAGTGGGCACGGCGGTGACCATCGTGGGGACTTTCTAGTCATGGCGACATTCGACGGCGGCGACTCGACCGCCCTTCCCGGAGCGGCGGTGACTCCCGGCGCCGCGCCGCTCGGCGCTGCCGGCGAGGCGGCGGTCGAGCCGCGGGCGCGGCGGCGTTGGCTGCGCGGCCTCCTGATCGCACTCGCCGCGCTGGTGCTCGCCACGGCCGGGGCCCTGGTCGCCCTGGCCACGGTCGGCGGCGCCTACCGCGCCGAGGAGGTGCCGGGGCCGCGCGCCGCGGTGCTCGCGGCGGCTCCTGACGCCAAGCGGCTCGACCGCGCCGAGTCCCGGATCAAGGCAGCGGGACCGCACGCTGGGTACATCGTGGTCGACACCTATCGCAACCGCCTGCGCTTCTATCGCGACGGCAAGCTGCAGCGCGAGGCGAAGTGCTCGACCGGGAGCGGCATCGTGCTGCGCGATCCGCGCGACGGCCGCCAGTGGGTGTTCGACACTCCGCAGGGCGAGTTCGAGGTCCAGCGCAAGGTGAAACATCCGATCTGGGCGAAGCCCGACTGGGCCTTCATCGAGGACGGCTACCTGCCGCCCCCGTCCGGCTCGCCGGCACGTTTCGACGACTTCTCGCTCGGCGACTACGCCATGTACATGGCCGACGGCTACATCATCCACGGCACGGTGTTCCCCAACCTGCTCGGCCAGCGCGTCACCCATGGCTGCATCCGCCTCGGCGACGAGGACCTGGTGTGGGTGTTCAAGAACACGCCGGTCGGCACCAAGGTGTATCTCTACTGAGAAAGGGAGCGCGCCCGATGCCCCGTCCTTCGCTCTCATGCGCGCTGCTCGCCGGCTCCTTTCTGCTGGTCGGTGGTGGAATGCTGGCGGCTGCGCCGGCCCGGCCCGCGCGCGCCGGCGGCGAGACGCGACCAGTCAAGCCGACGAAGAAGGCGCCCGAAAAGCCGGAAGCACCGGCCGCCGACGCGGCGACCACGTTGGCCGAGCTGGAGGCCGGGCTGGTGACGAGCCCGGCCCTGTATCTCTTCCTCGATCCGGCCCGCTCGGTCCTCGAGGTGAAGTCGCGTGGCGTCGTGCTCGACACCATTCCGCTCCGGCACGTCACCATGCTGCGCCACACCCCGCTGTTCGGCACCTACGAAGCGCCGCGCCTCCCGCTGCCCGCCCTGTGGCAGGTCGCCGAGAGCCCCGAGGATTTCTCGCGCGAGACGATCGCGCCCGAAGCGCTGCGCCCATTCAACCCGAACGAGGTCGAAAAGGTCGCGGGCGTGAAGGTCACCGAGCCGACCGAGAAGCTGCCGCCCTCGAGCTATCGCGTGAAGCTCGACAACGGCTGGGAGCTGGCGGTGCTCGACGAGGTGCCGAGGACCCACTTCTTCGCCCGCTTCGTTCAAGCCGTCAAGAACGGCTGGGCCCACCTGCACGGCGAGTCGCACGCGCATCCGCCGCTGGTGGCGATCACCGTCACGCCCGATGACGCGCGGCGCCTGCACCACCTGTTCCGGCTGAAGACGACGTTGCTGGTCGCCGCCGGCGCCTCCTAGCTCGCACCCTTTCGCTCACGACTCGGCAAGGCGCTCGAGGGCGCGACGATCGACCAGCACGAAGCCGTCGCGCTCGGTGCGCACAACGCCTTCCTTGCCCCAGCGGCTCATGATCCGGATGCAGGTCTCGACCGTCGTGCCACAGAGGTCGGCGAGCTCCTGGCGCGACAGACGGACCGGGATGAAGATGCCACCCGCCGTGGGCTGTCCGTGCTCGTCGGCCATTTTCAGGAAGGTGCGCGCGAAACGCGGCTCGAGGCGGCCGCCGGTGAGCTCGGCGAGGCGGTTGGTGAGCTCGATCAGGCGCAGGGTCAGGCCGGACAGCAGGCCGCGCACCAGCGACGGATGCTGCTCCAGCAGACGCAGGAACGGCCCGCGCGGTGCCGCCACGCAGACCGTGCGCTCGAGCGCCGTGGCGGTCGCCGGATAGAGCCGCTCCTCGTACACCGCAACCGCACCGACCGGCTCGCCGGGACCGAGGATCTCGAGGATCAGGTCCTTGCCGCTCGCCGTACTCTTGAAGATCTTCACCCGCCCCTGGCTGACGAACAGGAACCACTGCGCGTCCTGGCCCTCCTCGAACAGGGTCTGGTTCTCCTCGAAGACGCGGAGCTGACAGATCGCGGCCAGATGGTCGCGATCCGAATCGCGCAGACGGCGAAACAGTGGCGCCGCACGCAGGGCGCTCTCGAGCTCGGAGGGCACGCGGGAATCGTATCGCGCCACGACCCACCCGCCGGGGCGGGCCCGCCCCCCCCCGCCGGGAAGGAGCGGGCCGCAACGCAGGTGGCGCACTCCACCCGGGGGGCCAGCTAGCTTGCCGCACATCGCGGCGCGCGAGCGCCGCTCTGGACCCCGGAGGTTGCCATGAAGATCATCCACGCCCTGCTTGGCGAGCACGCCGTGCTTCGCCGCCTGCTCGACCACTGCGACGAGGGCTGTCGACGCTGGAGCCTGGCGCAGGTGCAGGAGGCCGCCGCCGAGCTCGGCGCGACCCTGCTGGTACACGCCCGGCTGGAGGAGGACCTGCTGTTCCCCGAGCTCGAGCCCTACATCCCGGCCCAGGCCGGCCCGCTCGCGGTCGCCCACCTCGAGCACGACGAGATCGCCGACACGCTGGCGCGCATTGCCAGCCAGCAGGACGTCGAGGGCGCCCGCCTGTTGCTGCGCTATGCGATCGAGGTCACCCGCCAGCACTTCGCGAGCGAGGAGCGCGAGCTCTTCTCGCTCGCCGACCGCTGCCTCGACGCCCCGGCGCTCGAGCGGATCGGTCAGCGCTGGGCCGAGCGTTCGGTTCCCGCCCCGGCCTAGAGCGTAGACTCGGCGTCCGATGGACGCCGCCGCCCCGCTGCTCGTCGCCGCCAGCGACTTCTTCCGCGGGTTGTCGCCCGCCGCCTGCCGCGACGTGACGGAGCGCGCCCGCGAGCGTCGCTTCGCGCGCCGCGCCGTGCTGCTGCGCGAGAGCGAGTCCGAGCCCGCTCTCTTCCTGCTCGTCGCCGGCCGCGTCAAGCTCGGCAAGCTCGGGTCCAACGGCCAGGAGGTGATCCTGCAGCTGCTCGGCGCCGGCGACGTCTTCGGCGGCGTCGCGGCGCTCGCCGGCGGTTCCTCGCCGGCGACGGTTCAGGCGGTCGAAGCCGGCCGCGCCCTGGTCTGGGACCGGGCGGTGCTGCGCGAGCTGGTGGCGCGCTACCCGGAGATCGCGGTCAACGGCGTGCGCATCGCCGCGACCCGCATGCAGGAGATCCAGGAGCGCTTCCGCGAGCTGTCGACCGAGCGCGTCGCGCAGCGGATCGCACGCACGCTCCTGCGACTGGCCCGCCAGGCCGGGCGCAAGGTCGAGGGTGGCGTCCTGCTCGACCTGCCGCTGCCCCGGCGCGACCTCGCCGAGATGACCGGCACCACGCTGTACACGGTTTCCCGCACGCTTTCCGAATGGACCGAGCGCGGCCTGCTCGAGACTCGCCGCGGGCGCCTGCTGCTGCGCACCCCCCACGCCCTGGTCGCGATCGCCGAGGACCTCGGCGGGTAGGCCCGCGCCCGCGAGTTTGCGCTGGCGCAACGACCGCGCCCGGGCCGTGGCCTAGGCTTGCTCTCGATGAGAGCCACCGCGCGCCGCCGTGCCGTCCTCGCCTCGACCACGGTCGAGGAGCTGCTCGTCCAGCGTCCCGGCGCGCGGGCGGTCTTTCTGCGCCACGGCATGGCCTGCATCGGCTGCACGATGGCGCCGTTCGACACCCTCGCCGACGCGGCCAAGGCCTACCGCCTGCCGCTCGCCACGCTGCTCGGCGAGGTCTCTCGCACCCGAACCAAGGAGCCCCGACGATGAAGATCACCCATGCCCTGCTCGCCGAGCACGCGCTGCTGTACCGCCTGCTCGACCACTGCGCCGAAGGCACCGACTGGAGCCTCGAGCGCGCCCAAGGCGCCGGCAACGCGCTCGCTGCGGCGCTGCTCGCCCACGCCACGATCGAGGACGAGCTGCTGTTCTCGGCCCTCGAACGTCACCTGCCGCCGATGGGCCCGCTGGCGGTCATGCGTCAGGAGCACGAGGAGATCGAGGGCGGGCTCGCGCAGCTGCCGCAGGCAGCCGACGCCGAGACGGCGCGCCGCCTGCTGCGCCACGTCGCCGACGTCGCCCGCGATCACTTCGCCAAGGAGGAGCAGGTGCTGTTCCACATGGCCGAGCAGGCGCTCAGCGCCGACGAGCTCGAGCGACTGGGCCGCGAGTGGGCCGGCCGGACCGCGCTGGTGCACTCATGAGCGTCGCCTCGCTCGATCTGCACAGCGAGATCACGATCGCCGCGGTGGCGGCCGCCAGTCCCGCGACCATTCGGGTCTTCCAGCGCCATGGCATCGACTTCTGCTGTGGCGGCAAGCGCCCACTCGCCGACGTCTGCAGCGAGAAGGGCCTCGACTTCGCGAGCCTGGCGCAGGAGCTTCGCGCCGCCGCCGAGGAGCGCAACGGCGAGCCCGACTGGACGCGAGCCCGGTTCAACACCCTGATCGCCCACATCCTGGTCACCTATCACGAGGCGCTGCGCGACGAGCTGCCGCGGCTGCTGATGATGGCCGACAAGGTGGCGCGCGTGCACGGCGAGCAGCACCCCGAGACCCGCGAGGTGCGCCGCGTGCTCGCCGGTTTCGTCCCCGAGCTCGAGCGCCACATGATCGTCGAGGAGGACGAGGTCTTCCCGCGCATCCTGCAGATCGAGCGCGATCCCGCCGGGCGCAGCGCGGACCAGGCGGCGCTCGGCGACCGGCTGGCGGCGCTCGAGCGCGAGCACGAGACGGCGGGCAGCGAGCTCGCCGAGCTGCGCGCGCTGACCACCGACTACACGCCGCCGGCGGGGGCCTGCAACACCTACCGCGGCCTGTACTGGGGCCTCGGCGAGCTCGAGCGCACGATGCACCGCCACGTCCATCTCGAGAACAACATCCTGTTCCCGCGGGCGCTTGCCCTCCACCGCGGAGCGGCACAGGGTTGAGACCGATCGCGACGGGGAGCGGCTTCTCGCTCCCTATCGCAATCCGATACGCTTGCGGCGCATGAGCCCGGAGACCGTGGCGCGCCGTCACCTCCCGCTCGCGACGCTCTCCTTCACGCTGAGCTTCGCCGCCTGGGGCCTGGTCGCCGCCTTCGCACCGCGTTTCAAGGAACAGCTCGGCCTGTCCGCCACCGCCACCGCACTGCTGGTGGCGGTGCCGGTGCTGCTCGGCTCCCTCGGCCGGATACCGGTCGGAATGCTGGCCGATCGCTTCGGCGGCCGCGCCGTCTTCACCGCCCTGCTGCTCGTGGTCGCGGTTCCGGTCGCCCTGCTGCCGCGCGCCGCGACCTACGGCCAACTGCTCACGGTCGCTTTCTTCATTGGTCTCGCCGGCGCGTCGTTCCCGGTCGGCATCAGCTACGTGTCGCGCTGGACGCCGCCCGAGCGGCAGGGCGCCGCGCTCGGCGTCTACGGGCTCGGCAACATCGGCCAGTCGGCGGCGGTATTCCTCGGGCCGCTCCTCGCCGCGGCGATCGGCCTGCCAAGCGTCTTCCACTGGGGCGCGGCGCTGCTCGTCGCCTGGGGCGTGGTCTTCGCCCTGGCGGCGCGCAACGCGCCCGCGGCCGCGCGTCCCGGCGGGCTGGGGGAGATGCTGCACATCCTCGGCGGGCAGCCGCTCGCCTGGGCGCTGGCGCTCTTCTATTTCCTCACTTTCGGCGGCTTCGTCGCGTTCTCGATCTACCTGCCGACCCTGCTGCGCGACCAGTTCGCGTTGGCACCGACCGACGCCGGCTTCCGGGCCGCCGGTTTCGTGGTCCTGGCGACGCTGCTGCGCCCGCTCGGCGGCTGGCTGGGTGACAGGATCGGCGGCGCCCGGGTGCTGGCCGGCGTCTTCCTCGGCCTGGTGCCGTTCGCGCTGCTCCTCACCTGGCCCGCGATGCTGCCGTTCACGGTCGGAGCACTCGGCGCGGCGTCGCTGCTCGGCCTCGGCAACGGCGCGGTGTTCAAGCTGGTGCCGGAGTACTTCCCACGCGAGACCGGCACGGTGACCGGCCTGGTGGGGGCGATGGGCGGCCTCGGCGGCTTCTTCCCGCCGCTCCTCCTGGGCCTCTTCCGCGACCGCTGGCACGTCGTCTGGCCGGGGTTCGCGCTGCTCGCCGTGGCCGCCGGCGGCATGGCGGCGCTCAACCAGCGGGCCTTCCTGCGCCGCCAGGAGGAACGGGAGCGCGAGCTGCCCGCCGCCTTCCAGCGCGCCGCCGAGCGGCTGCGCGCCGGCACCTGGGCTACCCTGTGGACATCGTTCCTAGTCGCCGCGATCGTGGTCGGCTCGCGCAATCTGCAGCACTTCGACGCGGCTCTCGTCGTGTACACCTTCGCGGTGGTTTTCGCCACCTGGGGAGTCGCGTACCACTACTACGTCTGGCTGCAGAAGCCGCCGACTCGCATCTACTGGCGGCGCGGCTTCGAGCTCCTGCGCCGGCGCGGCGTCCTGCGCAGCCTGGGGCGGCTGCTCGGCCTCGCGATGACTCAGCTCTTCGCGCAGCGCTTCATCCGCCGCCGCTCGCGGCTGCGCTGGTGGATGCACCAGCTCCTGTTCTGGGGCTGCCTGCTCGGTGCGGCGATCACCTTCCCTCTGGTCTTCGGGTGGATCCACTTCGAGACCCGCCCCGACGACCAGCTCGCCTATGTGGCGTATCTGTTCGGCTTGCCGACCTTCCAGTTCCGGCTCGGCACGTTCTTCGCGTGGACGGTCTTCCACGGCCTCGACATCGCCGCTTTCCTGGTCCTCGGCGGCATCGCGCTGTCACTCACCCGCCGGATGCGCGACCGCGGCGCGATCGCCGTGCAGTCCTTCGCCATGGACTTCCTCCCGCTCATCCTCCTGTTCGCGATCTCGGTGAGCGGCCTGGCGCTGACCGTCTCCACCCTGTACCTGCGCGGCGGCTTCTACGGTTTCCTCTCGATCCTGCACGCCATCACCGTCATCGCGGCGCTGCTGTTCCTGCCGTTCGGCAAGTTCTTCCACATCTTCCAGCGCCCGGCGCAGCTCGGCGTGAAGCTGTACCAGGAGGCCGGCGCGGCGGGCGAGCCGATGCGCTGCTGGCGCTGCGGCGAGGCCTACGCGCCACGCCTCCACATCGACGATCTCAAGGCGGTGCTGCGCGACCTCGGCTTCGATTACCGGACTCCGGGCAGCGCCGCGACCTGGCAGGAGCTCTGCCCGCCGTGCAAGAGGAAGACCCTGGCGACCGCGCAGCTGCGCATCAAGGAGCACGCCCGTGGCTGATCTGCCGACGACCCCCGAGGTGCTCGCCGAGCGCTACGGCCCGCACCTCGCCTACGAGCCGCCGGGCGGCTGGCGCGCCGGATCGCGCGACGCCCCGGAGCTGGTCAAGACCCACTGCTGCTTCTGCGGCCAGCAGTGCGGCATCCAGCTCAAGGTGCACGACAACCAGGTGGTGGGCTTCGAGCCCTGGGAGGAGTTCCCGTTCAACCGCGGCATGCTGTGCCCGAAGGGCGTCAAGCGCTACCTGCAGGGTAGCCACCCGGACCGTCTGCTCGATCCACTGATCCGCGAGGCGGGCGGCTTCCGCACCGCGAGCTGGGACGAGTCGCTCGACCTCGTGGCGCGCCGCCTGCGCGAGATCCAGGAGCGGCACGGCAAGGACGCGGTGGCGATGTACGGCGGCGCCTCGCTCACGACCGAGAAGTCCTACCTCTTGGGCAAGTTCGCCCGCGTCGCGCTCGGCACGCGGCACATCGACTACAACGGCCGGCTGTGCATGGTCTCGGCCGGCGTCGCCTACAAGCTGGCGCTCGGCGTCGATCGCTCGCCCAACCCGTGGAGCGACATCCCGCTCGCCCAGGTCGCCCTGGTGTGCGGCGCCAACGTCGGCGAGTGCGCGCCGATCACCACCGACTACCTGTGGCGCATGCGTGACGCCGGCGGGCGGCTGATCGTCGCCGATCCACGCATGACGCCGATCACGCGCAACGCCGATCTCTACCTGCCGTTGCGGCCGGGCACCGACGTCGTCCTCTATCTGGGAATCCTCCACGTCGTGTTGCGCGACGGATTGCAGGACGAGGAGTTCATCGCGGCGCACACCACCGGCTTCCCGGCGGTCGCCGAGTCGGTCAAGCCGTGGACGCCGCAGCGGGTGGCCGAGGCTACCGGCGTGCCGCCCGAGGCGATCGAGAAAGCCGGGCGCTGGTACGGCGAGGCGGAGCGCGCCGTCATCCTCCACGCGCGCGGTGTCGAGCACCAGTCGAAGGGCGTCGAGAACGTCCTCGCCCTGATCAACCTGGCGCTCGTGCGCGGCAACTTCGGCCGCCCCGGCGCCGGCTGCATGATGATCACCGGCCAGGGCAACGGCCAGGGCGGCCGCGAGCACGGCCAGAAGTGCGACCAGCTTCCCGGCCAGCGCTCGCTCACCGACCCGGCGGCGCGCGAGCACGTGGCGCGGGTCTGGGGCATCGCGCCGGACGAGCTGCCGCAGCCCGGCTACTCGGCGATGGAGATCATGGAGGCGATCCATCGCGGCGAGATCAAGGGCTTGCTGTCGATCTGCTTCAACCCGCTGGTCTCGCTGCCCGACTCCAACTACGTGCGCGAGGCGCTCCGCAAGCTCGAGTTCTTCGCGGTCGTCGACTTCTTCCTCTCGGAGACCGCGCAGCACGCCGACGTCGTGCTCGCCGGCAGCCTGCAGGAGGAGGAGGAAGGGGTGGTGGCGAGCGCCGAGGGGCGCGTCCTCCACATTCGCCAGGCGGTCGATCCGCCGGGCAACGCCTGGCAGGACTCGAGGATCTACGTCGAGCTGGCGCGCCGCCTGGGCAAGGAGAAGTACTTCCCGTTCGCGACCCCACGCGACATCTTCGACGAGCTGCGCCACGCCTCGCAGGGCGGCCTCGCCGACTACTTCGGCATCACCTACGAGAAGATCGACCGCCAGCTCGGCGTGTTCTGGCCGTGCCCCAGCGAGGAGCACCCGGGGACGCCGCGCCTGTTCGAGGGTGGCACGTTTCTCCACGCCGACGGCAAGGCCCACTTCCAGGTCACCGAGCCGCGGCCGAGCGGCGATCCGGTGGACGCGGAGTACCCGCACTACCTGACGACCGG
>JBLMYC010000109.1:0-36314 GCA_050258075.1 Acidobacteriota bacterium
GCAGTGAGCGCGCCGCGCCACAGCGGCTCGAACGGGGTGCCCGCCGCCGACGCCAGCGCCTCCTGGGGATCGCCGGCATGGGCGTGCAGGGCCGGACGCTCCTCCGGCTCCAGGCTGCTCGGCCCCGCGCCGGCCGCCATGGCGAGCGCCCGGGCGGCGTCCGCCCGGCGCTCGAGCCAGCCGAGGGCGCGCGCTTCGAGCAGTGCCAGCTCGGCGCGCCGCGTCGCGGCGGCGGGATCCTCCGGGCGCAGCTCGGCGCACGCCTCGCGCAAGCGCTCGAGAGCCGCCAGCGGCCGCCCATGCACCAGCTCGTAGCGCGCCCACAGCTCGAGGTCGTAGACCAGGCCGCGGTGATGCCCGCTCAGCCGGTTGGCCGCCGTCGAGCGCTCGAGGATCTCGCGCACGCCGGCGGTACGGCCACGGCGCAGCCGCACGTCGGCCAGGTTGTAGAGCGCCAGCGAGGCGCGGCGGGCGCCGTCACAGCCGGCAAAGAGGCGCGCGGCGTGGAGGCAGGCCCGCTCCGCGCCGGCGAGGTCGCCGCCACCCACCCGCGCCACCACCAGGTTGCTCCACGCCTCCCCCGCCTCGACGCGGGTCTGCACGCGCCGGCCGAGCGCCAGCGCGCGGCCGAAGTGGGCCACGGCATCCGGATCGCCGCGCAGCAGCGCCAGGTGCCCCTGCGCCTGATGCCAGCGCCAGGCGAGCGCCGGGGCGTCGCCGAGCGAGCCAACCGCCGCGAGCTCACGGCTCGCCAGCTCGCCATCGCGCCAGCCCAGGCTGGCGCGTGCCGCGAGCAGGTGAGCCAGCGGGCGGACGCCGGGGTCGCGCACCGCGAGCGCCCGCTCCAGCCAGCGCCGTCCCTGGGCGATCTGACCGGTGTGCGCGAACACCCGCACCGCGACCTCGGCGGCGGCGACCACCTGGCGATCGTCGAGCGCGCGCTGCGCCAGACGGCGCAGCGACTCCTGCGCCGCACCGAGGTCGCCGAGCTCGCGCTGGCAGTGGGCGCGCAGCAGATCGGCTTCCGGATCCCCGGCGCGCGGCAGCGCCGCGAGCGCCTCCTGGAACCGGCCGAGTGCGGAGAGCGCGCGGGCGAATTCGAGCGCCGGCTCTCGGCCGACCGGCGGGCGCCGCCGGAAGCGCTGCACCGTCTCGCTCCAGCGCGGGCGGCAGCCGCCCGACGGCGGGCCGTCCCAGATCTCGCGAGCATCAGGGCTGGCGAGCAACGCCGCCACGCCCTCCGCCTCCTGGCCGCGCCCGAGCACCCGCGTCCGGCAGCGGCCGGGACCGGCGACCCAGAGCTCCACCCCGTCCGCCCATTCGTGCTCGGCGACCAGCGCGCGCCGTGCCACCGCGAAGGCTTCCTCCCACAGGAACGGCACCCGGTCGAGAATGCGTCCGACGCAGCTGTCGGCAGAGACCGGCGTAAGATCCTGATCCCACAGCGCCACGAGCTCACGCGCCGCGCAGCGCGCCTCGCCGCGGCCCGCCGGACGGCCGTCGCCGCCGAACAGGGCTGCACACAGCCGGCGCAGCTCGCCCTGCGGCAGGGCCCGACTGCGCCCTGGGCGCGCCGCGATCTGCAACCTCCCGTCGGCGGCGATGCCGGCTCCCTTCCAGCCGTCGGCCAGCCGCCATCCGGCGTGATCGAGATGAGCCAGCAGAGCCGCGCCCTGAAACAGGATCGCGAGGCGTTGGCGATCGGAGAGCCGTGCCTCGGCGAGCGGCCGTGCCGGCGCACCGTCGAGTGCCGGATGCCGCAGCGCGCGGGCCGCAGCGCGACTCACGCGTGCCCCGCCTGGACGAGGCGCAGGAAGTCGTGCCAGAAATCGGGATAGGACTTGGCCACCACCTCGGGATGCTCGATCGAAACTCCCGGCCGGCGCAGGCCGAGCACCGCAAAGCTCATCGCGATGCGGTGATCGCGGCGCGGATCGATCGCCACCGGGCCCGATGGAGGCTTGCCGTCCGCCCAGACGCCGGGGATTTCCAGGCCATCGGGGCGCTCCTCGACCGCCGCTCCGGCCGCGCGCAGACCGGTCGCCATCGCCGCCAGGCGGTCGCTCTCCTTGAGGCGCAGATGCCGGACGTTGCGAATCCGAGTGGTGCCGCGGGCGAACGGCGCCAGCGCCGCCAGGGTCGGCACCTGATCGGGCATCGCGGCGAGGTCGACGTCCAGCGCCGCGAGGCCCGGCCCGCCGCCGACCACGATGCGGTCCGCCGCGCGCTCGACGCGAGCCCCCATCCGCTCCAGCAGATCGAGGAAGCTCCGATCGCCCTGCGCCGAGTCGGCATCGAGACCGCGCAGCGCGACCTCGCCACCGGTCAATGCCGCCGCCGCGGCCGGGTAGCAGGCCGCCGAGTAGTCGCCCTCGACCACGACCCGCGCGGCGCCGAGTCGGGTGGGCTCGACTCGGAACGTCGCTCCTTCCCGTCGCACCGTGCCGCCGAAGGCGGCGATCGCGCGCCGCGTCAGGTCGACGTACGGCGCCGAGGTCAGCGCCCGGACCTCGATCTCGACCGGCTGGCGGGCTCCGTGCCCCGCCATCAGCAACGCCGACAGGTACTGGCTGGACTCGCCGGCGTCGAGCGTGGCCCGCCCGCCCGCCAGCGTCGCGCCGCGAATCCGCAACGGCGGGAAGCCCGCCTCGCCGAGGAACTCGATCTCGGCACCGAGCTCGCGCAGGGCCTCGACCAGGGGACCGACCGGCCGCTGACGCAGCCGCTCGACGCCGTCCAGCGTCCAGTCCCCCGGCAGCGCCGCGAGCGACGCGACCAGGAAGCGGAACATCGTGCCGGCGTTGCCGCAGAAGATCGCGGCGGCGGCCGGTGACGGGCCGGGCGTGAGCCGCACCGCGGCTGGGCGGCGCTCGACCGCGAAGCCGCAGGTCGCGAGCGCGGCGAGGAAGAGCTCGGTGTCCTCGGCGAGGAGCGGCCGCTCGACGAGCAGCTCGCGGCCGGCGAGAAGCGCCAGGTTGAAGATCCGATGGCAGGCGCTCTTCGAGCCCGGCACCGCGACGACCCCGCGGGCGACGCCGCCCGCCGGAATCGCGATCGGCTCAGTCGACGTCGAAGGCGAGGCCATCGAAGCCGAACTCCACGCCGGCCGGCAGGGGAAAGCGCGGCACGGCGGAATCGATCTCGTGCGCGAGATGGGTGAGGATCGTGCGCCGCGGGCCCAGGCGCTCGACCTCGGCGAGCGCCTCCTCGACCGAGAAGTGGGTCGAGTGACGGCGGTAGCGCAGCGCGTCGAGGATCAGCACGTCGAGGTCCATGAGGCGCGCCGCGCTCTCCTCCGGGATGCGGCTGCAGTCGGTCACGTAGGCGAAGCTGCCGATGCGGAACGCCAGCACTTCGAGCTCGCCGTGCCAGACCGGGAGCGGCTCGAAGCGCGCGCCGCACAGCTCGAACGGGCCGACGATCGGGACCAGCTCGAGCTGCGGCTTGCCGCCCCCCTGCTGGCCGTCCTCGAACACGTAGGCGAACACGCGGCGCAGGTTGGCGAGCGTCTCCGCGGAGCCATGGCAAGGAATCGCCGCGCCCTGACGGAAGTTGAAGATCCGCACGTCGTCGAGCCCGAAGATGTGATCGGCGTGGGTGTGGGTGTAGACGATCGCGTCGAGGCGCGGCAGGCCGAAGCGCAGGGCCTGCTCACGCAGGTCGGTCGGGGTGTCGACGAGCACCACCCCACCGGGGAGCTCGAGCTTCAGCCCCGGGCGCATGCGCCGGTTACGCGGATCGCTCGACGTGCAGACGGCACAGCTGCAGCCGATGACCGGCACCCCGGTCGAGGTCCCGCTTCCCATCATCGTCACACGCATTGGGAGACTCGATTCTAGCCCACCCACTCGATTCGCCGACTGCTGAACCAAGCCTCGAGCAGGCGCACCTCGCCGCCCCCGACCTGCCAGGCGCGCGGCTCGTGGAAGTGGCCGAGCAGCACGAGGTCGTGCCCCTCCGTCAGGCGGCGCGCGGCGTAGGCGCGGATCGCCTCCTCCGGGATGCGCGCCTTGTGCTTGAAGTTGGTCTGCGCCAGGCGCTGCTCGGTCGAGCGCACGAAGCGCCGTGCCACCACGCCCGGCAGGTGCAGCACCAGGCCGCGCACCGGCGCGCTCTTCGACAGCCAGCGCCAGAACAGGTACTGGCGATCGCGGTCGTTCAGGCCGTCGCCGTGCACCGCCAGCACCCGGCGGCCGCCGGCGACGAAGGCGACCTCGGTCGAGACGGTGTCGAAGGCGTCGGCGTATGGGCTGCCGGCGAGGTAGAAGTCGCGGTTGCCCTCGATGTAGTCGATGCGCAGGCCGGCGGCGCGCAGACGGCGCAGCAGGGCGACCGTCGCGGCGATGTCCGCGGTCTCGAAGCGCCGCGACCCGATCCAGGCCTGGAACAGATCGCCGAGCAGCACCAGGTGTCGGCAACCCTGGCCGGGCAGCGCGCCGAGCTGCTCGAGCAGCGGCGCCGCCGGCCCGCCCGGGCCGCCGATGTGGGCGTCGGCAACGACCGCAACCGCCATCTACGGAGACCACCGCGGGGTCAGGCGATCACTCTCGCGGACCACTACGGCCCCTATGCGATGGTCAGCTTGGGCCGCGCCGCGGCCTGGCGCCTGACCTCGTCGACGACCGCCTGCGCCACCTTGCCGAACGCGGCGCCGTGCGGGCCGTCCGGGTCGGCGACCACGATCGGCGTGCCGGAGTCGCCGCCCTCGACGATCGCCGGGTCGAGCGGGATGCGGCCGAGGAAGGCGGTGCCGAGCTCGGTTGCGGTCGCCTCGCCGCCGCCGCGCTTGAAGATCGGAGTCTCGTGCCCGCAGTGCGGGCAGACGAAGCTCGACATGTTCTCGACGATGCCGATCACCGGCACGTTCACGCGCCGGAACATCGCCAGCCCCTTGCGCGCGTCGATCAGCGCCACGTCCTGCGGCGTGGTCACGATCACCGCGCCGGAGAGCGCCATCTTCTGGGTGACGGTGAGCTGGGCGTCGCCGGTGCCCGGCGGCAGGTCGAGGATCATGAAGTCGAGCTCGCCCCATTCGACGTCGCCGAGCATCTGCTCGATCGCCTTCATCACCATCGGGCCGCGCCAGATGACCGGCTGATCGGCCTCGACGATGAAACCGAGCGACATCACCTTGACGCCATAGCGCTCGAAGGGCAGCACCCGGTTGCCCTCGAGGCGCGGCTTGTCGCGGATGCCGAACATCAGCGGCATCGAGGGACCGTAGATGTCGACGTCGAGCAGGCCCACCCGGTAGCCCATCTGGGCGAGGCGCACCGCCAGGTTGGCGGAAACCGTCGACTTGCCCACTCCGCCCTTGCCGCTCGCCACCGCCACGACGTGCTTCACTCCCGGGATCAGGTCCGGGCCCTGCGCGATGGCGCGCTGCGCCATGTCGGGTTGGGCCGGTGCCTTGACCTCCATGTGCACCTCGACGTTCTTCACGCCGGGGACGGCGAGCACCGCCTTGGCCGCCTCCTCGCGCACCTTGTCGGCGGCCGCCGCGCTCTGCGTCTGCATGACCAGCTCGAGCGGGACGATGCCGCCCTCCTCCTTGACTCGCTGCACGAATCCGAACGAAACGATGTCCCGGGTCATGCCCGGGAAACGGACGCCGCGCAGGGCGTCCCAGATCTGGTTCTCGAGCTCTCTCGCCATGCCGGCGAGTCTAGCAGCGTGAGGAGACCGCCCGGCCTATTCCGCGCGCCGCCACACCGTGAGAACGACGCCGGCGAGGACCAGCGCGGCGCCGAGCAGGGTGTGCGGGCCCAGGCGCTCGTCCAGGAACAGAGCGCCGATCGCCACCGCCACGACCGGGGCCGTGTAGGTGACCATCGACGAGGCGACCACGGTGATGCGGCGCAGCAGCCAGTAGTAGACCGTGAAAGCGAGCGCCGAGCCCACTGCCGCGAGGTAGACGAGCGCGATCAGCGAGGCGCGGTCGAAGGCCGCCCGCCTCAAGTCTTCGCTCGCCACCGCGACCGGCGCCACGAGCAGCGCCCCGAGCAGCATCGGCACGGCGGTCAGCGACAGCGGGTGCACCCCGGCACCGAAGCGCTTGGTCAGCAGGTTGGCGACCGCCGAGAGGAGCGGCGCGAGCAGGAACACCGCCGCCGCCAAAGCCGCGCGACCGCCACCCGGGGCGAGGTCGCGCGAGAAGATCAGGCCGACTCCGAGAAAGCCGAGCCCGACGCCGGCTGCCGCCCGCCAGCCCAGCCGCTCGCCGGGCAGGAGCAGCGGCGCGAGCAGCACCGTCCACAGCGGAAAGGTGGCGAACAGCACCGACGACAGGCCCGACGGCACCCACTGCTCGGCCCAGAAGACGATCCCGTATGAACCGGCGAAGGTGAGCAGGGCATTCGTCGCCCAGAGTTGGCGCTCGTGCGGCGCACGACCGAGAGGAACTCGCTGCAGCCTCGCCACCGCCAGCAGCAGAATCCCGGCGAGCGCGAAGCGCATCGCCACCCCGGTCAGCGGCGGCACGCCGCGCACTGCGACCCGGATCGCCGCCCAGGTAGTGCCCCAGATCAGGGTGAGCAGCGCCAGAGCTGCCAGGTCGAGCGCGCGACGGGGAGCCAAGACGGGCGCTCAGCCTTCGGGCTGCCGGGCCTCGTCGACGGTCGGCGGCGCCAGACCCGCCAGCTCGGCGATGCGCGCCCGCGTCCTCTCGACCAGGTCGCGCTTTCTCCGCACGTCGACCTCGGTCGTCGGAATCGGCGCCCCGTAGTGAACCTCGACCGTTCCGGGATGGATCAGGAAACTGCGCTTCTGCTGCACACCGAGCGTGCCGCGAATGCCGACCGGGACGATCGGCAGCCCGGCCTTCATCGCCAGCAGGAAGCCGCCGCGCTGGAACGGCAGCAGCTGGCCGTCGAGCGAACGGGTCTGCTCCGGGAAGACGAGCAGCGACACCCCGGACTGGGCGCGGGCGATCGCGGTCGCGAACATCTCTCGCGCCTTGCTCTTGTCCTCGCGGTCGACCGGGACGAAGCCTCCCGCCGCGATCGCCCAGCCGAAGATGGGGATGCGGAACAGGCTGCGCTTGGCGAGGAAGCGGGTCTGCCCGGGCAGGGTGGCGATCAGCAGCGGGATGTCGAACAGGCTCTGGTGATTGGCCATGAACACGTAATGGCCACCGCGCTCGACCGCCGGATCGCGCACCACCCGCACCCGCAGCCCGCAGCCCACGAGCAGGCACCACGCCCAGGCCCGCGCGCACCAGAAGGTCACCGTGCCGCGCGGTGGGATCCAACCGAGCAGGAAGGAGGGGATCGCCCAGAACAGCGTGCAGACGACGATCGTCAGGTTGCCGAGAACGCTGAAGAAGAGAGTGGCCACGCTGGTCCCTATTCTGCAATCGCGGCCGGGCGGTCCGCAAACCGGCTCCGCATCGACTGTTACAATCCTTGCATGGCCAGCGGCAATGCCGGCGGGACGTTGCGCGCACTGCGCGCCACGCTGATCCTGGGCGCGGCGTACGACCTGGCATTCGCCGCCGCGCTGGTCTTCGCGCCCGGCCTGCCCGCCCGCCTGCTCGGCCTGCCACCGCCCGGCGAGCGCTTCTACCTCTGGGTGCTCGCCATCCTGCTCGCCATGCTCGCTGCCGCCTACCTGGCGGCCTGGCGCGACCCACTGCGCTATCGGGCAGTGGTCTGGATCGCGATCGTCGGTCGGCTCTGCGCCGGTGCGGCGTTCGTCGCCTGCGCCCTTCCCCGCCCCGATCTCGCCGGGCTGTACGCGCTCGCCGCCGGCGACTCGTTGATCGCCGTGGCCCACCTGGCGACGAGCGCCCCGCTGCGCGCATGAGCTCCGCGCTCGCCGCGCTGCGCCGCTTCGTCGTGCACTGCGGCGGCGTCGTGGTGCTCACCTGGCGCGCCTTCGCCGCGCTGCCGCGCCGCCCGCTCGAGATCGAGCGCGCTCTCGCCGAGATGGACCAGGTCGGCGTGCGCTCGCTGGCGGTCGCCGCCATCACCACGGTCTTCGCCGGCATGGTGATCGCGCTGCAGACCGCGTACTCGCTTCCCGAGCTGGGCGTGAAGTACTACATCGGCACGGTGGTCTCGAAGTCGCTGGTGCGCGAGCTCTCGCCCGCCCTGGTCGCCCTGGTCGTGGGCGGGCGCGTCGGCGCCGGCATGACCGCCGAGCTGGGCTCGATGGCGGTGACCGAGCAGATCGAGGCGCTGCGCGCGATGGGCGCCGATCCGGTGAAGAAGCTGGTGGCGCCGAAGCTGCTCGCTTCGCTGATCATGCTGCCCGCCCTGACCGTCATCGGCGACCTGCTCGGCATCCTCGGCGGGCTGTTCATCGCGGTGTTCGAGCTCGGCATCACGGCGCGCTTCTACAACAACGACGTGATCGCCGCCTTGAGCCTCGACGACGTGGGGAGCGGCCTGGGCAAGTCCTTCTTCTTCGCGACCGCGATCGCGATGATCGCCTGCTACAATGGTTTGCGGGTCAGAGGCGGCGCGAGCGGCGTCGGACGCGCCACCACCGACACCGTGGTGCAGGCCGCGATCGTGGTCCTGATCTCCGACTTCTTCCTGACCAAGCTCTTCTTCCTGCTGTGAGCCCGTCGTGAGTGACACTCGCCCGCTGTTCGAGATCCGCGACCTCTCGAAGCGCTACGACCAGCAGCAGGTGCTCGACCACCTCAGCTTCGACGTCGCGCGCGGCGAGTGCTTCGTGATCCTCGGCCGCTCGGGATCGGGCAAGACGGTGACGCTGCGCCAGCTCAACGCCCTCGAGCCCCCCGACGGCGGCAGCGTGCGCTTCGAAGGCACCGAGATCTCGAGCCTCGACGAGGCGGACCTGGTGCCCGTCCGCCGCCGCATCGCCATGCTGTTCCAGAGCAGCGCGCTGTTCGACTCGATGAACGTGTTCGACAACGTCGCGTTCCCGCTGCGCGAGCACCTGGGCCTGGCGCCGGCGGCGATCGCCGATCGCGTGCACCAGCTGCTGCGCCGAGTCGGGCTCGACGATTTCGCCCGGCGGATGCCGGCCGAGCTCTCCGGCGGGATGCGCAAGCGCGCCGCGCTCGCCCGCGCCCTCGCGCTCGATCCCGTGGCGGTGCTGTACGACGAGCCCAGCGCCGGCCTCGACCCGATGGGTTCGGCGTCGATCGCGCGGCTGATCCGGGAAACCCAGACAGCGCTGGCCGTGACCTCGGTCGTCGTCACCCACGATCTCGTCCTCGCCCAGCGCGTCGCCAATCGCGTCGCTCTGCTCGACGCCGGCCGCTTCCGCTTCCTGGGCACTTGGGCCGCCGCCGAGACCGCCAGCGATCCGCTGCTCCAGGACTTCCTCGCCGGGCGAGAGGAGCAAGCCAGTGCTGCGTGATCGGCGCGAGCTGCGCGTCGGGCTGCTGGTCGTCGGCGCCGCGGTGCTGCTCGGCATCGGCACCCTGCTGATCGGCAAGGACGAGCGCCTGTTCGGGCGCAAGGCGCACTACTGGATCCGCTTCGAGAGCGTCAGCGGCCTGCGCGTCGGCAATCCCGTGCAGCTCAACGGCGTGGTGGTCGGACGGGTGTCGAAGGTCGTGCTGCCCGAGGACATGGGCCAGAACCAGATCACCGTCTGGGTGGCGATCGACCGCGGGTACGAGCAGCGCATCCGCGGCGATTCCTCGGCCAAGCTCAAGACCCTCGGCCTGCTCGGCGACAGGTACGTCGAGATCCATTCCGGATCGCCCGACTTCCCGCAGATCCCGCGCGACGGCGAGATCCCGGCGGCGAGCGGCACCAACGTCGATCAGCTGCTCGCCTCGGGCGAGGACGTGATGCAGAACGTCGTTTCGATCTCGCACTCGCTGTCGAGCATCCTCGAGCGCATCGACCGCGGCGAAGGAGTGCTCGGCGAGATCACTTCGAAGAACGCCGAATCGGAGAAGCTGAAGGCCAAGATCCTGGCGGCGCTCGACTCGATCCAGGAGATCGGCGACGACGTCCATCGCTCGCAGGGGCCGATCGGCCGCCTGATCCGCGACCGCCAGCTCGGCGACAACCTGGCGAGCGCCGTCGATCACCTGAGCGGCGCCCTCGGCAAGCTCGACACCGGCCGCGGCATCCTGCCCGCCCTGCTCGACGACCCGGCGAGCAAGCAGAAGCTCGACGCGACGCTCGACGGCCTGCAGCGCGCCGCCCAGGAGCTGGGCGCCGTCGCCACCGACCTGCGCCAGGGCGAGGGCATCGTGCCCAAGCTGCTGCACGACAAGCAGTACAGCGAAGAGGTCGCCGGCCGGCTGCGCGACCTGATCGACAAGCTCGACACGATCGCCACCAAGCTCGAGAGCGGCGACGGCACCGCGGCCAGGCTGATCAACGACCCGAGCGTGTACGAGGCGGTTCAGGACATCCTGGTCGGGGTCGACGAGTCGCGCATGTTGCGCTGGCTGGTGCGCAATCGCCAGAAGGCAGGCATCCGCCATCGCTACTTCGAGCAGCACGGACTGGAGACCACGCCGCCGCGCCCCGCCGGGCCAGCCGGCCCCAGTCCGACGCCCGCACCGAAGCCGCCTCGCTGAAGGGCGGCGGGTCGGGCCCCTCCGCCGCGCGGCCCGAATGTCATAGGCTCCCTGCGCCAAGCGGTGGACCCACTCATGACCCGACACATTCTGATCACCGGCGGCGCGGGCTTCATCGGCTCGCACCTCACTCGACGGCTGCTCGAGCGCGGCGACCGCCTCACCGTGCTCGACGACTTCAACGCGTTCTACGACCCGGCGCGCAAGCGGCGCAACGTCGCGCCGTTCCAGGGGCGTGAGGACTACCGCCTGGTGACTGGCGACATCCGCGACGTGGCGCTGGTTGACAAGCTGTTCGCGGAAGGTCGCTTCGATGCGGTCATCCACCTCGCGGCGCGGGCCGGCGTGCGGCCGAGCCTGCTCGAGCCGATCCTGTACGAGGACGTGAACTGCATCGGCACCCTGGTGCTGCTCGAAGCCGCACGCCGTCACGGCCCACAGAGCTTCGTCTTCGGCTCCTCCTCGTCGGTCTACGGAATCAACCGGAAAGTGCCGTTCGCCGAGACCGACGAGGTGAACCAGCCGATCAGCCCCTACGCCACGACCAAGCGCACCGGCGAGCTGCTGTGCTTCAACTACCACCACCTGTACGGGTTCCGCACCTCGTGCCTGCGCTTCTTCACCGTCTACGGCCCGGCGCAGCGGCCGGAGATGGCGATCCACAAGTTCACCGATCTCATCGCTCGCGGCCGCCCGGTGACCCTGTACGGCGACGGCTCGACGCGCCGCGACTACACCTACGTCGACGACATCGTCGACGGCGTCCTCGCCGCGCTCGCGCTCGACCCGGGCTTCGAGATCTTCAATCTCGGCGGCGCCGAGACGACCTCGCTCTCCGACCTGGTGCGCTGGATCGGCGAGGAGCTCGGCGTCGAGCCGCGGATCGAGCGCCAGCCCGAGCAGCCCGGCGACGTGCCGATCACCTACGCCGACGTCGGCAAGGCTCACCGCATGCTCGGCTACTCGCCGAAGGTGCCGATCCGCGAGGGCATCCGGCGCTTCGTCGCCTGGTACCGGGAGCAGGCCGTCGGCGGCCGCTGAAGGCCGTCCCCGCTGCGCCGCGGCCCGCTCGCGTGATACGCTCTCGCGGTTATGAAGATCTGCGTTGTCGGCAGCGGCTACGTAGGGCTGGTCACCGGCGCGTGCCTGGCCGAGTTCGGCATGCACGTCGTGGGCGTCGACAAGGACGCCGCCAAGATCGATGCTCTGCGCCGCGGCGAGATCCCGATCTACGAGCCCGGCCTCGAGGAGATCGTCGAGAAGAACGTCCGCGCCGGGCGACTCGCCTTCGCGACCGACCTCGGCCCGGCGATCCGCGAGGCCCGGGCGGTGTTCATCGCGGTCGGCACGCCGCCGCTGCCCGACGGCCGCGCCGATCTGTCCTTCGTGCGCGAGGTCGCCGAGTCGATCGGCGCCAACCTGAACGGCTACAAGGTCATCGTCACCAAGAGCACGGTGCCGGTGGGCACCGGCCAGATGGTCGAGGGCGTGGTGCGCGAGCGCTCCGGCGGCAAGCAGGAGTTCGCGGTCGTCTCCAACCCCGAGTTCCTGCGCGAAGGCTCGGCGATCGAGGACTTCCTGCATCCCGACCGGGTGGTGATCGGCGCCCGCACCGAGCGCGCCCTGCAGGTGATGTACGACATCTACGCGCCGCTGAAGGCGGCGGGCGTGCCGTTCGTCGCCGCCAACGTCGAGTCCGCGGAGATGATCAAGTACGCCTCGAACGGCTTCCTCGCCACCAAGATCTCGTTCATCAACGAGGTGGCCGAGATCTGCGAAGCGGTGGGCGCGGACGTCGAGGTGGTGGCGCGTGGCATGGGTCTCGACAACCGCATCGGGCCGAAGTTCCTGCATCCCGGCCCCGGCTTCGGCGGCTCCTGCTTCCCCAAGGACACCCGCGCGGTGGCACAGATCGCCGAGGAGCACGGCCTGCGCTTCGCGATCATCGACGCGGTGCTGGAGGCCAACCAGCGCATCCAGCAGCGCATGGTGCCGAAGATCGAGCGCGCCTTCGACGGCCTCAAGGGCAAGACGGTGGCGCTGCTCGGCCTCGCTTTCAAGGGTGACACCGACGATATGCGCGAGTCGCCGTCGATCCCGATCGTCGAGGGCCTGATCGAGCGCGGCGCCACGGTCCGCGCCTACGACCCGGCGGCGATGGAGGTCGCAAGAGGCCTGCTGCCGCCGATCGTCTGCTGCCGCGATGCCTACGAAGCGGCGACCGGCGCCGACGGCGTGGTGATCGCCACCGAGTGGAACCAGTTCCGGGCGCTCGAGCTCGACCGCCTGAAGGACCTGCTGCGGCGGCCCCTGATCGTCGACCTGCGCAACCTGTACGAGCCGGCGCGCGTCGCCGCCGCGGGCTTCCGCTACGTCTCGGTCGGACGCCCGGAAGCGCCGCAGGGAGCCCACCCATGAGGACCGCTCTCGTCGCCGGCGGCGCCGGCTTCCTCGGCTCGCACCTCTGCGAGCGTCTGCTCGCCGAGGGCTACAGGGTCATCTGCGTCGACAACTTCGTGACCGGTGCCGAGCGCAACATCGCCCACCTGCGCGGGCGCAGCGACTTTCGCTTCATCGAGCACGACGTCTGCAAGCCGCTGTTCCTCGACGAGCCGGTGCAGGACGTGCTGCACTTCGCCTCGCCGGCGAGCCCGGTCGACTACCTCGAGCTGCCGATCCAGACTCTCAAGGTCGGCTCGCTCGGCACCCACAACCTGCTCGGGCTGGCCAAGGAGAAGGGCGCGACGTTCCTGCTCGCCTCGACCTCCGAGGTGTACGGCGATCCGCTGGTGCACCCGCAACCCGAGACCTACTGGGGCAACGTCAATCCGGTCGGGCCGCGCGGCGTCTACGACGAGGCCAAGCGCTTCGCCGAGGCGATGACCATGGCCTACTACCGCGTGCACAAGCTGGACACGCGGATCGTGCGCATCTTCAACACCTACGGGCCGCGCATGCGACCGCGCGACGGGCGCGTGGTGCCGGCGTTCATCCAGCAGGCGCTGCTCGGCGAGCCGCTGACGGTGTTCGGCGACGGCGGCCAGACGCGATCGTTCTGCTACGTCGGCGACCTGGTGGACGGCATCCACCGCCTGCTGCGCAGCGGCATCCACGAGCCGGTCAACATCGGCAACCCGCACGAAATGACGATCCGGCAGTTCGCGGAGCGCATCAAAGCGGCGACCCGGAGCTCCAGCCCGATCGTGTACAAGCCGCTGCCGGTCGACGATCCCAAGACCCGCCAGCCCGACATCACCCAGGCCCGCAGTCGGCTGGGCTGGGAGCCGCGGGTCTCGCTTGAGGAGGGCCTGCAGCGCACGATCGAGTACTTCGCCGGTCTGATCGCCGAGCGCCGCGCGGCCGACGCCGGCGCCAGTCGGGCCTAGCCGGAAGCCGATGGGCGACATCCAGCACCCGTCGACCGTCGCCTGCCGGCGCTGCCTGCGGCCCGACGCCCCCGCCCTCGGGCGCCCGCCGCTGCCCGGCCCGAGCGGCGAGGAGATCCTCGCCGCCGTCTGCCGCGACTGCTGGGCCGACTGGCAGGCGATGGAGGTGAAGGTCATCAACGAGCTGCGCCTCAACTTCATGGATCCCCAGGCGCTGCAGATCCTCGACGCCCACATGCGCGAGTTCCTGGCGCTCGGCGGCGCGGGCGGCATCGCGCCGAGCACCGGCTGAAGCCCTCCGGGTCTCCCGGAGCCGTTCCCCGCCTTGTCCACCGCGCCATCGACCGCCCACCCGCACCACCATCCGCCGAAGCGGGCGCTGCTGCGTTTCGCGCTCTTCGCGCTGATCGTCGTGGCGGGGTTCTCGGCGGTCTTCTTCACCCCGCTGCGCCACTATCTCGACAAGAACGAGCTGATCGCCGCGCTGACCGCGCTGCGCAGCGCCTGGTGGGCACCGCTGGCGCTGATCGGGCTCTATCTGGTGCTGGCCCCGATGGGCCTGCCGATGAGCCCCCTGGTGCTCGCCGGCGGCGCGGTGTTCGGGGTCTGGTACGGCGGGGCGCTGAACCTGCTCGGCCTGTTCCTCGGCGCGGCCGCGAGCTACCTGCTCGCCCGCACTCTGGGCCGGGACCTGATCGTCCACCTGCTCGGCAAGCGACTGAAGAAGATCGAGCGCCAGCTCCAGCGCACCGGCTTCTGGGCGCTGGTCGCGGCGCGCATCGTGCCGGTGCCGTTTCCGGTCGCCAACTTCGGCATGGCGCTCGCCGGCGTGCCGCCGGGGCTGTTCTTTCTCACCACCACGATCGGCATGACGCCGACCACCTTTCTGTATAGCTACTCCGCCGCCATGCTGATGCAGGCGGCGAGCGGCGGCGGCGGCGCCGGGCGCAAGGTGACGGCGGCGGTCCTCGCCCTGGCCCTGATGGCCGCCATCCCCACCTTCCTCACTCGCTGGCAGCGCCGGCGACGCTACCTCGAGCTCGTCGCCCGGCGCCGGGCGCGCCGCTAGCCGGTAGGCGACGCCGGCCGACGGCCCCATCCCCCGCCCCGAGGACGAGAACCCGGTGGCGCGGCGAGATCCCGCTCAGGAGGTGAGGCACCGCAAGCTACAATCCCGCGCGTGGGTCTCGGAACCAAGCTTGGGAGCCCGCGACTTAGGCGGCTCGCCTTCGCCGGATTGGTGCTCGCGGTGGTTGTGCTGCCCACCGTTCCGACGCTCCGTCGTCTGCACTCCGCCCTGCGCGACGCCCCCTCGCTCGGCGACCTGGCGACCGAAGAAATGGGCGTGCTCGAAGCAGCCCAAAGCGTGCGCTTCGTCGGCCAGTGGTCCCGATACGGCTTTTTCCAACCCGGCCCGCTCTTCTTCTACGTCATGCTACCTGCTTACGCGGTCGCGCACTTCCACCCGTGGGGCCTCTCGCTGGGGATGTTCCTCCTTTGCTGGAGCAGCACGCTCACCATCTGCGTCCTCGCCTGGTCGCAGCTCGAGCGATGGTCGGGCGCGTTCCTGGCCGCTCCCGCGGTGGGCGCAACGCTGCTGTACCTGACGACTAGCGGCAACTCGATCCTGTTCAACTACTGGACGAACTTTGCGGTCGTGCTTCCATTCGGAGCCTTCCTGCTGCTGGCAGCCGCTCTGGCTGCCGGGGAGCTGTGGGCAATGCCGATCGTCGCGGCGCTGCTCTCGTTTCTTGTCCAAACGCAGATGGCTACCCTGCCGGCGGCGGCGGCCGTGACCACGGCGGCCCTCGCATTGCTCTGGCGCCGGCGGCGGAAGGCCCCGCGCCAGCCTCGCTTGAAGGGCTGGATCGTCGCCACCGTCGTCGTCGGGCTCGCGGCCTGGGCCCTGCCGCTGTATGGGGAGGCCGTCCAGCGTCCGGGAAATCTGGCGTCCATCCTCGCCTTCGCCCGGGCTTCCCACGGCACGCATCCCTGGAGCGACTGCTTCTCGAACTGGGCGCAGCTCCTGGCGGGGCCCCTGACTCGGCTGATCCTGGGCCTGAGCTGGCAAACCGCGCTGCAAGGCGGCCAGCTACGCCTCGCGCAGGCGCTCGCGGTCTCGGTGGTCGCCCTGCTCGTGATCGGCGCCGCGCTGGCGCATCGCCGCGCTCACCGCGCGAGCGAGGCGCTCTGCATTCTCTGCGCGCTCGCGGCAGCGAGCTCCCTGTGGGCGATCGCGCAAATCCGCGGGGAGCTCCTGCGCTACCTGACGCTGTGGATGGCGGTGCTCGGAGCGGTGGCCTGCGTGGCCATTCTCAACGAGACCGTGGCCCTCGTCGTCTCGCGGCCGCGCCGCGCCGGGCGGGCATCCGGCGACCGCCTCTGGCTCCTCGCCAGCCTGCTGGCGCCAGGCGTCGCGCTACTGGTGGCGGCGCCCGAGCCTCGATCGCCAGCGCACCCGAGCGTCACCTCGCTGCATCGCGCCCTCGAGCAGACCCTGGCGCGCACGACCGCACCGCAAGAACAGGTCCGCTTCGTCTCCGACGACTTCACCTGGCCATGGACCAGCGCCGTCGCGACGTCGCTCAAGCGCCAGGGCTGGCGACCGTGCTTCGATCGCTCCCTGTCGTGGGTCACGCCCTGGTGGAGTTGCTCTCCGCGCGTCGCGCGCTCGATCCGTTTCTTCGAGCCCGGCAAAAGCCGCTCCAGGGGCCAGCCGTTGTTCTGTCAGCCGATCACGCCGCCCAGCTTGGGGGTCGAAATGATCTGCGCGGAGCAGGTGAACGGCACCTGAGCTCCGGCAGCTCGGCCCGCGTTGCGGCGACCCGCCGACGGGAGACGCTGCGCCGCGCCCGGCCAGGCCTACGCCGCCCGCAGCGCCGCTTCGACCTCGGCGAGGTCGAGGAGCAGCGCGCCCTGTACAGCAAACTTCTGGGGATCGAACTCGTAGTCGCGGATCACCCGGCGGAAGACTTCCTTCATCGCCCGCGCTCCCAGGCGGGGCTGGCGCGCCGCCTCCTGGGCGATGCGGCGCACCGCCGCCGGCGACAGCGCCAGGTGGAGGCCGCGGCTCTCGAAGTAGCCGCGCGCCTGGGCGTATCCCGACTCCGGGGACTCGAGGAAGATGCGCACCAGGGCGTCGACGGTCAGGTCCTCGAGCAGCACCACCGCGTCGAAGCGCGACAGGAACTGCGGGCTCATGCCGTAGTCGAACAGGTCCTCGTTGCGCAGCCAGTCGCGCAGGTGGAAGACCAGCTCCTCGCGCACCTGGCCGCCCTCGACCACGGTCTGCGGCTTCAGCGCGCCGCGGTCGCGGCCGATGGTGACGCGGTCGAACACCGCGTCGTACAGGCCCTCGAATGCTCCGGCGCAGACGAACAGCAGGCGGCTGGAGTCGACGGTGACCGTCTCGCCGCCCGCCCACGCCGGCAGCTCGAAGGGCACCGCCTCGTTCTCGATCAGGGTGAGCAAGGCCTCCTGCGCCCGGATGCCCGCCACGTTCGGACGGTCCCCGACCCGCGCCCGGATCTTGTCGACCTCGTCGACGAAGACCAGGCCCTGGCCGGCGCGATCGAGGAGCTCCGCGAGCGGCGTCCGTGCCCCGAGCTGCTCGCGCGCCCGATCGAGCAGCCGCCGCAGCACCGCTTCGCCGGGCTTGCCGCGCTCCGCTTCCTCGCCCAGCACGTTGGCGTGCAGGCGCACCACCGTCGAGCGCACCGCGAGCTCGGGCTCGGCGGCGAGGTACTGCTCGACGGCGCGCATCAACGTCGTCTTGCCGGTGCCGGACGAGCCGATCATCAGGATGTTGCCGACCCGCAGGCCGGCCAGCTTCTTGGCCAGGGCGATCGCCATCTCGCGCACCGCCGAGGATTGCTCCACGACGCGCTTCTGCAGTCCAGCGGCGATCTCGACCGGTCCGGGAGCGGGCTTCGACATGGCCTCATTCTAGTGCCGCGGCCGGCGAATCCCGCCAGGGCAGGCCGCCCCTCGCGATAAACTCTCGGCGATGCGACCCACTCCCCTGCTGCTCGCCGCCGCCGTCGCCTTCCTCGCCGCCACCGCCGGCCTGGCAGCCCCGCCGCCGAGCGCCCCCGACGACCTGCTCGCCCGCGCCCAGGAGCTGCTCGATCGCGGCCAGGCGGAGGACGTCGCGAAGGTCGTCGCGCCGCTGCTGCGCGGCGCCAATCCGGACGCCCGCGCGCTGCTGCTCCTGAGCTCGGCCGAGATCCAGCTCGGCGACGAGGACAAGGGACGCCGCGACCTCGAGCACGCCCTGCAGCTCGACCCCAGGCTGCGCCAGGGCTGGCTCAACCTGGCGGCGATGGAGATCGCGGCGAAGCGCTACGACAAGGCCTACGACGACCTGCTCACCGCCCAGAAGCTGGATCCGGCGGCGCACGACAGCGAAGTCAACCTCGGCGCGGTGCTGCTGCTCCAGGGCAAGCTCGAGCCGGCGAGCGAGCACTTCAAGCGCTACCTGACGCTCGAATCCTCCTCGCCGAACGCTTACTACCTGGTGGCCACGAACTACGCCAGCGCCGGCTACAGCGCGCTGGCGCTGCAGCACCTCGAGCGCTCAATCGAGCTCGACGAGCGGTCGCGGCTGCGCGCCCGCACCGACGCCAACTTCGCCGACCTGGGGGACGATCCGCGCTTCCAGCGGCTGCTCGCCCGTGACTCCTACCGGCCGCCGGCCGGGGCCTACTTCGCGCGCCAGGTCTATCCGGTGCGCTACGACGCCGGCGACGGCAAGCTGCTCGACGCCGTGCTCGAGGCCCTGCGCATCGCCAAGGAGCCCTTCGACCCGACGGTCGAGGTGACCAACGACTGGGCGCTCGTCTGGGGCGAGATGCGGATCAAGGTGGGGCGCGAAGCGAACGGCCAGGGCTCGGTCGAGCTCTCGGCGCCGCCGGAGCGCATGACCCCCGCCGAATGGGAGCGGCGCTCCGCCCGCCTGCTGCGCGAGATCCTGATCCACCTGCCGGCCTGAGGCCGCGCCGCAGCCCGGCGGGAACTTCTCCAGGCAGACGCGGTCCAATCCCTCCAACCGGCGCGGCACGGTGCCGCCCCGGAGCCGCGGAGGGGACCATGTTCCATGCCTCGCTGATCGCCTCGCAAGGCCGGCGCGAGACCGCGCGCCTGCGCCTCCTGTCCCTGGCCTTCGCCGTCCACGCGCTGCTCGTCGCCGGCGTGCTGCTCGCCCAGGCCTGGACGGTCGACTGGGTACCCGAGCCGAGGATCGCCTCGACCTTCGTGCTCTTCCTGCCGCCACCCCCGCCCTCTGCCGCCCCGTCGCCGGCGGCCCGCCCAGCGGCGGCTCGGCACGCAGCGACCGCGCCGATCGCCGTCGCCGCCCCCGCCGTGCAGCCGCATCGCGTTCCCGAAACGATCTCGCCAACCCTCGCTTCTCCCGCGCCGGATTCGGTGCCGACCATCCCCGGTGCGCTCCCGGGCACAGGCGATGGGCCCGCAAGCGGCCCCGGAAGCGGTCCCGGCGTGGGATTCGGAGACGGGCCCGGCGAAGCGCCGGTCGCGATCGGCGAGGGCATCGTGGCGCCGGCGCTCGTGCGTCGGGTCATGCCGGCGTACACCGAACAGGCGCGCCGCGCCCACCTTCAAGGCATGGTTCTGCTCCAGGCGGTGATCGCCGCTGACGGCACGGTCGCCGAAGTGCGCCTGGTGCGCGGGCTGGGCTTCGGCCTCGATGAGAACGCGATCGCCGCCGTGCGCCAGTGGCGCTACGCCCCCGCCCGTCAGCGGAGCAGCGGCCGGGCGCTACCGGTCTACCTTGCCGTCACCGTGAACTACACGCTGCGCTAACCGAGCGACTAGGGCTGTCGCGGCTGCATCGTCGGCAGCAGCCGCGACAGCGCGGCGTCGAAGCCACCGACCACGCCGGGATCCTGCGGACGCAGACGACGCGCCGCGTCGAACGCCTGCTCGCCGCGTTGCCGCTCGCCGGCCGCGCCGAGCAGCAGCGCGTCGAGGAGCTGGGCTTCGAAGTCGCTCGGCCAGCGCCGCGCCGACTCCTCGGCGATCGCCAGCGCACGCTGCCGGAGCCCGGCGCGAGACAGCGCAATCGCCAGCAGCTTGAACGGGCGGCTGGCATACGGCCGCACGATCAGCGCCTGGCGCGCGTGGCGCTCCGCGGCGTCGAGGTCATTGCTCTGCAGCTCGAGATCGGCGAGTGCGAGGAGGGCTCCGGGCGCCAGGGGATCGAGCTCGACCGCTCGTAAGTACGCGGCCCGCGCGCCCGCCCGGTCGCCAGCCTGCTGCAGCAGACGGCCCTTCTCCGCGAAGACCAGCGGGCTGCCGGGCTCGGCCCGCTCCATCGCGGCCAGGAACGTGGGCTCGTTGCGGAAGATGGCGCTGTAGCGCAGCGTGAGCCCTGCGAACGCGACCACCAGCACGGCGAGCGCGACCGTCGCCACCCGCCGCGGCAGCAGCAGAGCAAGCGCCCAGGGCAGCGCCAGCGCCGGCAGGAACAGGTAGCGATCGGTGACCATCCATTGCGGCTCGAGCGCCCACAGGTTGAGCACCGGCAACAGCCAGACGACGAGCCACGCGACCGGCAGGAGCAGCGGGCGCCGGCGGCGAATCGCCCACCCGGCCAGTGCCCCGAGGGCGATCAGCGCCGCAGCCGTCAGCCAGACCACCGCATCGGTGGGCTGGAAGACCGGGCGTTCCGGGCGCAGGATCGAGAACCCGGTCGGCCACAGCAACAGGCGGAGGTAGGCGCTTGCGGCGATCGGCGTCGAGGCGAGGGCCGTTGCCAGGCGCGGTGCTCCCGGTGACGGCCGCGCCAGGCCGCCGAGCACGGCGACGCGCACCAGCAGATAGATGGCCGTCACCGCGGCCAGGGTGCCGGCGACCTTGACCAGCCGCCGGGCCTCGGCGCGATCGCTTCGCCACCGGCTCGCCGCCCAGACGCCAACGAACAGCGGCAGTCCGACCGCGACCTCCTTCGAGAGCAGCGCCAGCGCGTAGGCCAGCGCGGCGAGCCCGATCGGCAACGCGGCGCCCGCCGGTCGGCGCCACAGCACGGCGTGCAAGGCGAGGAGGACGAAGGTCGCCGCCAGAAGCTCCTGCAGCCCGGACGCCCAGGCGACCGAGCTGGTGTGGGCCGGATGGAGAGAGAACGCCAACGAGGCGAGGAGCGCGAGCCCGGGCTGCATTCCGAGCCGCCACAGGAAGCCGCAGGCGAGCGCCCCGACCAGCGCGGCGAGCGCGACCGCGGCGGCGTGCCAGGCCGCCTCCCGACCGCCGACGACCTGGTAGTACAGCGTCGAGAGGGCGAGGAACACCGGCCGGTAGTAGCTGCTGATGACGGTCTCGGCACCCTTGCGCACCGCCCCGACGTCGGACACGAACCCGTGCGCGATGCTGCCGAGATGGGCCAGCGACGCGCTGCGCTGATAGAGCACGAAGTCGTCGAGCAGGAACCCGTAGCTCAGGGTCGGCCAGAAGACCAGGAAGGGCCCCAGCGCCGCGGCCGCGAGAACCGCCGCCTTGCCTGTCCAGTTGGATTGCGCGGGCACCGGCGCCCGACCGGGGCTGCGTCGCTGCCGCCGTGCGGACTTCATTCGCCAACGAGCGCCACGACCACGTGCGGCGGCCCGCGCCCTCAGACGCGCAGCAGGACGGCGCCCCAGTGCAGGCCGGCGCCGAGCGCGGCGAAGGCGACCAGCGAGCCGCTCTTCGCCTTGCCCGCGGCGCGGGCCTCGTGGAAGCACAGCGGCAGGGTTGCCGAGGTGGTGTTGCCGTAGCGCTGGATGTTGTTGTGGACCTTGGCGTCGGGCAGGCCCAGCGCCTTCTGCGCCGCCTCGTTGATGCGCAGATTGGCCTGGTGCATGACCAGCAGGTCGAGATCGTCGAGCCCGTAGCCATGGCGCTGCAGGAGATCGCGCGTCACCTCGGGCATGCGGGTGACCGCGAGCTTGAACACCTGGCGCCCCTCCATCACCGGCACGGTGTCGCCGGCCTCGAGCATGGCGGCGTCGATCCACGGCCGGTGCGCCGACCCGACGCCCGGCACGTACAGGATGCCCTTGTTGTCGCCGTCGCCATACAGCGCCGTGCCCAGGATTCCACGGCTGCCGCCGTTCTCCTCGGCGCGGAAGACCATCGCCCCCGCGGCGTCGCCGAACAGCACCACCAGATGGCGGAAGCGCGAGTTCCAGGCGAACTCCTCGGGCGAGACCGGCCCCTCCTCCTCGCCGAGCAGCACCGCCCAGGAGCGCTTCGAGAAGGGGATCAGCGAGGAGTGCACGTCGCTGCCGACCAGCAGGACGTTTCGCGCCAGACCCGAGCGCACCAGCGCATCGACCACCTGCAGGCCGTACGCGAACCCGGCGCACTGCTGGCGGATGTCGAGCGCCGGCAGCGGCCGGATCCCGAGCTGCTGCTGCACCAGGGTACCGACGCCCGGGAAGTAGTGGTCCGGGGTCATCGTCGCGCAGACGATGTAGTCGAGCTCGGAGGCCTCCATTCCGGCCTCGGCGAGCGCCGCCCTGGCGGCCTGGGCGCCGAGCACCGAGGAGCCGACGCCGGGCGCGGTGTAGAAGCGGGTGACGATCCCGCTGCGCTCGCGGATCCACTCGTCGTTCGTCTCCAGCACCCGCGCGAACTGCTGGTTGCGCACCTCGACCGGCGGCACCGCCACCCCGAGCCCGGCCAGCACCGCTCTCGTCTCGATGCTCATCCTCACCCTCCGAACGGCCCCGGTGGCGCCACCGCACGGGCGGCGCCGGCTTGCCAGAGAACCATCAGATCGCCCCGCCGCACGAAGCGGTACTCGCGCTCCGGCAGGCGCCCGTTCAGGCCCGGCTCGAGCGGCGGCTTGTACGTCCACAGCTCGCGCGGCGGGTCCTCGGCGCGCGGCGACATCTCCATGCGCACGTCGGCGGGCGGGCCATACACCACGTAGATCGCGCCGCGGTCGGTGCGCCGCCCGGAGTAGCCGGCTTCGCTATAGGCCTTGTCGGCCTCCCGACAGCGCTCGTCGAACAGCTCGCGCAGATGATTCGGGGCGCCCGGACGCGGATTGCGACGCTCCCAGAACGCGTCGATGAATCGTTGCGCCGCGCCGTCGTCGGCGAGCGCCAGGTACTCCTTCACTTCCGCGACCGTCGCCAGCCGTGCGATCGGCCCGATCAGCCACTGCGAGTACGCTGGGCTGAGCGCCGGATTGGTGAGCCCGGCGATGGTCGCGGCGGGGCGATCGCTGGCGCAGGCGAGCGCCAGCAGCGCGCCGAGAGCGAGCACCGCCAGGACGGCGCGCCGCATCGCTAGCTCCGGCGCAGCAGGTCGAGAAACTCCTCGCGCTGCTCGCGTTGATGGAAGATGCCACGAATCGCGGAGGTGACGGTCAGCGCGCCCGGCTTCTTCACTCCTCGCATCTCGACACAGAGGTGGCGCGCCTCGATCACCACCATCGCGCCGAGCGGCCGCAGCTCCTCCTGCAGGAAGCCGACCACCTGCTCGGTCAGGCGCTCCTGGAGCTGCGGGCGCTTGGCGTAGTACTCGAGGATGCGCGAGAACTTCGACAGGCCGAGGATGCGCTGGTCGGGGATGTAGGCCATGTGGGCGTGGCCGTAGAACGGCACCAGGTGGTGGGCGCACATCGAGTAGAACGGGATCTGCTTCTCGATCACCATCGCGCTGTAGCGCTCGTCGTTGGGGAACACGGTGGCCTTCGGCCGCGCCCCCTGGTGCAGGCCGCGGAACATCTCGCCGTACATCGCGGCCACCCGACGGTCGGTCTCACGCAAGTTGGGATCGGCGAGATCGAGACCGAGCTCGGTCAGGATCGCGCGCACGTGACCGGCGATCCGCTCGAGCTTGGCGTCGTCCAGCCCGTCGTCGACCACCATCTCGGTCGCCGGCACGAGGTCTTTCGAAGATTGGCTCATGAGAGGCTCCCCGCCGCTGTCGAGCATGCGGCCGAGCCGCGATCCTACCGCAAGGGCACGAGCTGGGACCGGCGCCCGCGGCCCCGGATAGAATGCCGGGCGTGCCCGCGCCCGTGCTGTCGCCGCCGGACCCCCGCCTGGCGCCGTTCCTCACCGCCTATCCGCCGGACCTCTTCTCGGAGCGCTTCCACTGGAGCTGCGAGCTGGTCGATCGCTACGCCAGCGCCTGCGCGGTGGAGGTGGCACGCATCCTCGAGCTCGAGCGGGCGCTCGCGCAGCCGGCCACGCTCGGTGAGACGCTGGAGCGCGCGGGCTGCGTCCCGGCCTTCGCACCCGCGCTGCGCTGGCTGCTCGAGCGACTGAGCGCCGAGGGTCACGTGGCATCGGGCGGCGATCGCTTCCGGTGGACGCGGGCGCTCGCGTCGTCCGAGCTCGCCGGGCTCGCCGAGCTGCGCCAGCGCGCGCTCGACGTCGATTCCGCCAACCACGCCACGCTGGCGCTGTTCGACGCCGCCACGGCGGCCTATCCGGCGGTCGCTCGCGGCACCGCCTCGGGCGAGGCGCTGCTCTTCGGACTGGGGCAGATCGGACTCTGGGTCGACTACTTCAGCGCCGGCAATCCGGTGTACGCGGTGAACAACCGCCTGGCGGCGCATGCCGCCGCCCGCGCGCTGGCCGCGAGCCCGCGCCCGGAGCTGCGCATCCTCGAGGTCGGCGCCGGCGCCGGCAGCGGAACCCTGGCGCTGATCGGGGAGCTCGACCGCTGTGGCCTCCTGGGGCGGGTCGTCGAGTACACCTCGAGCGAGCCCAGCGCCTTCTTCCGCCGGCGCGCCGAGCGCGTCCTGCGCGCCCGCTTTCCCGACGTCGCGCTGCGCTTCACGGCTCTCGACATCGACCAGGACTGGGCGGCGCAGGGCGCCCCCGCCGGGAGCTTCGATCTGGTGCTCGGGGTCAACGTCTTCCACGTCGCACGGCGCCTGGTAGCGGCGCTCGAGCAGGCGCGCCGAGCGCTCGCGCCGGACGGCGCCCTGGTGGTGAGCGAATGCCTGCGGCTGTGGCCGCGACAGCCGGTTGCCAACGAGTTCCCGTTCCTGCTGCTCGACGGCTTCACCCGCGTCGAGATCGAGCCCGAACTGCGCCCCGAGCCCGGATTCCTCGAGCCCGCCGTCTGGCGTCGCGCCCTCGAGCGCGCCGGCTTCGTGTCGGTCGAGATCGAGCCCGATCTCGATCGCATCCGCGACATCCACCCGCGATTCAACACCGGCGCCCTGACCGCCCGGGCCGGCTGAGCGCGGCGTGGATAGACTGCGGCATGGAGGACACCATGTCCAAGATCACCATCCAGTACTGCGTGGCCTGAAACTACCAACCCCGTGCCGTCGGTCTGGCGGCGCAGATCGAGCAGCGCTTCCACGTCCGCCCCGATCTCGTGAAGGGCTCCGGCGGCGTCTTCGAAGTCACCCTGGACGACCAGCTCGTGTTCTCCAAGAAAGCGCTCGGGCGCTTCCCGCTGCCCGGCGAAGTGGAGAGCGTGCTCGCCGAGCGCCTGAAAGCCTGAGCGCCGGCAGGCGCATCGCATGACGCCGATCGCCGGCGCAACGCTGCTCGGGATGGCGTTGGCGACCGCGCTGGCGCTGCTCGGTGGCGCGCTGCTCGTGGCCCTGCGGCGCGGCGCGGCCCCCGCCCTGCCGGCGCCGCTCGTCGATCCTCCCCCGACCCTCGCTCTGCTGCCGATGCGCGACGAGGAAGCGAATGCGGTCGACTGCGCAGCCGCGGTGCTGAAGCAGACCGCACGACCGCGGGTGCGGGTCATCGACGATGGCTCGCGCGACCGCACCGTCGAGCTGCTGCGCGCCCTGCAGGTCGGCCAGCCGCGCCTCGAGCTGCTCGCCGCCGATCCTCTGTCACCCGGCTGGCGCGGCAAGGTGAATGCCCTCGCCACCGGTACCCGCGGCGCCGCGGAACCCTGGCTCCTGCTGGTCGATGCCGACGCGCGGCTCGAGCCGGAGCTGCTCGCCCGCGCCCATGCGGCGCTCGCCGCCCACCGTCTCGACGCGCTCTCGGTCGCCGGCGAGCAGGCGGCGGGCAGCTTCGGCGAGGCCCTCCTGGTGCCGGCGGTCTTCGGCCTGCTCGACGGCCTGCTCGGCGACTGGCGCCGCGCCGCGAGCGGCGACGGACCGCCCGTCGCCTCCGGGACCTTCGTCCTCGTCCGCCGCGCCGCGCTCGAGGCGAGCGGCGGCTTCGCCGCGATCCGCACGGCCACGATCGACGACGTCGCTCTCTTCCGGAGCCTGCGCGCGCACGGCTACCGCACCGCCTTCTGGCGCGCCCAGGAGCTGCTGCGGGTGCGGATGTACGACGGGGTCGGCGCCGCGATCGCCGGCTGGCGGCGCAACTTCGGGGCGATCTTCGCCGGCCGCCCGCTCGCCGCCGCGGTGGGCCTCCTGGCGTGCTTCCTGCCCGCCGCGACGCTCGTCGCGACACTGCTCGCCGGAGCCTGGCTTGCCGCCGCCACGCTGTGGCTCGGCGGCGCGCTTGCCTCGGCCGTGCTCCGCGCGACCGGTCGCAGCCGCCTCTGGCCGGCTCTCCTCTACCCGCTCGGGGGTCTGCTGCTGGGTGCGACCCTGGCGCTCGGCCTCGCCGACCGCCGGCGCGGCGCGCTGACCCGCTGGAAGGGGCGGGAGATCCGGCTGGAAAACTGACGAACGGCGCTCAGCGCACCCGGCGGCCGGAGCGACCGCTGGCGCCGAGACCGTGGGTCGCGGCGCGATGCAGCGGCGCCTGGTAGCCGCAGCGCTGACCGCTGGTCTCCTCGACCCACACCGTCAGCTCCTCGAGCGAGCTGCCGCGCAGCGCCGCGGCAAGCTCCTCCCAGAGCATTCGCGCCAGCAGCTCGATCGAGCTGTTCTCGAGCGGCAGCAGCACCACCTCGGCGGCCGGAAAGCGGTACACGCGCTCGCCCCAGCGCACCTCGATCTCCTCGCCCTGCTGGGCGACCAGCAACCGGGGCGAGCGGGTGGGGACGAGCACCCGATCGTCGAGGCGCCCGCAGGCCTCGCGCAGCAGCGCCTTCAGATTCGCGAACCCCACCAGCAGCCCGTCGGCGTCGAGGCGGCGCCCGGTGACCTCGACCGCCACACGGTAGTTATGGCCGTGCAGGTGCTCGGCGTCCTCCCCGAGCAGCGTGAAGTGCGCGGCGGAGAACTTGAAAACCTCCTTCGCGATCTGCAAGCGGAAGCGTCCACGCGCCGGCATGCCAGGCATCCTACCTCCGCGCCGGGAGGGCGGGTACGGCCCTCACGTCGCCGCACCGGGCGCGGCCAGCACCAGCTGCACGACCGCCTCCATGTGCCCGGTCTGCGGGAAGAGGTCAAGGAGGGCGAGACTCTCGATCGCGTAGCGCGACTTGAGGTCGGCGAGGTCGCGCGCCAGCGTTGCCGGGTGGCAGGAGACGTACGTCATCCGCTGCGGTCGGCGCTCGAGCAGCAGGGCCCGCGCAACCGCGCCGAGCCCGGTGCGCGGTGGGTCGACCACCACCCGCGCCGCGCCCGGCGGCAGGCGCCGTACCCAGCCGTCCACCGCCCGCGCCTCGAAATCGAGGTTGCCGAGGCGATTGCGGCGCGCGTTGTTGCGCGCGAAACGGACCGCCACCGAATCGCCCTCGACGCCCAGGACCTGGCGGTAGCGGCGCGCCAGCGGCAGACTGAAGAGACCCACCCCGCAGAAAAGATCGAACGCCTCTTCCCCGCTCCACGGACCCACCGCGTGCTCGACCAGCGCGCCGACCAGGCCGCGGTGCCCCTGGAAGAAGCAGCGGGCGTCGTAAGAATAGGAGAATTCTCCAACCCGCAGGCTGACCTCGCCGTGCGGCAGCCCAGCGATCGGCGGCGCCAGCGTCCAGGCGCCGTCGTCTCCCGCCACCAGATCGAGGCGTCGCGGCGCCGCGGCCGGCAAGCGCGCCGGGAGCTCGGCAAGCGCGGCGCGCAGCTCGGGCACCAGCACCGGGCAGTCGGCGACCGGTACCAGCTCGTGGCTGCCGCGCGCGTGGTAGCCGACCCGGACACCGCCGGTGTCGCTCTCCACCTGGAGCTGGGTGCGCAACCGATACTCCCAGGCCGGTCCGGCGACGATCTCGAAGCGCGCCGGCCGGGCGACACCGCCCAGCCGGGTCAGAGTCTCGAGCACCGCCGCGGCCTTGAGCCCCGTCTGGCGCTCGTCCTCGAGGTGCTGGAGATCGCATCCGCCGCAACGCGCGAAATACGGGCAGGGTGCGGGACGCCGCCCCGGCCCCGGCGCAAGAAGCTCCACGATCTCGGCCCGCCCGTAGTCGGGCCGGCGTTCGATCAGCCGCGCCCGCACCCGGTCCCCGGGCGCCGAGCGCGGCACGAAGATCGGGATGCCCTCGAAGCGCGCCAGACCGTCGCCGCCGGCGACCAAGCGATCGATCGTCAGCTCGATCTCCTCGAGCTCGGCCAGGCGCTGGCCGGCGCGCGGCAGCGGCGCCGGCGTCGGCGGCAGCTCGCGCGCGACCCGCGCCGGCGGGCGCCGGCCAGGCTGCGGGCGCCGCGGCCCCGGGCGTGGCGGACGTCGCTTCATCGCGCCTTCCCCGCCGCGATGGGCTCTCGCGCCACGCGACCGATCGTTTCGTCCGCGCTCGCCCGCCAAGAGCTCCCGTCGCCGGTCTCCGGCAATTCCCGTAACCTCAATCTTCCTCCACCAGCACGTGAATGCGGTCGGCGAGCCCGCCGAGCCGCTCCCGCACCGCGCGCCGCAGGTCGGAGGCTCGATGGCGGCGCGACAGATGGCAGAGCACGATCGCCTCGTTGCGGAAGCGCTCGCGGCGCTCGACGAGATCCTCGAGATGGACGTGCTGGTAGCGCGCCGCGCGCTGGCGCATCGCCGGATCGAGGAACGTGCACTCGAGCAGCAGCACGCGGCTTGCATACAGGTCCGGGACGTGCTCGAACACGGTGGCAGCGGTGTCTCCCGGGTAGGACAGCCACACCTCCTCGCTCTCCTCCTCCACCCGCGCGCCGCGCGCGCGCGCCGCGACCAGCTCGGCGGCGGTCGCCCCGACCCAGCCCGCAGCGAGATGGCGGCGCCGGCGCACCAGGTGATAGCCCAGGCTCGGCAGGCCGTGGTCGACCGCGAAGGCGACCACCGCGAGCTCGCGGCCGACCTCGATGCGATCCCCGGCGCGCAGCCCGCGCAGCGAGTGACGGTACGCCACACGCTCGAGGCGGGCAGCGGCGGCGATCAGCCCAGCGAGGTCGCTCTCGATCTCCGCCGGGCAGAAGATCCGCGTCTCGCCTGCCCCCTGCAGGGTGCGCTGCGACAGCACGAACGGAACGCCGAGGGCGTGGTCGAGATGACCGTGGGTCACGAAGAGGTCGCGGGTGCCCACCAGTTCGCCGGCGCCGCGGCCGGTGTCGAAGGCCAGCCCCGGCGGATGGATCCGGAACCACGAGTGGTCTCCGGCCCGCGAGCTGCCCTCGATCGCCAGCTCGCCGTGGCGCCAGGCGACGCTCACCGCCGGAGCTCGATCAGATCTCCCGGTACAGCCAGCGCCGGATGGGCTCGAGACGGCGCCCGACGCTGTTGTAGTCCGGATCGTCGATCCACAGGGCGGCGGCGATCGACGACAGCAGCGAGTTGCCGTCCTGCGGCGTGAAGCAGAAGCCGTAGACCTCGCGCCCGCGGCGCACCTTCAGGGTCGGCATCACCACCACGGTCTGCGACAGGATGCGGCCGTAGTAGCCATGGTCGCGACCGAAGCTGAAGATCAGGTTGGCGTGCCGCTTGTCGGTGACCGCGACGCGCGGATTCTCGCGCAACCGCTGCTTGACCTCGTCGAGCGTCGTGTCGCGGCGCAGGTTGAGGTTGAACCAGATCGAGTGCATGTACTGGGTGTTCAGCTTGACCGCGCTCGAGAACAGATCGAGGTTCAGGCCCAGGGTCTCGAACACCCGATGCGCGTCGTGCGCGTGATGGGTGCCGAATTCCTCGTCGTCGTGCTTGCCGACGTTCGGGGCGGCCACGAAATCGGCGGTCTGGCTGACGTCGTTCGCACGCCGCATGCACACGAAGATGCCGCGATCGAGGCAATACCCGGCCTCGCCGTCGTCGCACAGGGTGCGGATCAGGGTGGTGATGTTGTGGGTGTTGCAGGAGACCACCTGCAGGAAGCGGTCCTCGCCCGGCCGCAGGGCCTCGTCGTTGACCCCGCGCGCGTACGGCTTGCCGAAACCCATCTCGCTGCCCTGGGCGATGAAGCCCTTGGGCCCGGAGAGCTGCTGGTAGTACTTCTCCTTGTTCTGGTTGCCGGCCGGCGTGCAGTCGATGACGACGGTGGCCCGCTGCAGCGCCTCCTGCGCCTCGTAGCTGACCTCATGGCCGAGCGCCTCGAATGCCGACTTCTGGTCGGCATCCACCGCCAGCTTGGCGCCACGCGACATCAGGTGGTTCAGCTTGGAGCGATCGGACGCCAGCGGCGTCCGCTTGTGGAAGGTCACCTCCTCGAAGCCCAGCCGGTCGCAGAAGTCGGTGAACAGGCCGATCAGCGGCTCGCCGATCGTACCGGTCCCCACGATGTGCACGACTTTCTTCATGGCCAACGATCTCCCCGTGATTTGAGCATGCGCCGACGACGGAAAAATGCAGCGCGGGTCAGCGTAACACAGCGCTCCGAGCGCACGGAAGGCGACGCATCGTCGCTTCTAGCCTTCGCCGCCTCGCCACTGTGGATCGCGGCGCGCGAAGTCGTCGAGGGCGCTCGGCACCTCGACCAGGGTGCGCGTCGTCGCCGGATCGCAGACCTGGTTCTCGCACTCGTAGGTGTAGACGTTCCAGCCTTCGCGGCGGCTGAACCCGACCAGTGTCTGGTACGAGTCGCAGCGGCCGCACTTGATCGAAATGTCGCGGATGTTGATCACCGGTCGAGCCCCCCCAACCGGCGAGTTTGCCACCGTTCGACGCGCCGGATACAATGCGGCTCGCTTCTTGCAGTTAGCCGGTCCATCATGAACCCTCGCCGTGCCTCCCTCGCGCGGTGCGCCCGACTGGCGCGCCGATTTGCCGCTCTCGCGGCCGCCCTGGCCTGCCTGCAAGCGGCACCGCCGGCGATGGCCCAGACCTCGGGAGGCGCCACCTTTGGCGAGCAGGTGGCGGTCGGCTACGTGCTGGTCCCGGTCGTCGTCCGGACCAAGGGCGGCTATATCAACAACCTGATTCAAAAGGACTTCCGCCTCTTCGTCGATGGGAAGCAAGTGCCCATCGAGAGCTTCGAGAGCGGCCACGACGCGCCGGTGAGCCTGGTGTTCCTGCAGGACCTGTCGGGTAGCATGGGGGAGAGCGGCAAGCTCGAGGGCAGCCGCGAAGCGGTACGCTACTTCCTCGACCAGGCCAAGCCCGGCGACGAGTTTGCGATCGCCACCTTTGCCGGCGAGCTCGTCCAGGTCGACGTGCCGTTCACCTCCGATCTCTCCGCGGCGCGCGAGGACATCGCCCGCTGGGAGGCGTACGGGACGACGGCGCTCCACGACGCGGTCGCCTGGCTGCCGGAGATCGTTCTCGATCACGCCAGCCTCAAGCGCGCCGCGGTGCTGATCACCGACGGAGTGGACAACCAGAGCACCATCCCTCCCGAACAAGCTCGGGAGCTGGTGCGCAAGGCGGAGCTGCCGGTCTACGTCCTCGGGCTCGACGCCGGGAGCCCGTACGAGCTCGGAGAGGATGGCAAGAAGCTGTTCCGCTTCGCCGACACCTTGAACCTGCTCGCTTCGCTGTCCGGCGGCAAGTACTATCCGATCGCCGGACCCTACGACCTGAAGGAGGCGTGCGCCGCGATCGCGGAGGACCTGCGCCACCAATACGTGCTGGGCTTCTCGACCGGAGGGGGCACTCCCTCCGCTTATCACACGCTGCGAGTGGAAGTCGGAGGCAGGCAGCGTGCGCTTTCGTTCCGTCGGGGCTATCGCGGACCGGCGCCTCAGCAAGTCGGCGCCGGATCCGCCGTCGCTCCGCGGTGATCTTGAACCTTAATCGCAAGGAGGCTGAGATGAGCAAGAAGACAATGTGGGTGCCGCTGGCCATCGCCGCCGCTCTGGTGGCGGCCGGCTGCGCCACCAAGGACTACGTCAAGCAGGAGGTCGGTTCGTCGGAGGCGAAATCGAGCGAGCGCATCGCGGGCGTCGAAACCCAGGTCGAGAAGAACCAGATGACGCTCAAGGAGCACGACACGCGCATCACCGCGACCTCGAAGACCGCGCAGGAGGCCCTGGACCGCGCGATCGCCGCCGGCAAGCTGGCGGAAGGCAAGTTCCTGTACGAGACCGTGCTCTCGGACGACAAGGTGAAGTTCAGCTTCGACAAGGCCGATCTCTCGGCGGACGCCAAGAAGGCGCTCGACGAGTTCGCCGACAACCTGAAGAAGGACAACAAGAACGTCTACATCGAGATCCAGGGCCACACCGACAACATCGGATCCGATGACTACAACCTGAAGCTCGGCGAGGGTCGCGCCGAGGCGGTGCGCCGCTACCTGAGCATGAAGGGCGTTCCGCTGCACCGCATGAACGTGATCTCCTACGGCAAGACCGCGCCGGTCGCCGACAACAAGACCCGCGAGGGCCGTGCCCAGAACCGCCGCGTGGTCCTAGTGGTCCTGCAGTAGCAGAGCAGGCTCTCGCGCGGCGCCGGGCACCCGCCCGGCGCCGCGTTCTCTCCTCGGTTCTCGTTCGACAGTCGATGCGGAGCGGGCCGCTCTAGCGGCGTCGGCGATGCCGGCGGCCGCGCCGCGAATCGCGTCGCCGCACCTCGCCGGTCACGCGCAGCGCGCCGCCACAGCGGCCGCAGCGGTAGTGCCGCGCCGAGCGCGTCTGGCGCACGTACGCGAAGCCGCAGGTCCGGCAGCGCCAGCGCCAGTGGCGCCGTCGCTGGAGCTCGGCGGGCAGATCGAGATCGTGGTATGTGTCCGGGGCGAAGCCGCAGCGCTCCATCAGCTCCCGCCAGCGCGGCCCGTGCCCGGCGCGGATTCCAGCCACGACGTGGCAGAGCTCGTGGACCAGGGTCGGTACCAGCTCGTCGGGATAGAGATCGATCAGTCTCGGGTTGAGGTAGATCCGGGCGCGGGCCGGCTCGGAGCGCCCGATCGACGAGCGCAAGCGGGGATTGAATGCCACCCGGACGCGCTCGGCGCGATGTTCCTCGCCGAGCCGCTTGAGATAGGCGCGCGCAATCAGGCGCAGGGCCGGCTCGCTGAGAGCCGATGGCGGACGCTTGCGGGGAGCGAGCACGACAGGACCTCCATCCTCGGACACGAATCCATCACGCGGCGCCGGCCTCTTTGAGCACCGAGCGCAGCTCGTCCTGATCGGCGATACCGATGTGAACGTACGCGATGCGACCCTGGCGATCCACCACCATCAGGGTCGGCAGGGCGTCGATCTGGAGCTGGGAACCGATCTTGTCGTCGGGATCGATCAGTACCGGATAGGCGAACGGGTTGCCGTTCAGGAAGTCGCGCACCGTCTGACCGTCTTCGCCGACACTGACCGCCAGGAACTCGACGCCGCGGCCGTGGAACTCGTCGTACAGCGGCTCGAGGATCTGACGCTGGATTCGGCAGGGCCCGCACCAAGTCGCCCAGAAGTCGACCAGTACGATCTTCTGACCGCGGAACTGCGCCGGGCCCAAGGAGCGCCCGTCGAGGGTGTCGAGACTGAAGTCCGGCGCCTCGTTCCCCACCTTCAGCATTCCCTGCTCGGACACGGCCGCGTGTCGGCTGCCGAGTTTCCAGCCGGCGAACGCGGCCAGCAAGGTGAGGACCAGGCCACCGATCACGACCCAGACGAGACGCGGAGAAGAGGGCGTGGGCTGAGGATTGCTCTGCATGGGAGGCGAGAGCATATGGCAGTCGCGGACCTCCGGCTAGAGGGCCAACGAGCCGGCAATTTTGACTAGTAAAACGAGTAAATCTTTTATTTAGAGCGAAGAAAAAAAGAGGAGCCATACCTCTGGAGGCACGGCTCCATGGAAGTTCACCCCGCCTTGACAGGGGTCAGAGGGCGGGGTAACGTCCCGATGCCTACCGCTTCTTGGCGGCCTTCTTCGCCGGCTTCTTGGCCTTGGCAGCCTTCTTGGCCGGCTTCTTGGCCTTCGCGACGGTCTTCTTCATGACGTAAGTCTCCCTGCCCCACCATGGGGCCGTCGAGCCGGTAGGCCCGACGATGCGCAGCCCGGCATGATTGCCTGCTGCCACGCCGCGCTCGTGCGAGCGCGGCAGGAAGGCCGGAGAAGAGAGAGCTTCCCCGGCCGACTCCTCGGTGTGTTGGACTGAAGTGGGTGCGGGACGTTTTTCGTCACGCAGGAGGGCGGAGGGGGAGGCTTGGTTCGCTCCCCTTCCGCCGGCGACCCGCCGCGGTCCGGACCGCCTTCCGATCCGTCGCCGGACCGTGGAGCGTCCTCAGCTGCATCCGCTCGTCGAGCCGCAGTTCAAGCACTTGTAGCAACTCCCGTTGCGCACCATGATCGAGCCGCACTCGTGGCAGCTCGGTGCGTCCTGCTGGTAAAGGAACGTCACTCTCGCCTGCTCTGCCGCCTTCGCGATCGGCACCACCGCGGCAGGTGCCGCCGCCGGCTCGATCTCGTCGCGCAGGATGACGCCGGCCGCCTGCTTGTCCTCGCGGCTCAGGAACTTGGACGCCAGCCAGCGGAAGATGTAGTCGGTGATGGACTTGGCGATCGGGATCTCGGGGTTCTTGGTGAAGCCCGAGGGCTCGAAGCGGGTATGGCTGAACTTGTCGACCAGAGTCTGCAGCGGCACGCCGTGCTGCAGCGCCAGCGAGATCGCGGTCGCGAAAGCGTCCATCAGGCCGGAGATCGTCGAACCTTCCTTGGCCATGACCAGGAAGATCTCGCCCGGCGCGCCGTCCTCGTACAGGCCGACCGTGATGTAGCCCTCGTGCTCATTGATCGAGAACTTGTGGGTGATGGCGCGACGCTCGTCCGGCAGCTTGCGTCGCCGGGCCCGCGAGTCCAGCAAGGTGCCCAGCGCCTGCGGCGCCAGGGCCTGCGTCGCCGCTGCGCCGGCGTGGTCCTTCTTGGTCGACAGCGGCTGGCTGCGCTTGCAGTTGTCGCGATAGATGGCGACCGCTTTCAGCCCCATCCGCCAGCCCTCGATGTAGGCCTCCATGATCTCGTCCGGAGTGGACTCCTCCGGCATGTTGATCGTCTTGGAGATCGCCCCGGAGATGAAGGGCTGCACCGCGGCCAACATCTTGAGGTGGCCCATGTAGTGGATCGAACGCGATCCCTTGGCGGGCTTGAAGGCACAGTCGAAGACCGGCAGGTGCTCTTCCTTGAGATGCGGGGCACCCTCGATCGTGTCGTGCTCGTCGATGTACTCGACGATGGCGCGAATCTCTTCCTTCTCGTAGCCCAGGCGCTTGAGGGCGAGCGGCACCGTCTGGTTGACGATCTTGATCATGCCGCCGCCCACCAGCTTCTTGTACTTCACGAGCGCGATGTCGGGCTCGACGCCAGTGGTGTCGCAGTCCATCATGAAGGCGATCGTGCCGGTCGGAGCCAGCACCGAGATCTGACTGTTGCGCAGGCCGTGGCGCTCCCCTAGCTCCACCACGTCGTCCCACGAGCGCTTGGCGGCCTGCAGCAGCTCGAGCGGCACGTGCGCCGGCTCGACCGCCTTGGTCGCGTCGCGGTGCTTGCGCATCACGCGCAGCATCGGCTCGCGGTTCACGACGAAGCCCTCGAACGGCCCCTTGCTCTCGGCGATGCGCGCCGACTGGGCGTACGCGGAGCCCGACATCAGGGCGGTGATCGCCGCCGCGTAGTCGCGGCCGGAGTCGGAATCGTACGGCAGGCCGCGCGCCATCAGCAGCGCGCCGAGGTTGGCGTAGCCGATGCCGAGCGGGCGATAGGCGTGCGAGTTCTGCTCGATCTTCGGGGTCGGGTAGCTGGCGCTGTCGACGATGATCTCCATCGCCGTGATCACCACCTCGCAGGCGTGCCGGAAGCTCTGCACGTCGAACCCGGTCTCGGGGTCGAAGAAGCGCATCAGGTTGAGCGACGCCAGATTGCACGCCGTGTCGTCGAGGAACATGTACTCGGAGCACGGGTTGCTGGCGTTGATGCGCGCCGTCGCCGCACAGGTGTGCCAATCGTTGATCGTGGTGTCGTACTGCATCCCCGGATCGCCACACACCCACGTCGACTCGGCGATCATGCTCATCAGGTCGCGGGCCCGGTAGGTTCCCATCGGCTGCCCGCCGCGCACCGCGTGTGTCGTCCACTCGCGGTCCTCGACGACGGCGCGCATGAAATCGTCGGTGGCGCGAATCGAATGGTTGGCGTTCTGGTAGAAGACCGAGTCGTAGGCGCCGCCCGGCACGTTGAAGCCGCCCTCGTAGCCGGCCTCGATCAGCGCCCAGGCCTTCTTCTCCTCGATCTCCTTGCAGCGGATGAAGTCGACGATGTCGGGATGAT
>JBLMYC010000110.1:0-22229 GCA_050258075.1 Acidobacteriota bacterium
CTTGCGCCGTCTCGACGGTCTGGTGCGCTCCGGCGACGCGGGACGCGTCTTCGTCACCGCCTGCCTCGCCATCTTCGACTTCCGCAGCGGCCTGCTCGAGCTCACCAACGCCGGCCACCCGCCGGCGTACCTGGTGCGCGCCGAGGGGGTCGAGGAGATCCTCCTCCCCGGCTCGCCGCTCGGGGGCCTCGGCCACAGCTATGGCCAGCGCCGTCTGACGCTGCGGCCCGGCGAGACCCTGGTGCTGCTGTCCGACGGCCTGATCGAGGCGACGAATCCCGCCGGCGAGCCGTTCGGTTACGACAGCGTCCAGCGTGTGCTGCGCGGAGCGGCGCCGAACGCCGACGCGGTGCGCGCCCGCCTGCTCGCCGCGGTCGCCGCGCACTGCGCCGGTCACCCGGCCGAGGACGACCGCACTCTGGTGGTGATGCGTTACGCGCCGCCGGTGAGCGGCTAGCGGCCCGCCGCGGCGGGCCTCGCAACCGGCGGGAGGCCCAGTTCGGCGTAGATCGAGCGGATGTAGTCGCGGGTCTCGCGGTACGGCGGCACGCCGCCGTAGCGATCGACCGTCCCCTCGCCGGCGTTGTAGGCCGCCAGCACCTTGCCGAGGTCGCCCGAGTAGCGCGCGATCAACCAGGCGAGGTAGCGCGCCCCGGCGTCGAGGTTGAGCTTCGGATCGAACAGCTGCCAGCGCGTCAGGCCGTAGCGGTCGCCGGTCGACGGCATGATCTGCATCAGGCCGCAGGCCCCCTTGCGCGACAGCGCCCGGGCGTCGAAGTCCGACTCGGCGCGCACGATCGCGGCCACCAGATGCTGGCTCACCGCGTGCTTGCGCGCCGCCCAGTAGATCAAGCCGCCCCACGGCGTCGCCGGCGGTCCGGCAGCCGGCGCGAAGCCGAGATCGAACGACGGCGCCGACGGGGGCGGCGCCGGGGCGGCCACGACCTCGTCGTCCAGCACCCGGTCGACCTCCACCATCGGCAGGCTGAGCGCGCCGCCCGACGGCAGCGTCAGCCGCGCCTGGTCGCCCTCGGCGTCGAACGCGGCGACTTTCATCACGTCGCCGTTGACCAGCAGGACGAGCGCCGCCCGTGCCGGCGGCGCGCACAGCGCGAGGGCGAGTCCCAGGATCAGGAAGCGGCGGGAGGGGGCGGTCACGGTCGGACTTCCGATGCACTAGGATACCCGACGTTTACCCTGTGTGCCAGACGGCGTGCCGTGCACGCCTCGTCCCGCTTGCCCCCGAAAGCCCGGCCCGGCCCGAGCGGCCAGGCCATGCAGCGAGAACGAGAAAGGAGCAGTTGCATGCGCACCCGCTGGATCGCCGCCGCTGCCCTGCTGATCGCCGCCTTCGCGGCCGGTCGGCTGTGGGCCGACCAGCCCCACATGCGCGCCGCGCTCGAGCACCTGCGCGCCGCGCACCGCGAGCTCGACCAGGCGCTCAACGACAAGGGCGGCCACCGCGTCAAGGCGATGGCCCTGGTCAGCGACGCCATCGCCGAGGTCGAGAAAGGGGCCGAGTATGACCGCCGCCACTGAGCGCCCCCACCGCACCGCCCTGCTGCGCCATGTCCTGGTCGCACTGGCGCTGGCGCTCGCCGTCGCCGCCGCCTTCGCGGTGGGCTGTGCCTCGACCGGCGCCGCACAGCCGCACATGCGCAACGCGCTCGACGAGCTACGCGCAGCGCGCGGCGAGCTCGATCGGGCGCTGGCCGACAAGGGCGGGCATCGGGTGCGCGCCATCGAGCTCGTCGACAGCGCGATCGCCGAGGTGCAGGCCGGCATGGACTACGCCCGTTCGCGCTGAGCACCATCGCGGCGCCGCTCCCGGCGGCGCCGCGCCTTCCGCCGCTAGGCGCGCGGATGGTGCTTGTCGTAGAGCCCGCGCAGACGCTGCTGGTGGATGTGGGTGTAGATCTGCGTCGTCGAGATGTCGGCGTGGCCGAGCATCATCTGCACGGCGCGCAGGTCGACGCCGTGCTCGAGCAGGTGGGTCGCGAAGCTGTGGCGCAGGACGTGCGGATGGAGATCGGCGATTCCCACCCGCCGCCCGTAAGCGCGCACCGTCATCCAGAACGACTGGCGGCTCATCGCGGCGCCGCGGCGCGACAGGAACACCGCCGGGCTGCGGCCGCGCAGCAGGCGGGGGCGCGCCTCGGCGAGGTAGCGCCGCACCCAGCGCTCGGCCTCCTCTCCGACCGGCACGACGCGCTCCTTACTGCCCTTGCCGAAAGCGATCAGGAAGCCGACGTCGAGGCGCAGCTGTGGCAGCTCGAGGCCCACGAGCTCGCTGACCCGCAGCCCGGTCGCGTACAGCAGCTCGAGCATCGCCTTGTCGCGCAGCCCGATCGGATCGCCAGGGTCGGGGGTCGCGAGCAGCGCCTCGACGTCGCGCTCGGAGAGGGCGCGCGGCAGCTGCCGCCAGAGCTTGGGCGGCGACAGGTTCACCGCCGGGTTGTCGGGGCGCTCGCCGGCCTCGGCCAGGTGCTGGTAGAAGCCGCGAATCGAGACCAGGGCGCGAGCGATCGAGCGCGGCGAGAGGCCGGCGCGACGCAGCTCACGCAGGTGGGCGGCCACCGCCCCCTGGTCGGCGGCGAGCGGGTCGGTGTGTCGCGAGGTCAGAGCCACGCCCAGGCGCTCGAGATCGGAGCGGTAGGCGGCGATCGAGTTGGGAGCCAGGCCGCGCTCGGCGGCGAGCGACTCGAGATAGCGATCGACCGCGCGACGCCAGCCTGGGACCGGCTCCGGCATGCGGATGAGGGAGCGGCCCGGGTCAGGCGGCCGGCACCGCGACGCCGTGCTCGCGGCAGACGGCGTAGACCTCGGCCTCGGTCAGCGTGCGGTCCGAGTTCTTGGCCAGCTTGAAGATCGACTCGACGAGCTCGGCCTGGTCCATGGGCAGGCCGCGCTCGCGCAGCCAGAAGAGGACGTTCGACACGCCGCACATCGGACCCAGCTCGATCTCCTGCCGCCGCCCGACCAGGCTGGCGGGGACGCCCGAGTACACCCGATCGGCCAGCCAGTCGTCGCCCTTGGCCTTGGCCTTGATGATCGCCGAGGCGTGCACGCCGGTGCCGGTGCGGAACGCGTCGCGACCGAGGATCGGGTAGTTGTCGGGGATCGGGACGCCGGTCTTCTCCGACACGAAACGGCAGTACTCCGGGAGCTTGGTGAGGTCGCGCTCGATCCAGCCCAGCAGGTGCATGTTGACCAGCAGCACGTCGATCGGACAGTTGCCCACCCGCTCGCCGATGCCGATCGCCGTGGCGTGCAGGCGATCCGCGCCGTAGTGCGCCGCGGCGAGCGCGTTGATCACCGCCAGGCCGCGGTCGCGATGACCGTGCCAGTCGATCTTGACCGCCGGCCCGACCACGCCGCGCATGAACTTCACGATGTGCTGGGCGCCCTGCGGCGTCGAGTGGCCGACCGTGTCGGCGATGCACACCCGCCGGGCGCCGGCCGCGACCGCGGCGGTGTACAGCCGGCGGATGTCGTCGGGCTTGGCGCGCGTCGTGTCCTCGGTGACGTACATGACCGGCGCGCCGTGCCCGACTGCGAAGGACACCGCGTCGTGGGTCAGGCGCAGCAGGCGGTCCATGTCCCACTCCTCGGTGTACTGGCGGATGGGGCTCGAGCCGAGGAAGCAGGCGACCTCGATCGCCACGCCGGTCTGCTGCGAGATGTCGAGGATTGGCTTGATGTCGGCCTCGAGGGTGCGCGCCGCGCAGTTGGGCTGGATCGCGAGCTTGCAGTCGGCGATCTCCTTGGCCAGGCGCAGCACGTCCTGCACCACGTGCGGGCCGGCGCCCGGGAGCCCGATGTTCGCCGACTCGATCCCCAGCTCGGCGATGTAGTGCAGGATGCGCAGCTTGTCCTCGATCGCCGGCGACTTGACGGACGGGCTCTGCAGACCGTCGCGCAGCGTCTCCTCGTCGAGCTCGACGTGGCCGCGCTCGGGCACGAACTCGTTCGACTCGTCGGCGCGGTTCCAGTCGTAGATCAGATCGGAGTCTTTGAGCTGCATCGGGCTCCTCCACCGCCTCAGCGCGTCGCCATGGCGCCGGCGACGGCGCGGGCCAGCACGTCGCCGACCTGCGAGGTCGTGAGTCTGCCGCCGATGTCGACCGTCGACTGGCCGTCGCGCAGGCTCTGCTCGACCGCGCGCTCGACCTCGCGCGCCGCCTCGTCGTGGCCGAGGTCGGCGAGCATCAGCGCCACCGACAGCACCGCGCCCACCGGGTTGGCGCGGCCGGTGCCGGCGTACTTCGGCGCCGAGCCGTGCACCGGCTCGTACATCGACACCCGGCCGGGGTGGACGTTGGCCGAGCCGGCGACGCCCAGCCCGCCCTGCAGCGCCGCTCCGAGGTCGGTGACGATGTCGCCGAACATGTTGTTGGTGACCACCACCTCGAACTGCTCGGGGGCGCGCACCATCTGCAGGGTCAGCGCATCGACGAACAGGTGGGAGGGGGTGATCTCCGGGTAGTCCTTCTGCACCTCGGCGAAGCAGCGCTGCCAGAGGTCGTGGCCGTAGCGCATGACGTTCGACTTGTCGGCCATGCAGACCTTGGTCTTGCCGTGCGCCCGGGCGTAGTCGAAGGCGGCACGCAGGATGCGCTCCACTCCCTTGCGGGTGTGGACCTCCTCCTGCACCGCGATCTCGTCCGGCGTGCCCTTCTTGAAGATGCCGCCGATGTTGACGTAGGCGCCCTCGGTGTTCTCGCGGAAGACCACGAAGTCGATCTGCTCGCGGCCCTTGTTCTTGAGCGGGCAGAGCCGCTCGTCGTACAGCTTCACCGGCCGGAAGTTGATGTACAGGTCGAGCCCGAAGCGGATGCCGAGCAGGATGTCGGCGGCATGCCGCATGTCGGGGATGCGCGGATCGCCATAGGCGCCGATCAGGATCGCGGCGTAGTTGTCGCGGAAGTCCTCGAGCGCCCCGGCCGGCATGCTGACGCCGGTCTGCAGGTAGTGGTCGGCGCTCCACGGCAGGTGCACGAGCTCGAGCGGCAGCGCCCAGCGCTCGGCCGCCGCCTCGAGCACCTTCACCGCCTCGACGGTGACGTCCTTGCCGATGCCGTCGCCGGGCAGGATGGCGATGCGCTGGGGCCTGCGGTCGCGGGGAGGTGTGGTATTCATCGGCGGGAGCCTAGCATCCGGCCCGCCACCCGGCCAGGGCAGATGCTCAGGTCGTGGCGTCGACGACCACGGCGGCGGCGGAGGGCACCCGAACCAGGATGCGGGTGCCGCGGCCCGGCCCGGTCTCGACCACCAGCGTCCCGCCAATCCCCTCGGCCCGCTCGCGCATGGTGGCCAGCCCGAACCGCGGGCCGTCGGTCGGCCGCGCCCGGCCCGACTTGAAGCCGACGCCGTCGTCGGCCACCGTGAGGTGCACCCACTCCGAGTTCTGGCGCAGCTCGATGCGCGCTTCCGCGGCGTGGGCGTGCTTGCGCACGTTGGCCAGCGCCTCCTGCACGATGCGCAGCAGCTGCAGCTCCACCCCCGGGTCGAGCCGCAGCTCATCGTCGACCTGGAGCTCCGCGGCGAGGCCGAACTGGTCGCGCCAGTGGTCCACGTACTGGCGGAGGACCCGCGGCAACGGGTTCTCGGGGCCCATCGGCGTGCGCAGCGCGAGGATCTCCTCGCGCGCGTCGGTCAGTACGTCGCGCGACGCGGCGGCGAGCTGCTCGAGCTGTTCCGCCGCCTCCGCGAAGCGACCGGCGCCGACCAGCTCCTTCACCGCCTGGGTCTTGGTGTTCACGTAGGCCATCACCTGCGCCATCCCGTCGTGCAGCTCGTGGGCGATGCGCATGCGCTCCTCGGCGACCGCCAGCGAGCGCAGTCGCTCGTGCGTCAAGGAGCTGTCGATCGCGATCGCCGCCTTGGCCACGAAGCGCGCCAGCGTCATCTCGTCCGCTGGCGTGAACGCGGCTCCGTCGAGGCGGTCGGCGAGATACAGCCGGCCGCGGAACGTGCCGTGGGCAACGATCGGCACCGCCAGCAGAGCCCGCATCGGCGGGTGGCCGGGAGGCAGGCCGACTGCCCGTTCGTCGCGCTCGAAGTCGGCCAGCCGCAGCACCTCGCCGGGACCGAGCCGCACCGCCAGCAGGCCGCGGCCCTGCGGCGCGACGCCGATCCGCTCGCGATCCTCCTCGCTGACGCCGGAGGTGACGAAGCTCTGCAGCTGACCCTCGGGATCGAGCACGGTGAGCGCTCCGTAGCGCGCCCGGAGCAACGAGCGCGCCTGCTCCACCACCCGGTGCAGGACGGTCTCGATCCCGAGCTCGCCGTGCACGCCGAGGATCGCGGTGTGCAGCGACATCAGCTCCTGGTGCTGGCGCTCCAGCCGGTGCTGCATGTCGCGGATGACGCGGAAGAAGACGGCGAAGAAGAACAGCGCCCCGGCCACCACCACGGCGTCCATGGCGACGCTGCCCAGGATCGACGGCGAGTAGGGGTGCAGGCGATAGCGAGTGACCTCGAGCAGGGCCACGAACACGACGAGCCCGGCCAGGCCGAGCCCGGCGAGGCGGCGCAGCGTCGGCCGCGGAGCCTTCGGTTCGGGGTCGATGAGCGGGTGTGGCGACATGTCCGTCACCAGCCGAGCGCCGTGACCGCGATGCCGACGACAGCGATGAACGCTCCCGCCGCGGCATCGCCGTAGTGGTCGAGCCAGTGCCAGCGCAGCCGTTGCGCACCGGCGCGCGCCGGCAGGACAAGGGCCACCATGGCGGCGATCGTGGCGAGCTCGTACAGCACGACGACCCCGGTCGTGCGCAGCGCGCCGAGCGGCGCGGCGGCGAACAGGATCGGGATGACGGCGACGCACGGATCGGCCGAGAAGAGCAGGAACAGCGACCAGGCGGTCGCCCGCGAGGCGTCGTGGACGTGGTCGTAGTGCCGGTGACGGTGGCCGTGCAGGCGGTGGCCGGCGGCGCTGCGCAGCCCCCAGGCGCCGTACGCCAGGCCGAACGCGACGAGCAGCAGGCCGGCCACCTGTTCCATGCGACTGCCGAAGCGCGCGAAGGCCTCCACCCCGAGGACGAGCCCGAGCAGCCCCAACACGACCGACCCGGTGACGTGCCCGAGGCCGCACAGCACGGTGATCCGCGCCGTGCGTCCCGCCGACCAGCCGCGGGCCCGCGCCACGGCCGCGAACGGAAGCCAGTGATCGGGCGCCAGCGAGTGGAGCGCGCCCACCGCCATCGACCCGAGGGCGAGCGACAGGAAGAGCCCCGAGCTCAAGCCCTGGCCTCCGCCGCGTGGCGCGCCATTCGCCGGCTCTCCAGCCAGCCCATCCACTCCTCGACGCCCTCGCCGCTGCGGGCCGATATCGGCAGCAGCAGGGCTTCCGGCATCACCCGGCGCAACCCGTCGAGCAGACGTCCGAGATCGAACTGCAGGTGTGGCAGAAGGTCCACCTTGGTCAGCAGCACGAGGTCCGCCTTACGGAACATGACCGGATACTTCACCGGCTTGTCCTCGCCCTCGGTGACCGAGAGCGCGACGACGTTGAACGCCTGGCCGAGGTCGTAGACCGCCGGGCAGACCAGGTTGCCGACGTTTTCGACGAACAGCAGGTCGTAGTCCGGCGCCTCCAGATGGTGCAGCGCGTGGTGCACCATCTCGGCGTCGAGATGGCAGGCCGAGCCGGTGGTGATGGTGCGCGCCGGGATGCCGGCGGCGCGCAGCCGCTCGCCGTCGAGATCGGTCGCCAGGTCACCGGACAGGGCCGCGATGCGGGCCGGCTTGCCATCGCGCGCCAGGGCGCGCGCCGTCGCCTCCAGCACCGCCGTCTTGCCCGAGCCGGGCGAGCCCATCAGGTTGATCGCCAGGACGCCGTGCGCCGCGAAGTGCTCACGGTTGTGCGCCGCGGCGCGGTCGTTCGTCGCCAGGATCCGCTCCTGCACCTCGACCGGGACCAGGTCAGAGTCGCCGCAACCGCAGGTCTCGCACATCACGCCACCTCCATCTCGATGCGCTCGAGGACGAGCTCGTCCCCCGCCGCGAGGCGCAAGGGTACCGCACAGGCTGGACAGCGCAGCATGGCACCCGCGGCCGGCTCGGCGCTGCAACGCGGGCAACTCCAGCGCGCCGCCACCGGTCGGATCACCAGCTCGGCCCCGGCGCAGATCGTGCGTTCGCGGAACGTCTCGTAGGCGGTCGCGAGCAGCCCGCTCTCGACGCCCGCAAGCTCTCCCACCCGGACTTCCACCCGCCGCACCGCGGTCGCACGATGCGCCGCCGCCTCGCGCTCGACGCGATCGATCAAGGCCCGGACGATCGAGTATTCGTGCATCGGCTCGGCGTTCCGCTCCCGCCAGCTTCATAAAGCGGAGCGAGGACGCGCGGCGCACCCCGCGAGGGGTGGATCCGACCGCATCCGGGGCGGCATGGGGCCACCCCGCCGGGTGGGGCCAACCATCAACCGGCAGCCGGCACCTGATGGGGAACCGCAACCTCGGGCAGCGAGACCACCTCGAACAGAAACGGCAGCTCGGGGCACAGCCAAGCCGAGTGGAGCGCCGGCCAGCTCACCGGCGTCGTCCCCGGCACCGCGGCGCGCACCAGGGAGTCGTCCTCGACCGTGGCGCGCAGCGGCAGCACCGGCACCGAGGGATGCGACGTGCTCACCCGCCCGAGACCGAACGGGCTCAGCGCGTAGCCCCGCGGCCGCTGGCGCAGATGCTCGACCAGCGCGTCCCAGGCGGGAAAGACCGGCCCCTCGGAGGGGGCTGCCGGCGCTCCCGGCTCGGCGCGCGCCACCAGACGGCCGGCTGCGCCGCCGCAGCGCACGTCCCAGCGCCAGGGCCCCAACGCCCCCGGGGCGATCGGCTCGGGATACGCGAAGCGCGCCCCACGGGCCGGCTGGCGGCCGAGCAGCCGGGCGCCCGGCACCACCCACAGCGGCATCAGCTCGCGCCAGAACCACACCGCCGGCAGCCCGTCGCCGTCGACGACGTAGGCCCGCACGTTGCACTGCGGATAGCTGAGCCGGGCCACCGGCAGCCTGGCCAGGCGCAGGCCGACCTGACGGAAGAGCAGCGCCGACACCAGCACGTACGAGCGCGCGCCGGCGCGATGGATCTCGTAGCGCAGCGGCTCGGGTGGAGGCGGCAGCAACTCCGCCGGGACTGCCCAGTTCAGGAACAGGCAGTCCCGCACGAGGGTACGAAGGATCATCGGCTGGTGGACCCCGAGAAAAGCCGGCTCAACGTTACCCCCGTCCGCTGCGGGGCCGCAAGCAGCGCCATCGCCTTTGCTACAGTTGCTGTCCACTGAGGAGGAATGACCCGATGCGCCTGTCCCTTGAGTTCTCCACCCGCTCGCTCAACGCGTTCCTGGTCGCCGCGGCGCTGGCTTCGCCGGTGCTCGGGGCCGACGCCTTCCAGCTACCCGCCGGCGCCGAGCACGCCGCCCAGCAGATCAACGCCGCGACGATCTCGGCGCCGACCCGCTTCCTCGCCGACGATCTGCTCGAGGGGCGCGGGCCCGCGACCCGCGGCGACCAGCTGGCGCGCCTGTACATCGCCAGCTTCTTCGAGACCCAGGGCCTGCAGCCCGGCGGTCCGAACGGTGCGTGGGACCAGCCGGTCGAAATGGTGGGGGTCAAGGCCAACGCGCCGAAGCTGTGGAGCTTCCACGGTGCCAAGGGCGACGTCGATCTCGCCTGGTGGGACGACTACATCGCCGGCAGCGGCGTGCAGGCGCCGAGCGCCCAGATCCGCGACGCCGAGCTGGTGTTCGTCGGCTACGGCATCCAGGCGCCGGAGTACCAGTGGGATGACTTCAAGGGTGCCGATCTCAAGGGCAAGGTCCTGGTGATGATGAACAACGACCCCGACTGGGACCCCAAGCTCTTCGAGGGCAACCGCCGTCTGTACTACGGCCGCTGGACCTACAAGTACGAGAGCGCCGCGCGGCAGGGTGCCGCCGGCGCGATCATCATCCACACCACACCCTCGGCCGGCTACCCGTGGCAGGTGGTGCAGACCTCCTGGTCGGGAGAGCAGTTCAGCCTGCCCTCCGAGGGCCAGCCGACGATCCAGGTCGCGGCCTGGGCGACCGAGGCGGGGATGAAGAGGATCCTCGCCGCGGCCGGCCAGGATCTCGACAAGCTGGTCGCCGCGGCGCGCTCACGCGCCTTCAAGCCGGTGCCCTTGGGCATCAAGACCTCGATCACCCTCCAGAACGAGGTCCACCAGGTGCGCTCGGGGAACGTGATCGGCGTCCTGCCGGGCTCCGATCCCAAGCTGAAGGGCGAATACGTCGTCTTCTCCGCCCACCACGACCATCTCGGCATCGGCCGGCCCGACGCCAAGGGCGACACGATCTACAACGGCGCGCTCGACAACGCGTCCGGCATCGGCCAGCTGCTGGCGATCGTGCGCGCTTTCCGGGCACTGCCCCAGCCGCCCCGGCGCTCGATCCTGTTCGTCGCCTTCGCCGCCGAGGAGCAGGGCCTGCTCGGCTCCGAGTACTTCGCCCGTCACCCACCGGTACCCGCCGGCAGGATCGCCGCCAACTTCAACTACGACGGCGGCAACATCTGGGGCAGGACCAGGGACGTGGTCGAGATCGGGCGCGGCAAGTCCGACCTCGACGCGGTCGCCGACTGGGCCGCCGCCAAGCAGGGGCGCACCGTCGAGGGCGACCAGTTCCCGGATCGCGGCTTCTTCTACCGCTCGGACCAGTTCAACCTGTCGAAGGTCGGGGTGCCGGCGGTGCACTTCAGCGAAGGCACCGATTTCATCGGCAAGCCCGCCGGCTGGGGCCGCGCCACGATCGAGGCCTGGGAGAAGACGCACTACCACCAGCCCAGCGATCAGATCGAGCCCGACTGGAACTGGGACGGCATGATCGAGGACGCCCAGCTCGGCTTCTACTGCGGATTGATCGTCGCCGATCGCGACGCCATGCCGCAGTGGAAGAAGGGCGACGAGTTCGAACCGGCTCGCCAGAAGGCGCTGGCGGCGACGTCGCGCTGAGCGCCGTGCGGCCGCGCCTCCTTTCCGTCCTCGCCGTCGCGGCGCTCCTCGGCGCCGCGGCGGCCACCGCCCAGAAGGCGCCCTCCGCCGCCCCGACCCTGGCGCTGCGCGCCGCGGCGCTGCTCGACGTCGAGAGCGGCAGGCTGGTGCCCGATCCGGTCGTCCTGATCGAGGGCGAGCGCATCCGCGCGGTGGGCTCCCGGCTGCCCATCCCGCCGGGCACCCGCACGATCGATCTCGGCGACGCGACGCTCCTGCCCGGCCTGATCGACTGCCACACCCACGTCACGACGACCTACCGGTTCCTGCTCTACGGTGGGCCGATGAACGACGCGGTGACGGCGCCGGGCAATGCCCGCAAGACGCTGGAATCCGGCATCACCACGATTCGCGACCTGTGGGCCAAGGACTACATCGACGTCGCCCTGCGCGACGCCATCAATCGCGGTGAGGTCGAGGGGCCGCGCATGCTGGTCGCGACGCTGGCAATCGGCTCGACCGGCGGTCACAACGAGGACGTGCTCGGCCTCTCGCCCACCGTCTCGATCAACGACTTCCTCGGCATCGCCGACGGCGTCGACGCGGTGCGCAAGCTGGTGCGAACCGAGATCAAGTACGGCGCCGACGTGATCAAGATCATGGCCACCGAAGGCGCCGAGGAAGGCGACAACCTCGACAACGAGACCCAGTTCACGCTCGCCGAGATGCAGGCGATCGTCGAGGAAGCGCACCGCTACGGCAAGAAGGTGGCGGCGCACGCCCACGGCACCGACGGCATCAAGGTGGCGATCCGCGCCGGGGTCGACTCGATCGAGCACGGCACGCTGCTCGACGACGAGGGCGTCCGGCTCCTGAAGGAGCACGGCACGTACCTGGTGCCGACCGGCTACATGTGGGACTACGGCGAGGAGCACCCGCCGGCCGATCGCACCCCGCTCGCCCGCGAGCGCGACCTGCGCTTCCAGCGCGGCAGCCGCGCGGGCTTCGCGAAGGCGGTTGCGGCGGGAGTGAAGATCGCGATGGGCTCCGACTCCTCGGCGATCCCGCACGGCGAGAACCCGAGGGAGGTCGTCTGGATGGCGACCCACGGCATGACGCCGCTCGCGGCGATCCAGGCCGCGACCGTGCACGCCGCCGATCTGCTGGGCTGGAGCGAACGGGTCGGCTCGCTCGCTCCCGGCAAGTACGCCGACCTCGTCGCGGTGCGCGGCAACCCGCTCACCGACGTGAAGCTCCTCGCGGCGATCCCGTTCGTGATGAAGGGCGGCGCCGTGGTGAAGGACGAGATCTCGGCGCAACCCTGCGCCGTCCGCCAGTAGGCCCGCCACCCAAGGGGGCGGGCGGACCCGCCCGCCAGTGTATTCCCAGCCACCGACCTGTCCAGGAGGCTCGACGAAGGGCCGTTCCGCGTGGAGCGGCTGCACTCCATCAACGTTCGCGCCACGGGCGCGGCAAGGGAGAGGGGCATGGGCAGCGCCGTGCGTGCAACTTCCATCGTCGTCTTTACGGCATTCGTCTTGGCGACAGCAGCGATCGCCGGCACCACCGGCAGGCTTCGCGGCCTCGTGACCGAGGGGCAGACACCCCTCCCCGGGGTCACCGTTTCGGTCACCTCGCCAACCCAGATCGGCGGGGCGCAGGTGGAGATGACCGACAGCAACGGGATGTACTCCTTCAACAACCTCACGCCGGGCACCTTCACCGCGACGTTCACTCTCGACGGCTTTGCGACCCAGGAGGCGAAGAACATCCAGGTGCGGCTCGACGGCACGACGGAGCTCAACGTCGCGATGTCGCAGGCCCGCGTCTCCGAGACCATCACGGTAACCGCGGAAGCGCCCACGGTCGACCCCGAGAAGGTCTCCATCACCCAAACCTTCAACCACGTCTATCTCGAGAACGTCGCCATCAGCTCGGCCAACCGCTCGTATCAGGCGATCATGGGACAGGCGGCGGGCGTGGTCGGCACCTCGAACCCGAACGTCTTCGGATCGACGCTCGGAGAGAACGCGTACTACATCGACGGCGTCAACACCACCGACCCGGTCACCGCAACCTTCGGCGTGAACTTCAACTTCGACGCGATCTCCGAGATCGCGCTGCGCACCGCGGGCTACGAGGCCGAGTACGGCGGCGCCACCGGCGGCTTCGTGAACCTGGTGACCAAGTCGGGCGGCAACGAGTTCTCGGGCTCGGCCGACGTCCGCTACCGGACGAACGACTTCATCGAGAAGGGCAAGTACTTCGATCCCGGTCAGCGCAAGGAGAAGTTCCTCACCCCGGGTGTCACCCTGGGCGGGCCGATCCTGCGTGACCGGCTCTGGTTCTTCACTGCGTACCAGTACACGGACTCGCGCAGCACGCCGGAGAGCTCTCCCACGACGCGGAAATTCGTCGGCAACTACTACCTCGGCAAGCTGACCTGGCAGGCCAATCCTTCCTGGTTGCTGTCGGGGAAGTTCTCCAGCGACCCGGCGGACATCGACCACAGCAACGCCGGCCGCGACATCCCCGAAGTGGCGACCTCGTTCCAGACCCAGGGCGGCAACGTCGCGCAGGCCGACCTGACCGGCGTCCTCACTCCGAACCTGCTGTGGAATCTGCGCGGCGGGATCAGCCGCCAGAAGCTCGACGCGTACCCGCAGAGCGGCAACTTCGATCTCGCCGGCCACACCGACTACAACGAGGTGCTGCCGCCGTCGGTCAACTACACCAACGCGCAGTACTCCAACCGCGATCGCGATCAGGCTCTGTCCGACATCTCGTGGTCACTGCCCACCAAGCGCGGCGATCATCAGCTCAAGGCCGGCGTCGAGTTCGACGATCTGAAGTTCAAGAGCCAGAACTACACGGTCTCCGGCTACCGCTACCAGGACGACGGAACGGCTCCGTACGTCCTCTGGTACGAGCCCAATCCCGGAGCCTCGGAATCCAAGGGCAAGAGCTACGGGGCGTTCGCCCAGGACGGCTGGCAGGTCAACGAACGGCTCACGGTGAGCGCCGGCGTACGTTACGACTCGGTGAGCTTCACCAACGACCTGGGCACGAAGGTCGCCGACTACGGCAAGGTTCAGCCCCGGATCGGCGCGGCCTTCGACTTCTCCGGCAAGGCCACGACCGTGGCGCGCGTCTCCTGGGGCCGCTTCATGCACCCCAGCGCGCTCACCATGCCCAGCTTCGCGAAGCAGAAGAGCCTGCCCTCGTTCGCCTATCTGTCGTGCTCGGCCTTCGGCTTCTCGCGCGAGGCCTGCCAGTCGCGGTTCTCGGGCACCCTCACCCGCGGCGGGCTGACGGTGCCACGCTGGATCGATGACCCGCAGCGCACCGACCCCAACGGCTACCTGCTGTCGAGCAACAACGTGTTCAGCTCCTTGCCGAACGAGGTCGACCCCAACCTGAAGCCGACCTATGCCGACGCCCTGGTCCTCGGCATCGCCCATCAGTTCGGCCACCGGACCTCGATCGACGTCTCGTACGTGCACAAGAACACCCGCGACATCTTCGAGGACACCTGCAACGGCAACGTGCCCACGCCGACGGCCGACGCGCCTTGCGACTTCTACATCATGACCAACCTGCCGCAGCTCAAGCGCGACTACGACGGGCTCATCCTGCAGCTCGAAAGCCACGCCTACCCGTGGCTGAACGTGGTCGCGTCGTACACCTACTCGAAGTCGCAGGGCAGCGTCGAGTACACCCAGAACGCCGGCACCGACTTCGACGTCTACCCGGTGCACTACGTGAACACCTACGGGTATCTCTCCGACGACCGCCGCCACCGCGTGAAGGTGAACGGCTACTCCGAGCTGCCGCACGGCTTCACGGTCGGCTTCTCGGCCTTCTGGTCGTCGCCGTTCGCCTATTCGAAGACCACTCCGGTGTCGCCCTATGGCACCGAGTTCGTGGCCCCGCGCGGGTCCTTCCGTGCCAACTCCAACTACCAGCTCGATCTCGAGGTGCGCAAGGAGTTCCGGATCGGCAACGTGCGGCCACAGATCATCGCCTCGGCTCTCAACGTCCTGGGCCAGGAGCTGGTCACCGGCGTCTGCACCAACGCCGAAGGCTGCTCCGGAGACGTGGCGTTCGGTGGCGCGACCAGTCACTCCACGCCGCGCCGGTATGAAGTGGGCTTTCGCCTGACGTTCTGATCTCCCGTGGCCGCCGCCGTGCCCATCATGCGGGTACGACGGCGGCCCGGCCATCCGCAGCACCCAGAAGCGAGACTCCTCCGACTCGGCCCTAGGCGGGCGCTGCGCTCGCCGCCAGCGTCGCGCGGGCCCAGCGCTCGGAGCGCAGGAGCAGGACGAACACCGCCAGCATCCACACCGCGACGAACGGCCCCCAGTCGAGCGAGCCGGCCGCGGCGGGCGGCGTCGGGAAGTACCAGAGGTTGAAGGCGAGCAGGACGCTACCCAGCCCAACGCCCAAGGCCCCCATCACCCAGCCGAATTTCGGGTGCCGCAGCATCGCGATCCCGAACAACACCACCGCGACGGAGATCAGCACGTCCCAGGCCACGTCGATGCCGAGATGGACGGCGTTCAGGCCCTTTCTCACCTGCTGGTAGACGTCGGCGCTCGCCGAGTCGCCAGCCTGCTCGATGATCCGCTTCATGATCGCGAAGATCGCCTGCTGGACGGTGAGCATGACCAGCACCGTCACACCACCCGCGAAGCCGAACAGCGCGGCGATCTCGACCAGCGGCCCACGACGGCGCAGCGCCAGGCAGCGGTGGAGACCGAGCAGCCCGACGGCGAGGAGCGGCCCGAACGCGAAGGCCGCCGCGTAACCCAGCACGTCCGGCAGCGGCACGAAAGCCGCCGCCACGTATGCGGCGATGCCCAGCAACCCGCATACCCCACCCACCCGGATCCACGACAGGGTCGGATCGAGGCCTTGGCCCATCGATTCCTCCTCGCAGGCGTCTGCTCGCCTGGCACGGTTCCCTGAAAGCTAGCTACGCCGGATCGCGGGCCGGGTTTCGTTCCCGGCCACCTCGACAGCTAGGATCCAGCCCATGCCTTTCGCCTACCTCCTGCGCTGCCGCGACGGCACGCTGTACGCCGGCGCCGCCAAGGACCTCGACAGGCGCCTGCGCGAGCATCGGGCGGGCAGGGCCTCGCGCTACACGCGCTCGCGGCTGCCGGTCGTTCTCGTCTGGTTCGCGGAGCAGCCGACCTGGAGCGCGGCGCTGCGCGAGGAAGCCCGCATCAAGCGCCTGCCGCGAACGGCGAAGCTGGCTTTGATCCGCGAGAGCCGCCCTCCCCGCCGCCGGGGCGTCGAGCTCAGTTCACCAGGTCGTCCTCGGAAGCGGCGGCTTCCTCGCGTGCCCGCCGCGCCCGATCCTCCTCCTCCCAGCGCCGGTGAATCGCCGCGTCGCGCGCCCGGCGGCGCCGGAAAGCGAGGAGCGCGAGGGCGGTGACGGCGCCCCACAGCGCCGCCGAGCTGGTGGCGAACGGGACCCAGCGGTCCCAGAACGTGCGCCGGCGCCAGTAGGACGCCTCGACCGCCGACAGCTCGGCGCCGGTCGCCCGCCGGAACGCCTCCTCGAACGGCTCGCCGCGGGCGATGCCGCGCAGAATCGCGGCGCCGGCGCCGTTGCCGTAGCGGCGCAGCAGCTCCTCGACGAAGTCGCGCGCCAGGGCGTATGCGGCCTGCACCTGCCCCGAGTTGCCGGCGAAGGCGTCGTCGATGCGGCGCAGCGGCAGGCGCCGATCGGTGAGCACCGCCAGCGCGACGCGGGTGCGGTCCTCGAGGTCGGGATCGCGGCTGGCGGCCATCGCCAGCCCCTCGTCGAGCCAGCGCGGCACCGGCTTGCCCTGCGCGGCGCGCGACACCAGGACGTGCGTCACCTCATGCTGGAGCAGCGTCACCAGGCTGCGATCGGGATAGCGCGGCACGCGCTCGGGCAGCAGCACCACCACCCCGGTCACGCCGGCGGTGAAGCCGGTCACCCAGGGCGGCGCCGAGCGGCCCGCCGCAGAGCTCTCGGTCGCCAGCACCACGACGATCGGCGGCCCGGGGTCGGTGAGTCCGGTGAGCTCCATCGCCGGGCGTAGCGCCGCCGGATCGATCCGCTGCAGAATCGCCGCATCGCCGGCGAGCTCCGGCGGGACCTGGATGATGAGCCGCGGCAGCGCCGGCGCGGCAAGCGGCGCCGCCAGCAGCGGCAGGGCGAGCGCCGCGGCGCCGAGCAGGGCGAACACCGCAAGACGGCGGGCGCTCAGTGGTCGACCCTCGGCGAGCCTCATCGCGGTGAGTGTAGAGGATCGGCGGCGGTGGCTCAGCCGGCCTCCTGCAAGGCTCGGCGCACGGTCGCCAGCCCCTCGCGCGGGAACTCCGCCAGGCGCGATCCAACTTCGCGCTCGGCGATGTCCAGCAAGCCGCGCGCTGCGCCGAGCGGCTCCCGCGCGAGCAGAAGGTCCAGCTCGCGGCCGAGGTCCGGCCGGACGCGCTCGAAGCGGCGCAGCGGATCGAGATCATCGGCCAGAGTGGGGTCCGCCGGCGGAACCAGCCGTACGAGCAGCTCCACCAGATCGCGCAGCGCGTGCTGCCGGACGGATTCGGCGCCGGCCAGCTTCTCGCCCCGCGCCCAGCGTCCGACGCCGACCAGGAGGTGGGTCAGGAACTGACCGACCAGCCAGCCGGTGTCCGGTGACTCGCGCGCGATCGCCTCCAGGGTCTGTGCCCGCACCCGCGCTAGAGCCGCGGCCACGCCGCCGCGATCCAGCAGCACGCGGTAGCGGTTCACGCGGGCGACGCCGAGCTCGGCGAGCGTGAACACCGCCAGCTCGACCAGATGGCCGTCGCGGAAAAGCGCCTTCACGCCGTGCCGCGTCTCGCGATAGGAGAAAACCAGAGAGTCGGACTCCGGCAGCCAGCCGAGATTTCGGCGCAGATCCTCTTCCCACCCGCTCTCGACGACCAGGAAGAAGTCGTGATCCGACCAACGGTCCGGCCGTGTCCCCTGCTCCGCCATCGAGCCGAGCGCGACCAGGCCCAGCACCCGCGGGTCGGCTGCCACCCGCTCGACCAGCGCCCGACTCCAGGCGCGGTAGCCCATCTCGCTCCACGGCATGGCGATCACCTCCCGAGGTCGCCGGGGTGGCTACTCGCCGGCCACCAGACCCACCGGTCCGAGCGCCCGCCGGCACTCCCGACAGTATTCCAGGCCGCGCTGGTCGACCGCCTCGACGCTGTTCGAGAAGTGCATCAGGCACTGGTAGTCGTTGCAGTGGCCGAGCCCGCCGACGTGCCCGAGCTCGTGCAGCACCTCGGCCACCGCGCGGCGCAGGGCCAGCCCCGGATCGGCGGGCAGGCCGTAGAACTCGGGCTGCAGCCGGGCGAGGGAGACGACCGCGGCGCGGCCGCCGACCCGGGCGCGGCCGAACACGAACGTGAAGATGGGAATCGCGACGTCCCGACTGGTGACCGCCACCAGGGCCGGCCCGGCCGGCTGCGCCAGGGCTTCGACCTCGAGCAGCAGCCGGTCGGCGTCGATCTGATCGCGGCCGGGGATCGTGGCGCTCACCAGGCGGGGCGTCGTGAGCAGCCGGCACGGCACCGCGAGATGAGCGCTCGCTTCGGCGACCAGCCGCGCCGCGCTCCCGAGCGCGAGGTCGGGCAGCGGCAGGAAGCCGACCTCCTCCAGAACCGACGGCGCCGCGGCGCCGCGCGGTCCGGCTTCAGCCGGCATCGGCGGCCCTCTCGAACCCGAACCGCCGCATCTTGTTGTACAGCGTGCCGCGATCGATCTCGAGCAGCTTGGCGGCCTGCGACACGTTCCAGCCGCTCGCCTCGAGCACCTGCCAGATGTGCGCTTTCTCGACTTCCTCGAGCGACTGCGGCCCCGGCCGCTCGGCGGCTCCCGCCAGCCGCACCGGCAGGTCGCGCAGCTCCACGGTCGGCGGCGAGCCGAGGACGACGGCGCGCTCGATCGCGTTCTGCAGCTCGCGCACGTTGCCCGGCCAGGGATAGGCGCGCAGCGCCTGCAGCGCCGGATCCGAGAGCCGCATCGGCTGCTTGTTCATGGCGCCGGTGAAACGGTCGAGGAAGTGCTCGGCGAGGGCTTGGATGTCCTCCACCCGCTCGCGCAGCGGCGGCAGATCGATCGCCAGCACGTTCAGCCGCCAGTACAGGTCCTCGCGGAAGGAGCCCGCCTTGACCGCCGCCTCGAGGTCGAGGTTGGTGGCGGCGATGGTGCGGAAGTCGACCCGCACCGGCGCGGTGCCGCCGACCCGGGTGACGGTCTTCTCCTCCAGCACGCGCAGCAGATCGACCTGCACCCGCGGCGAGATGGTGCCGATCTCGTCGAGGAAGAGGGTGCCGCCGTCGGCGAGCTCGAACTTGCCCTTGTGCCGGTACTGGGCGCCGGTGAAGGAGCCCTTCTCGTGGCCGAACAGCTCGCTCTCCAGAACCCCCTCCGGCAGGGCGCCGCAATTCACCACCACCAGCGGTCCGAAGTGCCGCGCCGAACGGGCGTGGATGGCGCGCGCCACCAGCTCCTTGCCGGTTCCCGACTCGCCGCGGATCAGCACCGTGGCGTCGGTCGCCGCCACCGCGTCGATCAGCTCCTGCACCGCCTGCATGGCGCGCGACACCCCGACGATCGGCAGCGGCGTCGCCACCGAGGCGAGCTGCTCCTTGAGCTTCAGGTTCTCGGCGCGCAGCGAGCGGTGCTCGCCGGCGCGCTTGACCAGGAGCGAGAGCTCCTCGGGGTCGAACGGCTTGGTGATGTAGTCGTAGGCGCCGGCCTTCAGCGCTTTCACCGCGGTTTCGACCGAGGCGTACGCGGTCATGATGATGATCGTCAGGTCGGGCTTCTCTTTCACCAGGCGCTCCTGCAGCTCGAGGCCGTCGGTGCCCGGCATCTTGATGTCGACCAGCGCGATGTCGTAGCTCTTCTCGCCCATCAGGCGCAGCGCCTCCTTGGCGCTCTGCGCGGTGTCCACCCGGTAGCCGTCCTGACGGAACCAGTCACCGAGCGACTGCACGACGATCGGCTCGTCGTCGACGACCAGGATCGCGAGCGATGGCTCCTTCGCAGCCTGCGCGCTCATCACGCCCTCCCTTCGGCCGGTGCCGCCGGCGCCACCGGCTGACGGCGCGGCAGGTGCACGCGGAACACGGTTCCCTCGCCGAGTCGCGAGTCGACGTCCACCCGGCCGCCGTGCCGCTCGACGATGCCGTACGCGATCGCCAGCCCGAGGCCGACACCCGAGGCCTGCTCCTTGGTGGTGAAGAATGGCTCGAAGATGTGGTCGAGGATCTCCGGCGGAATGCCGCGCCCGGTGTCCTGCACCTCGAGCACCACGCCGTCGCCCGCGCGGTCGGCCTGCGCCCGGATGGTGACTGCGCCGCCGGCCGGGGTCGCTTCCAGCGCGTTGATCACCAGCGCCAGCAGCGCCTGCTGGATCTGCGCCGCGTCGCACTCGATCACCGGCAGGTCGGGCCCGAGCTCGGTGCGCAGCTCGACGTTCTGCATGACGAACTGATGCTTCACCAGCAGGGCGCAGCGCTCGACGATCGGCTGCAGGCTCTCCGCGGCGAAGCGCGCCCCCGGAGTGCGGCTGAACAGCAGCAGGTTGCGCACGATGTTGCCGCAGCGCATCGCCTCCTCCTCGATCAGCCGCAGGACGCGCAGGGTGTCGGAGGAGCCGTCGGCGGCGGCGTTCGGGAAGACCATGCCGGGGTTCGCGGCCCGCACCTCCTCCACCCGGCGCTGCAGCAGCTTGGCGTAGGTGGCGATGCCGGCCAGCGGGTTGTTGATCTCGTGCGCCACGCTGGCCGAGAGCTTGCCGAGCGAGGCCATCTTCTCGATGCGCAGCATGCGCTGGTGGGTCTGCTCGAGCTCGGCGGTCTTCTCGCGCACCCGGTCCTCCAGCCGCCGCCCCCAGTCGGCGAGCTCCTGATGGGCGGTACCGAGCTCTTGCGCCATCGCGTTCCACTCGCGCTCGAGATCGCCCAGCTCGTCGGAGGAGCCCACCGGGACGCGAACCGAGAAGTCCCCCGCCGCGAGATGGGGCGCCGCCGCGGTCAGCGCTCCGACCGGGCGCAGCACCATCCGCCAGGTCAGCCCGCCGGTGAGCAGCAGCACCGCCAGCACGGTGGTGGCGAGCCCGAAGAAGAGCTGGCGCTGCGAGCTCGCCAGGCTCTTCTCCACCTCGCCCATCGGCAGCTGGACGTCGAGCACGCCGAGAATCGTCTGCTCCGGACGGTGGGCGTGGCAACCGGCGTTCGAGCACGCCGCTTCGTTGTGGATCGGCGAGATCAGGCCGAGGACGCGCCCGCCGCCGGCGCGCTCGAACACCCGCGAGCGATCGGGGAGGTCGAGCCGGGTGAGCGGCCGGTCGGCCGCATGGCAGGCGACGCACTGTTCGGCGGTGCGGTCGACCAGCTGGCCGACCTCGCGCCGGTCGCTCGAGTGGGTGATGCGACCCTGCTTGTCGAAGACCCGGATGCGATCGATCCGCGCCTGGCTCGAGACGGTGTCGATCATGCGCTGCAGCTCGGCGGCGTTGTTCTCGAGCATCGCCTGGCGGGTCGAGCCGCGCACCACCTCGACCAGCTCCGAAGCCTGCGCCTCGACCAGCCGGGTGAGGTGCCGGCGCTGCAAGCGCAGGTTCCAGATCCCGGCGAACAGCAAGATGGCGCCCGCGCCGATGCCGAGCGCGAGCCCCAGCCGGAAAGTCAGACGCCGCGGCAGCGGCCGGGGACCGGCCGCCCGCCGCGACGGGCCCGCTCCTGCGCGCTCCGCGTCCATCTCCCCTCCCACCCGTGGCTCCCCGCTCAGCCGGTGCGGCCCGTCACCAACCCGGGACGCGGCGCCAGCGGCCGGACGGCGGGCGCCGGAGCGCCCTCCGTCGCGGCCACGGGGTACACCGGCAAGTATCGCACCGCCAGACCGAACACCGCGAACCCGATCGCAACCAGCATCATCGAAATCGCGACCTCCGACCAGGCCGGCACATAGTGCCCGCCCGAGGCGCCCTCGAGGCCGGTGACGCTGACGTTCAGACGATGGGCGACGAAGCCGAGGACGACCAGCAGCGCCGCCGCGTACAGGCCGCGCGAGTTGCTGCGCACCTTGGGTGAGAGCAGCAGCGCGAACGGCAGCACCACGCCGAGCGCGAACTCGAGGTGGAACATCGCCGCCTCGTACGTCGGCTGGAAGGCGAGATGCAGCGCGCCGCGGCCGACCAGATCCTCGATGCGAAACACCGCGAACACCCCGAGGCCGAC
>JBLMYC010000111.1:0-4053 GCA_050258075.1 Acidobacteriota bacterium
CCAGCGCGCCTCGTAGAAGCCCTCCTCGTCCGGGAAGTACTGCTTGCTGTGCGCGGGCGCCGGGCCCCCCGCCGGCGTCCAGACGAAGGCCTCGTTGATCCGCCGCCCACCTGCGTCGCGCGGGCGAGTGCACGCCACGACCGGAGCGCCGAGCTCGCCGAGCCGTTGGCCCCCCGCCTCGTGGAGCCTCAGGCTCTGGCGCCATGCGGGCTCGGAGAAGGTCTCCCCTGCCGCGATCCACGGGCCGAATGGCATCTCGGGGAGAAGCAGCAGGTCCGGTCGCTCGCCAGAAACAATGCGGCACAAGCTCGTCCAGAAAGGCGAGCCGGGAACCAGGTCCGGAGGGCACTCGCAGACGCCGAGCTTCACACGGACCGATGGAGGGGGGCTCGAGGATCGCGGCATCGTGGAACGCAATCTACACGACCCGATGGCGGGGTGCTTGCGGGAGGTTGCTCGCCCGAGCGGCAGATCCCTCGCTGCCGCTCGGGATGACGAGGGGCGACGAGCGCCCCTCGTCACTCGAGCTTGTAGCGTTCTTCGGCGACGCGGTACAGACGCTGCCAGAAGGTGCGGTTGATGAGGATCACCGTGCCGACGAGCGCCAGAGTGCCGGCGAGGAGCAGCGGGTAGTCGCCGCGGTTGGTGGCATCGGCGATCACCGCGCCGACCCCGTTGGTCATGAAGGTCTTGCCGCCGAACTCGACGTGCTCGGCGACGATCGAGGCGTTCCAGGCGCCGCCGGAGGCGGTGATCGCGCCGGTCACCAGATAGGGGAACAGGGCCGGAAGGATCAGCGTCTTCCAGCGATCGAGCGAGCCGAGGCGCAGCAGGTCGGTCGTGAACTTGAGGTCCTGGGGGATCGCCGAGGCGCCGGCGATGACATTGAACAGCAGGTACCACTGGGTGCCCATCAGCATCAGCAGCACGGCGGCGATGTTGAGGCCGCCGGGCGAGCGCAACAGCACCAGCAGCATGACCGGGAAGAGCGCCGTGGCGGGAACCGAGGCGATCACCTGGACGACCGGCTGGAGAATCGTCGCCAGCCGGCGATTCATGCCGATCGCGACGCCGAGCGGCACCGTCCAGGCGAGCGCGATCAGGAGCGACACGGCGACTCGCGCCGCGGTTGCCAGCAGCCCCACGACGAGCATCCGCCAGTCCTCGCGGTGCAGGCCGGCGAGCAGCGCCGCCGCCTGCACGGCGCCGTAGACCGCGCCGGCGCCGATCAGCGCTCCGCCGAGCCAGGTCCAGCGCGACAGGTGGCCTTCGTCGGTGCGCTCGAGCGGCGGCATGGGGTCGGCGGCATGCGCGGTGGCGCTGCGATCGAAGCGCTCGAGCAGCGGATCGAGGAAGCGGGCGCGCAGCCAGTCGACCAGGCGCGAGCCGGCGAGCAGGTCGAGGAACCACGACGACGGCGGCTCCTCGGCCTCGGTCATCTCGACCTTGAACTTGTCTGCCCAGGCGAGCAACGGGCGCCACAGGAGCTGATCGAGGAGCAGGATCACGGTGACCAGGGTCAGGATGCCGAGGACGACCGCCCGCACGTTGCCGGCGGTAGCGGCGGTCTGCAGGTAGGAGCCCAGGCCGGGCAGCCGGAAGTCGCGGCTGCCGACGGTGTAGATCTCCGAGGCCATCAGGAAGAACCAGCCGCCGGCCCAGCTCATCATCGAGTTCCAGATCAGCGGGATGGCGGCGAACGCCAGCTCGACGGTGCGGAAGCGCAGGAAGCGCCGGAAGCGGAAGATCGCCGCCGCCTCGCGCAGCTCGGTCGGCAGGGTGGTGATCGACTGGTAGAAGCTGAAGGTCATGTTCCAGGCCTGCGAGGTGAAGATCAGCACCACCGCGGCGATCTCGGCCGCCAGGCCGCTCGGGATCACCGCCACCAGGCTGAGGAGGACGACCGGCAGAAACGAGAGGATGGGGATGCTCTGCAGCACGTCGAGCATCGGCATCAGCACCTTGCGCGCCGCGCGGTTGCGCGCCGCAGCGTAGGCATAGGCCAGGCTGAAGAGCAGCGACAGCACGTAGGCCGCGGCCATCCGGCCGACCGAGAGCAGGGCGTACCAGGGCAGCGCCCAGGGCGAGAGCGAGATGGTCGGCCCGGAGACTTCCGCCGGGGCGTGGAAAGCCAGCCGCGCGCCGGCGTACAGCAGCGCCACCAGCACCAGCACCAGCAACGCGTCGGCGGCCGAGATCGTCGGCGTCTGCGGCGGCGCCGGACGGAAGCTGAAGCGGAAGCGCGGCATCGCGCAAGTGTAGCCCGAGGCTGGCTCGCGTGGACGGCCCGCGGCGCGCGGGGAGGCGTCAGTCGAGGGCGGCGCTGCGGCGTTCGATCGCCACCGCGACCTGGCCGCAGAAGGCCTCGAGGAAGCGCAGCTCGAGCGGCGCCGCGAAGTCCTCGTTGGCGAGCCCGTGCAGGCCGAGGACGCCGCGCAGGCCGGCCGACGTGCGCAGCGGCAGGTAGAGGCCGAGCGCCGCCGGCAGGGTGTCGCTGCCGCGCCCGGCGAGGCTGCCATGGGCGAACACCCAGTCGGCGACCGCCATCTCGCGCTCGTTCATCCGGTAGTCGGTGGTGTCGCTGGCCCGCGCCTCGAGCTCGCCGGCCGGTCCGGGCAGCAGGACGAACACGTGGCAACGGAAGACTTCGTGCACCCGCCGCACCGCCGCCTGCAGCACCTCGTCGAGGTCCTCGGCGCTCTGGAGGTCGCGCGACAGCGAATACAGCGCCTGCGTCCGGCGCTCGCGATCGCGCGCCGCGCCGAGCTGGTCTTTGAGGTGGCTGGCGAGGGTGGAGATCGTCAGGCCGGTCGCGAGCACGCCGGCGAAGGTGATCAGGTACTCGCTGTCGGCGATCGCGAAGGAGAAGTGCGGCGGCACGAAGAAGAAGTCGAAGGCCAGGGCGGAGAGGGCCGCCGCGACCGCCGAGACCCGCCGCCGGCAGCGCAGCGAAACGAAGACGATCGCGATCAGGTACAGCATGATCAGGTTCGCCTCGCGCAGGTATGGGGCGAGCAGCACGCAGAGCGTCGTCGCGGTGGCGATCGCGGCGAGCATCTCGATCCACTCGCGCGGCGCCGGGCGGCCGCGCCGGGCGCGCGGCGCGGCACGGGCTGCGCCCGCCACGATCTCGTCGCCCTCGCCGGCGATCACCCAGACGTCGATGCCGTGGCTCCGGCGCAGCAGCCGGTCGGTCTCCGAGCCCGCCAATCGGTCGCGCGAGCTCGGATGCGTCGGCCGTCCGACGACGATCTTGCTGGCGTTGCGGTCGTGGGCGAGGCGCACCAGCTCATCGGCGAAGCTCTCGCCGCTGACCGTCAGCACCTCCGCTCCGAGCCGGGCCGCCAGGCGCAGCGTCTGCTGCAGGCGGTCGCGGTCCTCCTGCGGGGCGCGCAGGCTGCGCGGCGTCTCGACGTGCACCACCGCCCATTCGGCGCGCAGGTTGGCGGCCAGACGCCGTGCCGCGCGCACCAGGCGGGCGGCGGCGGGCGACGCCCCGACTCCCACCACCAGCCGCTCGGCGACCGGCCAGGGAGCGCGCACGCCGTGGGTGTCGCGGTAGACGCGCATCTGCTCGTCGACCCGCTCGGCGGTGCGGCGCAGCGCCAGCTCGCGCAGGGCGATCAGGTTGCCCTTGCGGAAGAAGCTGTCGATGGCGCGCTCGGCCTGCTCCGGCATGTAAACCTTGCCCTCGGCCAGGCGCTGCAGCAGGTCGTCGGGCGGCAGGTCGACCAGCTTGAGCTCGTCGGCCTTGTCGACGACCCCGTCGGGCACGGTCTCGCGCACCGCGACGCCGGTGACCTTCGCCACCAGGTCGTTCAGGCTCTCGACGTGCTGGACGTTCAGGGTCGAGCTGACGCTGATGCCGGCTTCCAGCAGCTCCTCGACGTCCTGCCAGCGCTTGGCGTGGCGCGAGCCCGGCACGTTGGTGTGCGCCAGCTCGTCGACCAGCAGGACGGCGGGTCGCCGCGCCAGTGCGGCGTCGAGGTCGAGCTCACGCAGCGTCGCGCCGCGATAGGAGACCGGCCGCGGCGGCAGCCTCTCGAGCCCGGC
>JBLMYC010000112.1:0-8743 GCA_050258075.1 Acidobacteriota bacterium
GAATACGTGATCACCGACTGGCATACCCCGCGCCCGTGGATCAACCTGATCGCCAACCCGCGGGTCGGTCTCGCGGTGTCGCAGACCGGCAGCGGCTTCTCGTGGATCGACAACTCGCAGCTAGCCGCGGTGGTGCGCTGGCAGCAGGAGCTGGCGGCGGACGGCTCGGGCCGCTTCCTGTACGCCCGCGACCTCGAGTCGGGAGACGTGTGGTCGCTTGCTCCGGCGCCGTGCCATCCGCGGTACGGGCGTTTCGCCTGCCGTCACGGCATCGGCTACACGGTGCTGGAGACGGAGTGTCACGGCATCGTCGCCGAGTGGACCTTGTTCGTCGCGCCGGAGGACGCCGCCGAGCTGTGGCGTCTGCGCCTCCGCGACCTCTCGGGCCGGGCCCGCCGCCTGGTCCTGGTGCCCTTCCTGGAGTGGAACTGCGGCACCTCGCCGGCGCCGCGCCGCGAGTTCCAGAAGCTGTTCCTCGAGACGGCCTGGGACGAAGGAGCGCGGGCCATCTTCGCTACCAGCCACATGTGGGACGTCGCCTCGCGGCGCTGGGGTCACTGGAACACCAGCTTTCCCTACTGGAGCGCCTTTGCCGCGGCGCAGCCGGTCGAAGCCGCGCAGGGTGACAAGGCGGAGTTCCTCGGCCGCGCCGCCGAGTACCGCGCCCCAGCCGGGTTGACGGATGCGCCCTGGGCGCCGCGCTTCGGTCGCCACCACGATCCGATCGCCGCGCTGCGCTGCCCGGTGGGTCTCGGCGCGGGTGGCACCTGGGAGGGCGGCTTCGTGCTGGCGACCGCCGCCAGCCGCGACGAAGCCGGTGCTGTCGCCCGGCGCTTCCAGACGCCGACGGCGATGGACGTGGCGCTCGCCGCGGTCGACGCCGCCTGGCGAGAGCGGCTCGGCGCGCTGCGCTGCGCCACCCCGGAGCCATCGCTCGACGTCCTGGTCAACGACTGGCTGCGCTATCAGGCGATCGCGGCCCGGCTGTGGGGGCGCGCCGGCTACTACCAGCAGAGCGGCGCGTACGGCTTTCGCGATCAGCTGCAGGACTCGCAGGTCTGGCTGACGATCGACCCGGAGCGCTGTCGCGAGCAGATCCGGCTGCACGCCGCTCACCAGTTCGCCGACGGCTCGGTCGTGCACTGGTGGCACCCGCTGACCGAGCAGGGGCATGTCACGACGATGACCGACGACCTGCTCTGGCTCGGGTTCGTCACCGCCAGCTATCTCAAGGAGACGGCGGACTTCACGGTGCTGGACGACCCGGCGCCGTTCCTCGATGACGCGCAGCCGGCTCCCCTCGGCGATCACGTCGAGCGCGCCTTGCGCCGCGTCTTCCAGCGCTGGAGCGCGCGCGGCCTGCCCTTGATCGGCGCCGGCGACTGGAACGACGGCCTTTCGGCGCTGGGGCTCGAGGAGCGCGGCGAGTCGGTGTGGCTCGCCGAGTTCCTGGTCGGCCTGCTCGCCGACTGGGCCGAGATCCACCGGCGAACCGGCAAGCCGGCGCGAGGTGACGAGCTCGCGGCGCGCCGCTCGGCGCTCGTCGCGGCGATCAATCGACACGCCTGGGACGGCGCCTGGTATCGCCGGGCGACGAAGGACGACGGCACCTGGATCGGCAGCGCCGAGAACCCCGCCGGCCGCGTCTACCTCAACCCGCAGGTGTGGGCGATCCTCAACGACGTCGCGCCGCCGGAGCGCGCCGCCGCGGCGTGGGCGGCGGTCGTGGAGCACCTGGTGAGCGACGCCGGGGCGCTGCTCCTCGCTCCGGCCTACGGCCAGCCCGACGAGTCGATCGGCTACATCACCCGCTACGCGCCGGGCCTGCGTGAGAACGGCGGTGTCTACACCCACGCTGCCACCTGGGCGATCGCCGCCGCCGCGAAGCGGCGCGATGGAGAGACCCTGGCCCGACTGCTGCACGCCATCAATCCGGCGCTCCAGGACCCTGATCGCTACTGGGCCGAGCCATACGTCCTGCCCGGGAACGTCGACGGACCGGCGTCGCCGTACGCCGGACGCGCCGGTTGGACCTGGTACACCGGCTCGGCTGCCTGGCTGCCGCGCGTGCTCACCGAGTGGGTCCTCGGGGTGCGTCCGACCTGGGACGGCCTGCTCTTCGATCCGAGCCTGCCGGCAGGCTGGCCGGGCGCCAGGCTGCGGCGTCCCTGGCGGGGAGCGACGCTCGAGGTGGAGATCGTGCGCCGGATGCGGGCGACCGGGGACGGGGCGGCGGTCCACGTCGGCGGCGCGGCGCTGCCCGGCGGGCTGCTGCGCGAGGTGCCATCCGGCACGACTCTCGCGGTGCGCGTGGAGTGCGATTGAGCGCTTTTCCCGCCGACTTCCTCTGGGGGGCCGCGACATCGGCCTACCAGATCGAGGGCTCGCCGCTCGCCGACGGCGCCGGGCCGAGCATCTGGCATCGCTTCGCGCACACCCCGGGGTGGGTCGCGAACGGCGACAACGGGGACATCGCCTGCGATCACTACCGGCGCTTCCGCGACGACGTGGCGCTGATGCGCGAGCTGGGCCTCGGCGCGTACCGCTTCAGCATCGCCTGGGGACGGGTGCTGCCGGCCGGCCGTGGCGCGGTCAACCAACGCGGCCTCGACTTCTACCGCCGCCTGGTCGAGGCGTTGCGTGAGGCCGGCATCCGTCCGTTCGCGACGCTCTATCACTGGGACCTGCCGGCGGCGCTCGACGATCTTGGCGGCTGGCTCAACCGCGACGTCGCGGAGTGGTTCGCCGACTACGCGACGATCGTGTTCCGGGCGCTCGACGGTGCGATCGAGGACTGGACGACGCTGAACGAGCCCTGGGTGGTGGCCGACGGCGGCTATCTGCACGGCCGGCTGGCGCCCGGCCACCGCAATCTCTTCGAGGCGCCGCTGGTGGCGCACAACCTGCTGCGCGCTCACGGCGCCGCGGTTGCCGCCTACCGCGCGGAGGGGCGTCACCGCATCGGCGTGGTGGTGAACCTCGAGCCCAAGCATCCGGCCTCGAACGCGGCCGAGGATGTGCGGGCCGCGCTGCGAGCCGACGCATCCATGAACCGCCACTACCTCGATCCCCTGCTGCTCGGCTCGTACCCGAGCGAGATGGCGGAGATCTTCGGCCCGGCCTGGCCGCGGTTCCCGGCGGCGGATCTCGAGAGCATCCGGCAGCCGATCGACTTCCTGGGCGTGAATTACTACACCCGCAGCGTCGTGTGCGCCGACCCGCAGGCGTGGCCGACCGGCGCCGCGGCGGTGCGCCAGGCGCAGGCCACGTACACCGAGACCGAATGGGAGGTCTACCCGGACGGCCTCGCCGAGACCCTGCTGTGGGTGAAGGAGCGCTACGGCGCACTGCCGCTGTACGTGACCGAGAACGGCGCCGCGTTCGCCGACCCGGCGCGTCCCGGGTTAGAGGGCGTCGACGACCCGGCGCGGGTCGCCTATCTGCGCGATCACCTGCGTGCCGCCGAAAGCGCCCTGCGGGCGGGGGTCGACCTGCGCGGCTACTTCGTGTGGTCGTTGCTCGACAACTTCGAGTGGAGCCACGGCTACGCCAAACGCTTCGGCATCGTCCACGTCGACTACGAAAGCCAGCGCCGGACGCCGAAGTCGAGCGCCCGCTTCTACGCGCGGGTGATCGCGACGCGCGGCGCAGCGCTGTGGGGCTCGGTTCCTGGCTGACGAGCGGGATGACAAGGAATGGGCAGTGTCCCGCTAAGCGGAGGAGGCCGCGGTCTTGGCGAGCTCGATCGCGGACAGGGCGTAGATGAGCGCCGCGTCGGCGACCTCGGCGAGCGGCACGTGCTCGCGGGGCGAGTGCGCCACGGAGAGGTCGCCGGGCCCGAGGATCGCGCACGGAATGGCGGCGAAGTTGGAGAGCAGCGCGGCGTCGGTCCAGGCCGGGAAAGCGGTCGGCGGCTCGCCGGCGCCGCCGATCGCGGCGCGTGCGGTGGCGATCGCGCGCGCCAGGGGATGGTCGGCGGCGAGCACCGTCGGCAGGTGCTCGAGCGTCGCCATGCCGCCGGGCGTCCGGCGGATCGACGTCCGCAGGCCCGGCATCGCGCGGCGCACCGCGGCGAGGATCGCCTCGAGCTCGCCCTGCATCGATGCGTAGGTCTCGCCCGGCACGCCGCGGCGATCGACCTGCAGGCGGCAGGCGGCGGCGACGGTCGACGGCTGGTCGCCGCCGTGGATGGTGCCGCAGTTGATAGTCGGCGGGCCGAGCAGCGGATGGGCGCGTGCCGCGAGGCGCGGCCCGAGCTCGGCCTCGAGAGCGACCACGAAGCGGGCCGCGGCGGCGATGGCGTTGATCCCCGCCTGCGGTGTGCCGCCGTGCGCGGCCTGGCCGAGGAACTCGATCTCCAGCCACTCGAGGCCCTTGTGGCCGAGCGCCAGGCGGTTCGAGGTGGGCTCGCCGACGATCGCACCGGCGGCCTGGAAGCCGCGCCGCACCAGGTCCTCGGCGCCCAGGCTCTCCAGTTCCTCGTCGATGACCGCTGCCAGGACCACCTCGCCGCGCGCGAGCGCGCCGCAGCGCCGTAGCGCCACCAGCGCCGCCGCCATGGCGGCCAGGGCTCCCTTCATGTCGCAGGCGCCGCGGCCGTACAGGCGCCCGTCGCGGATCTCGGCCGCGAAGCCGGCACCGGGTTCGTCGGCGTTGAGCGGCACGGTGTCGGTATGGCCGCAGAGCACCAGCCGCGGGCCGGGCGCGCCGCCCTCGACCCGGGCCAGGAGGTTGGGCCGGCCGGGCGCGACCTCGAGGAGATCGGACGCGATCCCGTGCTGGGCGAGATAGTCCGCCAGCACGTGGGCGACCGCCTCCTCCTGGCGCGGCAGGCCGGGGTGGCTGGGCGTCTGCACCAGCCGGCGCAGGAGTTCGAGCCAGCCGGAGGAGGCGATCTCGGCGGCGAGAGCGGAGCGCGGATCGTTCATCGTGCGGGGTGTCCCGGCGTGGGGATGGTGCGCCGGGCCACGGCTAGGCGCGGGGCTCGGCGAAGCCCTCGTGCGGATCGGCTGCCCAGGCCACCCGGTTGCGGCCGGCCTGTTTGGCGCGGCGCAGCGCTCCCTCGGCGCCCTGCAGCAGGGACGTCGGAGCGCCGTTCTCGTGCGGCCGGGAGGTGGCGACGCCGAGACTGGCGGTGACCCGGGCCCCGGAGAGCTGCAGCTCGGCGACCCGCTGGCGCAGCGATTCGGCGATGGCGCGCGCCGCGTGATTGTCGGTCCCCGGCAGGACGAGCGCGAAGCGTCCGCCCTCGAGGCGGGCGGCGAGGTCGCCGGGGCGCTGCGCGATCGCGGCCAGGAAGCGGGCGACCTGGCGCAGGCACTCGTCGCCGATCCCGGCGCCGTAGCGGTCGTTGAGCACGCTCAGGAAGTCGATGTCGAGGAGCAGGATCGAGAGCGGCCAGTCGGTGCGCCGGTTGAGCCGCGCCGCGCGCAGCCACTCGTCGTGCAGGTGGCGTGTGCAGCGCTCGGCGCTCGGCAGGCCGGTGAGCTCGTCGAGCGCCGCGACGCGCACCAACTCGCCCCGCAGCCGCTCGACCTCGCGCTCCAGGTCGCGCAGCCGCTCGGCCGGGTTTTCCGGTTCGGGCACGGGGCGGATGTTACACGAACCCGCCGCGGATGCCGCTTCAGAGCGCGACGACCCGCCGCGCGACGCCCATGCCGCGGCGATCGAGCTCGCTCGCATAGCGCTCGGGCTCGACCGCGGTCTCGCGGGTGTGGACGCCGGGCCGGATCTCGCCGCGGGCGAGCATCGCGGCGACGATCGCGGCGTCGAAGCCGGTGCAACGCTGCATGGCGGAGAGCCCGATCGCGGGGTCGCAGTCGACCCGGGCGTCGATCTCGGCGCGCGCCGGCCGGCCGTTCTGATGGCCGGTGGCGTGCACCCGCACCAGGACGATGTCGCGGATCGGACCCTCGCCCTGGAGCAGGCGCTCGAGCAGCGCTTCGGTCAGCCGCCGCGGCACGACCGGCCGGCCGCCGACCGAGACCTCTTCCTCGCCGAAGAAGCCCAGGCGCTTGAGGGTGCGGATCTGCTCCAGGTGACCGGGGTAGCGCAGGATGCGGCTGGTGAAGGTGCGCAGCCTTCCCTCCCAGGTCCACGGGAAGGTCGAGGCGGTGCCGGAGGCGCAGAACGCCTCGAGGCGGCCGAGCGGCGGCGGGAACTCGACCTGCTGCGCCTCGGACAGGCTGTCGAGATTCACGACCTTGCCGTCGCGCAGGTTGTAGCACGGCCCGTCGTACTCGTTGGTCAGGCCCTCGACGCTGAACAGCAGGCGGTAGCCGAGTGGCGGCTGCGGATCGAGCGGCAGGCCGCCGTCCCAGACCTCCAGGGTGTGCGGTTCGTCGACCAGCGACAGGGCGAGCACCATCAGCGAGGTCGCCATGCCCGGCGCCTGGCCGCAGTCGGGAACGATCGCGACGCCGCGCGCCGTCGCCGCGCCGCCGAGCGCCAGCTGCTCGCGGGTGATGCCGGTGTGGCCGCCGAGGTCGCACAGCGGGCAGCCGGCGGCGATCGCCGCCCGCGTCGCCCCGAGGTTGAAGCGATAGGGGAGAGCGGAGACCGCAGCGTCGCGTCCGACGAGCACCGCGCGCAGACCGTTCTCGTCGCCGCCGTCGACCGTCGCGGTCGAGAGCGCGGGCGCCGCAGCCGGCAGCCGGGCGGCGAGCCACTCGCGCGCCGCATGGGCTCGCGCCGGGTCGGCGTCGGCGAGCAGGATCTCGCGCGCCTCGCCGCGCACGGCCAGGTCGTACGCGGCGGCCTGGCCCTGGCGGCCGGCGCCGAGGACGGCGTAGCGATGCGCTCCGCTCTCCATCGCCTGGTGGCGCTCAGCTCTCGAGGTACAGCTCGTCGGTGTCGCCGTCGTACGCGAACAGCTCGGCGTAGCGGCCCCAGTTCACGGCGATGTCGAGCTGCTCGTCGGCGCGCTCGTCTGCGCCGATCTCGTGCTGCAGGATGTCGAGGAAGTAGTCGCGATCGACGCGGCGGTCGTCGTCCTTCTGCAGGGTCTCGTAGATCCAGCGGATGGTGGGCTGGCGCAGGATGCGACTGGCGATCAGCTCCTTGCGCGCCAGGATGCTGGCGTCCGCGTAGGCCTGGCCGAGCGGGGTCAGGAAGAGGTCGCCCTCCTGCACGGTCAGCAGGCCCATCAGCTCGCCCGCCTCGACGATCGGCAGCAGGTCGTCGAGCTCGAGCACCAGCTCGCCACCCAGCCGGTAGATGTCGGCGCGGCTGCCCTCGGCGGCGAGCTTCTCGACCAGGCCGGCGAGCGCGTTCAGGCGCGCGCCTGGCAGGCGGCGTCGCTCGCCGGCCGCCGTTCCGGCGAGCTCGGCGTCGGTCTTGGTCTTGCCGGCGACCGCGGCGTACACCTTGTCGACGACCGCCTGGAACGCCGTGTCCTTGCGCTTGCGCGGCTGGTGGATGGGCACCGCGATCTCGGTCAGGATGCGCCCCGGGTCCTTGCCCATGACCACGATGCGATCCGCCATCAGCACGGCCTCCTCGATGTTGTGGGTCACCATGAGGATGGCCTTGGTGGGGATCGCCTTGTTGAGCCACAGCTCCATCAGCTCGCCGCGCAGCGCCTCGGCGGACAGCACGTCGAGGGCCGAGAACGGCTCGTCGAGGCAGAGCAGCTCGGGCTCGACCGCCATGGCGCGGGCGAAGCCGACCTTCTGCCGCATGCCGCCCGAGAGCTCGCGCGGGTACGCCGACTCGAAGCCGTCGAGACCGACGGTGTCGATCAGCCGCACGGCGCGGTCGTGGCGCTCGTCCGGCGATACGCCGCGCGCCTTGAGCGCGATCTCCACGTTCTCCTCGACGGTCAGCCAGGGATAGAGCGCGAAGGTCTGGAAGACGATCGTGGCGTAGGGGTTGACGCCGCGCAGCGGCTCGCCGCGGTATAGGACGTCGCCGGCGGTCGCGGAGGCGAGGCCGGTGATGATGCGCAGCAGGGTGCTCTTGCCACAGCCCGAGGGACCGAGCAGGCAGACGAACTCGCCGGGGCGGATCTCGAGGTTGACGTCGGCCACCGCCACGAAGCGCTTGGCGCCCTTCCCGTAGGCTTTCTCGACCTGGCGCACGGTGAGCAGTGGAGCGATGTCCGCAGTCGTCGGCGGCGCCGGCGGCGAGGTGGAGGTTGCGAGCGTCATGTCTGCCGGATCGTCTCACGAAACGCCGCTCGGCGACCGCCCGGGGACGCGTCTGTCCCGAGGTCCGGTTCCCCTCGGCTTGCAGGGAATCATCGATCGGCGCGGCGCCTCGGACCGGACCTCGGAACAGCCGTGTCCCCAGGCTCCTGCGCGGCGGCCGCTCAGGGGTCCTTCACGTAGCAGGGGTACTCCCGCTGGGCCCGCTTCACCCAGGCGAGGTCGAGCTCGTGGAAGGCGACCGGCGAGGTGGCGCTGGTGCGTGCCACGAGGTCGCCGTGCGGATCGACGATCCAGCCGCAGCCGCCGAACTCCTGGCCGCGCTCGTCGACTCCGCCGCGGTTCGACGAGGCGACGTAGGCGCCGGAGACGATCGCGGCCATGCGGGTCGCGACCAGCCAGCGCTCGAGCGAGGCGCGCCCGGTCGCGCGCGGCACCAGGAGGAGCTCGGCTCCGGCGCGCCCGTAGCGCCGGGCGTGCTCGTTGAACATCAGCTCGGTGCAGATCAGGAAGCCGACGCGGAGTGGCCCAGCCTCGGCGAGGCGGAACCGCAGCTCGCCGCCCGCGAACCAGCGCGCCTCGTAGAAGCCCTCCTCGTC
>JBLMYC010000113.1:0-3650 GCA_050258075.1 Acidobacteriota bacterium
ACACCGACCCTCCCACCCGGTCGCGCCTGCAACTCTGCGCCGATCGCGCCGGCTTGCGGACCGTCCTGGCGCCAGTGCTGTGCTCCGCTCACGTGCTGAGCTCCGCAGCCGCCAAGCGCGACGCCGCGACCGCCACCGGCGCCGTCGCCGTCGAGATGGAAGGCGCTGCCATCGCGCGCTGCGCGTCCCGAGCCGGCGTTCCCTTCGCCTCCGTGCGCGCGATCCTCGACCGCTCGAATACCGAGCTCGACGACTCCACCCCCTTCCTCGATCCGGCCAGCGGGGCCGTCCGACCGCTTGCCCTCGCCGCCTATCTGGCCGGCCATCCCGGCGCCCTGCCGGGCCTGCTCACCCTGCAACGCATGATGGCCGCCGCGCGCGCGAGCCTCGAGAAACTCTTCGAATCGTTCCTCGCGGATGGCGGCGACACCGCCCGCGAGCACACCGCATCCTGAAGCACCGGTCCCCGACCTGCTCCTCGGAGCGCTCGAGCCGTAGCCCGGTCGCCCTCGGTCGGCGGGGCCTTGACTGATTCAAACACCTGTTTCAAACTGCCGTTCATGTCGGCGCGGGATCGCGAGGACACCAAGGCGCGGCTGCTGGCCGCGGCCAGCGATCTGTTCGCCGAACGCGGGTTTCACGGCACCAAGGCGCGCGACATCGCCGAGCGGGCCGGCGTGAATCTGGCCGCCAGCAACTATCATTACGGATCGAAGCGGCAGCTCTACCTCGAAGTGCTGCGCGCCCAGTTCGCCGAGATCCGAGCGCGTCTGAACCGCCACGGTGCGGGCCGGCCGGCTCGCGGCCTGCGGCGGATGTCCCGCCGCGAGCTCGGCGAGCTGCTGCGGACGCGCTGCCAGGTGATGTTCGACCTGCTCATCGGCCCGCCACCCGGCTTGCACGGAGCCCTGATGCAACGCGAGATGACCGATCCCAGCGAGGCGCTGCCGGTCATCGTCGAGGAGTTCATCACGCCCATGCTGCAAGAGATGAAAGACGTCATCGCCGGCCTCGCCCCCGGTTTGTCGCCCAACCAGATCGAGCGTTGCGCCGTCAGCATCCTCGGCCAGGTCGTCTTCTACCGCTTCAGCCGCGCCGCCACGCTGCTCCGCTGGGGGCTCGAGGAATATCCGCGCGGACTTGCCCGCGAGCTCGCGGAGCACGTCACCGAGTTCTCCCTCGGCGGGTTGGAGCGCCTGACGAAGCAGAGGCAGAGGAAGCGGCATGCGCGCTGAGGCCATCCACCTTTTCGCCCTGCTTCTCGTCGGCGCGCTGCCCTGCGGATGCGGCACGGTCGCCAGCCTCGCTCGCCCCGAGGGCGACGGGGGCTGGAGCCAAGAGCACCGGTCACGCGAGCTGGCGAGGCTGGCGGCAGCCGCGGGCGCCGACTTCGGCACGGCCGCTGCCATCCCGCCGAAATCCGCGCCGGCAGTGACCGCTCCGCTCGACCTGCAGGCCGCCCTCGCGCTCGCCGCCCAGGGTAACCGCCGCCTCCGTGAGGCCGAGCTGGAGCTCGCCGCCACCCGCGAGCGCGTGTTCGACACCCGCGGTCGATTGCTTCCGGCGACCACCGCCAGCGGACGCTACACGTGGTATACCGACCCGCAAACGACTCAGATCGACTTGCCGCCGGCCGCGCTCGAGCAGTTCGGCGGCACCGCACCCGAGGTCAAGATCCGCGACGCGCAGGCGGGGATGGTGAACGGCACGCTCACCCTGCCCCTCGACCTGAGCGGCGAGATCCGCCAGGCGCTTGCCGCCGCCCAGGCCGGCTATCGCGGCGAGCAGGCCCGGCTGTGGGCCACCACGTTGCAGCAGCAGGTAGCGGTGGTGCGCTCCTACTTCGACCTGCTCGAGACGCAACGGCTGCGTGAAGTCACCGAGCAAACCGTCGCGCTCGACCGCCAGCAGCTCGCCAACGCGCAAAGCAAGTTCGACAACGGGCGGGTGACCAAGAACGAGCTGCTGGTCGTCCAGGTCGCCCTGCGCGACGCCGAGCAGGTGTTGCTGCGGCGCGAGCTCGCCATCAAGCAGGCCCGCCGTGCCTTCAACGAAACGGTCGGGCTGCCGGTCGACGCGGCGACCGAACTGGTCGATGTCCGCGCCCACCCGACGATCCCGAGCGCCGCGGACGCGCTGCAGTTGTCGTACACGCACAACCCCGTGCTGGTCTCCTTGCTCGAGGAGCAGCAACGCCTCGAGGCAGCCCGCCGCTCCCTCGAGCGCAGCCGCCTGCCCCGCTTCTCCGGCGGAGGCGCCATCGACTACTCCAGCTCCAACCTGCTGCAGCCGCAGGACATCGGCTCCGGGTTCGTCGGCTTCACCTGGGATCTCGGCACCGACACGCGGCGCGAGGCGCAGATCGCCGAGGCGCGCCTCAAGGCCGAGCAGAACCAGGTGGCGCTGGAGGCCGAGCTGCGCAGCCTGGAGAAGGCCGTGCGCGCCACCCAGGAGGCCGCCGAGGAACGTCTCGCCGCTCTGCGCACCGCCGATGCCGCCGTCGCCCAGGCCGAGGAGAACCTGCGCATCCGCGAGCAGCAGTTCGACGTCGGACGCGCCGCCAGCGACGACGTCCTCGATGCCCAGTCCCTGCTCTCGGCGCAGCGCGCCTCGCGGGCGACCGCTCTCTATCAGGCGCACACCCGGCGCGCCGAGCTGCAAGAGCTGATGGGAATGTCGCTCGACGACGACTCGGCGTCCGCCGCCGACAAGAGGTAGAGCCATGTCACGAAAATTGATCCCCATCCTTGCGATCGTCGCCGCCGTCGCCGCCGCGGCCGCCTTCTACGTGCGCCGCGGCCAGCAGGCGCATTACTACACCGGCTTCGTCGAGGGCGAAGAAAGGGTCGTCCGCAGCGAGGTGACCGGCCGCGTCCTCGAGGTGAAGTTCGCCGAAGGCGCCGCCGTTCCCGCCAACGCCGTCATCGCCGCGCTCGACGGGCGCGACATCGAGGCGCGGCTCAAGTCGAAGCAGGCGGAGCTCGACATGGTCGAGGCCGACATCGAGACCCAGGCCGAGCGCGTCACGCTCATCGAAAGCACCTGGAAGCGCGACGTCAGCGCAAACCGCGCCGCCCTCGAGCAAGCGCAGGCGGCGGCCGAGCTGGCCGAACGCAGCTTCACCCGCGAACAAGGCTTGCTGAAGACCGGCGCCAGCACCGCCCAGCTGCTCGACAACGCCCGCGCCGAGCGCGACCAGGCCCGCGGCGCGCTCGATCGCGCCCGCGAGCTGCTGGCAAGGTCGCAGGCGCAGCAAGGCAAAATCACCGTCGCCCGCCGCCAGCTCGAGTCGCTCCGGCAAAAGCGCGACCTCGCCCGGGCGGAGCTCGGCGAGCTTCAGGTCACCGAGTCGAAGTACACCATTCACGCCCCCGCCGTCGCCACCGTCGTCCAGACCCAGTACATCTGGCCCGGCGAGCTGGCGCAGCCGGGCTCGGCCGTGCTGTCGGTCCTCGACCCCAAGGACAAGTATGTGCAGATCTACGTGCCGGTGGCGGATGTCGGCCGTTTGCGGCTCGGCCAGCGGGTCGCCATCGAGCTCGACAGCCGCCCCGGCCACCGCGTCCCGGGCGAGGTCAGCTTCCTTGCCGACAAAGCCAACTTCACCCCCGAGAAGATCGAGACCCGCAGCGACCGCATGGGCCAGGTGT
>JBLMYC010000114.1:0-14065 GCA_050258075.1 Acidobacteriota bacterium
GCAGGTAGCCGAGGCGCACGAACGCCGCGCTCGAGACCTCGCCGACCAGATCGATCTTGCCCTCCGGCTTGGGCTTCCACGCCACCGTACCGTGACCGGTGGCGGAAACGTCGGGGCCGACCACCCGGGCGCTGTCGATCTGGATGCCGCGCGCGCTCAGCCGCACGCGGCCGCTCAGCGAGAAGGGATAGGGATTGGCCCGCGGCAGCCGCAGCTCGATCTCCTGCGCCACCACCTCGCCGCCGAGCTCGCCGCCGCGCGCGCCCACCAGGTTCAGCCGCACCGCCCGTGCCGCGAAGTCGAGCGGTACCCGCTGCTCGGCGAGGCGCATCTCGCCGTTCTCGACGCGCAGCGCGTCGAGGCGTACCTCGAAGCCGGCGCCCGACCCGCCGGCCAGAACCGGCAGATTGGTCGAGCCGTCGGGCCGCACGTCGACGAAGATCTGGGGATGCTCGAGGGTGACCTCGCGCAGCCGCAGCACGCCGCCGCGCAGGCCGGGCAGCTCGCCGTCGATGCGCAGGCGCGGCACCACCGCGAGCGGCGGGTCCTGCGGCTGCGGGCCGGGGATGCGGAGGTCACCGATCTCGACGCCGAGCGGCATCAGGTGCAGCTCGACGCGGCCCACCTCGACCTGCCGTCCGAGCGCCTCGCGCAGGCGGGCGACCACCAGCTGACGCTCGCGCTCGTGCAGGAAGTCGCTGTCGAGCAGCCGGGAGCCGAGCCAGCCGCCCACGGCGGCGAGTGCCAGCAGCCAGACAAGCGGACGAACGACCCAGCGGCGCACACGGCCCGGCCGCCGCGACGGGACAGGCTCGGCCACCTACTCCCCCCAGTGCAGCTTGCCGCGCAGGGCGTCGAAGTAGCTGCGCCCGGAAACCCGCAGCAGGCGCACGGTGCGCGGGCTGCGCGAGACACGCACCGTGTCGCCGGCGCCGAGCATGGTGCCCTCCTGGCCGTCGAGCGTCAGGTACACCTCTTCGCGCTGGGTCTCGAGCGTGACCTCGACCCGGCTCGAGTCCGGCAGCACCATCGGGCGCAGCGAGAGAGTGTGTGGGCAGATCGGCGTCAGCACCATGACCGGCAGGCGCGGGTAGAGGATGGGGCCATTGGCCGAGAGGTTGTAAGCGGTCGAGCCGGTCGGCGTCGAGAGGATCAAGCCGTCGGCGCGGAAGCGCGCCACCAGGATACCGTCGACCCGCAGCGACAGCTCGATGATGCGCGACAGCGCGCTCTTCGCGATCACCGCGTCATTGAGCGCCCGATACGGCATCGGCGGGCCGTCGGCGCGATCGAGCTCGACCTGGAGCAGCGAGCGCTCCTCGACCGCCACGTCGCCGGCCATGATGCGCACCAGGCTCGGGTAGAGCTCGGTGCGGTGAATCTCGGTCAGGAAGCCGAGGCTGCCGAGGTTGGCGCCAAGGATGGGCACCCCGTCGGCCAGGTTGCGCGCCACGGCGAGCAGGGTGCCGTCGCCGCCCAGCACCACGACCAGGTCGTAAGCGCCGTCCGAGCGGAACGCGTCGACCAGCGGGCGGCCGGCGGCGCGCAGCACGCCATCGTCGAGACAGACCTCGATGCCGCGCCGGTTCAGCCATTCGGCGAGCTCGAGGGCGGTCTGCACCGCTTCCGGGCTGCCGCTCTTCGCCACCACTCCCACCCGCCGGTACGTGGTCAATCGGCCTCCTTGCGAAACAGCGCCAGGGCCTCGCGATTACCCTCGGCGCCGGGCACCGGGCTGTCCATGACGCCGAGCCGGGAGAGCCCCAGGCGCTCGAGGTCGCCGACCCGCTCGGCGATCACGGCCTGGCGCACCGCCTCGTCACGCACGATACCGCCTCGCCCGACCTGCGCGCGGCCGACCTCGAACTGGGGCTTGACCAGCGTCAGCAGCAGCCCACCCGGCCGCAGGTGCGGCAGCAGGGCGGGAACGACCTTGACCAGCGAGATGAACGACACGTCGACGACCGCGAGGTCGCAGCGCTCGGGCAGCGCGTCGGCGGCGAGGTTGCGGGCGTTCAGCCGCTCCATCACCACCACCCGCGGATCGCCGCGCAGGCGGGAATCGAGCTGGCCGTAACCGACGTCGATCGCATACACCCGCGCGGCGCCGCGCTGCAGCAGGCAGTCGGTGAAACCGCCGGTCGAGGCGCCGACGTCCATGCACCGGAGGCCTGCAGGATCGACGCCAAAGCGGTCGAGCGCCGCTGCCAGCTTGCGCCCGGCCCGCGACACGAAGGGCTCGCGCTCGCCGCGCAACTCGAGGCGCGCCGCGTCGGGCACCGCCGTCCCCGGCTTGTCCACGCACCGTCCCTCGACCAGGACGATGCCCGCCATCACCGCGCGCCGCGCCTGCTCGCGGCTCGCAAACAGGCCACGGGCGACGAGCAGCTGGTCGAGACGCTGGGCGGCAGCCATCATTCGCAGTCGAGGGTCGAGAGCACACCGCCACCGGACCGTCCGGTTGGCGGTAAGGTCTCTATTTTTCACGGGTTTGCAGGCGAGCGCAATGCGCGAGCAAAGCGTTCTGGAAAGTGGGTATCCTGCCTCGACGCCACGGCGGGCGGCATCGCCCGGGAGGAAGCATGGAGATCCACGACCGCGGGGAGTTCCTGCGCTACTACGAACGGGTGCGCGAGCGCACTCTGCGGGTGGCCCGCTGCATCCCGCCCGACCGGCTCGAGTGGGCGTTCCGGCCCGGACGTTTCACGTTCGGGGACCTCCTGCGTCACCTCGGCGCCCTCGAGCGCTACATGTTCGCCGAGACCGTGCAGGGCCGGCCGAGCCGCTATCCCGGGCACGGCCGCGAGCTCGCCGACGGCTTCGACCAGGTGCTCGCCTTCCTCGACCGCACCCATCGCGAATCGATGGCGATCTTCGCCGGCCTGACGGCGGAAGAGCTTCTGGCAACTTGCACGACGCCGGACGGTGCCCGGCTCGCGGTCTGGAAGTGGCTGCGCTCGATGGTCGAGCACGAGATCCATCATCGCGGGCAGATCTACATCTATCTCGCGATGCTGGAGGTGCCGACGCCGCCGCTCTACGGACTGACCTCGGAAGAGGTGCGGGCCAGAAGCGCGACCCTCTGACCTCTGTCCCCGAGCGTGAGCGAGGGATCTGGGGGGCAGGGCGGCGCGAAAGCGCCCCCGCCCTGCACGACGCTCTCAGGATGCTCGGGAGGCCACCCGCCCCCCCAGGTCCCTCGCTCTCGCTCGGGACGACAACAGGCTGGCGGCTTGAGGCCAGCGCGGAGGCGAATTCGGGACGACAAGGGGGCAGGCACTACGCCGTGCGTGCCGCCAGGAAACGCACCAGCGACGGGAAGAGACCGGCCCCGCGCGGCAGCGCTCGGGCCAGGGTCTGCGCCTCGGCGGCGATGGCGCGCAGCCGGCGGCGGCTCTCCTCGAGGCCGTAGAGGCCGGGGTAGGTGAGCTTCTGGGCCTCGGCGTCCTTGCCCGCCGTCTTGCCCAGCGCCGCGGTCGTGCCGGTGACGTCGAGGATGTCGTCGGCGATCTGGAAGAGCAGGCCGATCCGCGCCCCGAGGGCGGCGAGGGCGCGGTCTTCGGCGGCGCTCGCCCCGGCGTAGAGGCCTCCCAGCCGCACCGCGGCGGTGAGCAGCGCGCCGGTCTTGCGGCGGTGGATCGATTCGAGCGCCGCTCCCGCGTCGGCGGGCCAGGCCCGCTCCGCCTCGAGGTCGTCCATCTGGCCGCCGATCATGCCGGCGGTGCCGATCGCCTCGGCGACCAGCTCGACCGCGCGCCGTCGCGTCGCCGCGCCCGCGCTGCGCGGCTCGCGCGCCAGGACGTGCAGCCCCAGGGTCAGCAGTCCGTCGCCGGCCAGGATCGCCGTCGCCTCGTCGAACTGGCGGTGGCAGGTCGGACGGCCGCGGCGCAGGTCGTCGTCATCGAGCGCCGGGAGGTCGTCGTGGATCAGGCTGTAGGTATGGACGAGCTCGAGCGCCGCGCCGCCCGCAAGCAGCATCTCGCGCGCCGCCCCGCAAGCCTCGCCGGCGAGCACCACCAGCGCCGGGCGGACCCGCTTGCCGCCGGCGAAGACGCTGTAGCGCATCGCGGCGTGCAGGCGGGTCGGAGGCTCCGCCGCGCTCGGAAGTAAGCGGTCGAGCTCGGCCTCGACGGCGGGCCGCAGCCCGGCGAGAAAACGCGGAAACGAACCGGCTGGGGCGGCGGGGCGGCGGCGCGTCCGCGAGGCCACGGGCGCCGCGACTGGGCTAGCGGCCGACCGCCGAGGCGGGCAGCGCCTCGTCGACCAGCATGATCGGGATGTCGGAGACGATCGGATAGACGAGCTTCGATTCGGCGCAGTACAGGCCCTGCTCCACGACCGGCTCCTCGTCGCGGAAATGCTCGCGGTAGCGCTCCTTGAGCGAGGCGCGGACGTCCCCGGGGAGCTCGACCAGCTCGAGGGAGCCCTTCGTCTTCGGGCAGACCAGGATTGCAAGCAGCTCGGGATCGACGGCCACGGTTTCGTCCTCCTGACAACGAGAACGCTACCACAGCGCCGCGGGTGGCCACGGCGCAGGCGGGCGCCATCAGAGGTGGCGGGGACGGACGCCGGAGTCCGTCCCCGTCGCCTGTCGCTCAGGGATGATGGGCGCAGTGGCCGCTCGGCGCGCCCGCGGCACCCGGCGCCGGCGGCTGCACCCGCGGCTCGGCCAGATGCACGAGCGACGTCACCGGGCCGCCGGCGAGCGCGGCGGTCTTCGCCGGTGGACGGATCTCGCCCGCGAGCTTGAAGTGGCGAATCGACGCCGAGCGCCCGCTGTAGTTCCAGTCGATCTTGCCGCGTTTGTAGGTGTAGGTCCGCGAGTGCGCGACCATCGGGTCGTCCAGCCCGAGCGGGTTGTAAGGGTGGTTCTTGATCACGATCGGCGTTCTGCCGTCCCCGCCGAGGAGCGCCTCCATGTCGACGTTCAGGATGCCGGGGATCGTCGCCCGGTAGCGGTAGGGCTCGATCGCGACCGTCATCGGCACGCGCTCGACCGTCTCCTCCACCGCCAGCTTCGACACCCCGTTGGCGAACACGCCGAAGCTGCGGCGGACGATCTCGGCGAGGGCGTTCATCTGCGCGTCGGTCGAGCCCTGCGAGACATAGATGTGCGCGAAATTCAGGCGGCCGACCGTGTCGACCAACCGCTCGCCGTGCGGGCTCTGGCTCACCACCACGACGCGCAGACCGTCGAGCTTCTCGCTGCCCCAGTGGCCCTTGTCGATGTTCAGGATGGCGGCGTCGTCGCAGTGGCCGAAGGTCGGCTTCTCGTTGAACTCGCACGGGCAGAAGACGCTGCACTGGCAGGCGTCGGAGAACACCCCGTCGACCTCCCAGGTGTTGTCCGTAGCCGCCAGCGCCGCGGTCGCCGCCGCGCTGCACAGGGCGCCGAAGGCGGGCAGTGCGACGAGCGCCAGTGCCAGGGCCACGGTCGAGATTCCCTTGTTCCTCTTCACTGGTTTCCTCCTCTTCGGGGCACGCCGCCTGCACGGTCGTGCCGGGGACCGAGTGGATGCCGTGACCGGGGACGACGCCGGACGCCGGCGTCGCGCGCGATGCTCGCATTCAGCGAGCGAGCACCAGCACATGGACATTTCCCCGCGTCATCGCCGGGGAGAGTAGGCCGGCGGCCGCCCGCCGCGCTTCGCCCGAAGCGGCCACACCAAGACACCATCGGCGATGGCCGGAAGGGGCCAGCGGCAGCCGCCGAGGGTGGCGACGGCGAGGCCCGCTCGCTGCGATAATGCGCGCATGCGAATGAACACCCTGGGTATCGCGCTTCTCGCCGGCCTCGCCGGCTCCACCCTCGCCGTCACCCCGTGCGCCGCCGCTCCCGCCCCGACCGAACACGGTCTCGATCTCGCCGCGATGGACCGCAACGTCCGCCCGGGCGACGACTTCTTCGCCTTCGCCGACGGCAACTGGGTGAAGACGACGCCGATTCCCGCCGACCGCTCCGTCTACAGCTCCTTCGCGATCCTCGCCGAGCAGGCGAGCCGGCGGACCGCCGACCTCATCCGCGAGGCGGGGAGCAAGCCCGGCGAGGCCGGTCCCGAAGCCACGATGGTCGGCGACTACTACGCCGCCTTCATGGACGAGAAGGGGATCGAGGCGCGCGGCGCCTCCCCGGTCAAGCCGGAGCTCGACGCGATCGCGGCGATCGCCGACCGGACCGCGCTGGCGCGCTATCTGGGCGCCGAGCTGCGCGCCGACGTCGATCCGCTGAACAACACCAACTTCCACACCGACCGCCTGTTCGGGCTGTGGGTGTCGCCCGACTTCGACGATCCGGCCCGCAACGAGGCCTACCTGCTGCAGGGCGGCCTGGGAATGCCGGATCGCGACTACTACCTGGGCACCGCAGAGCGCGACCGCGACCTGCAGGCCAAGTACCGCGCCCACATCGCCGCAGTCTTCACCCTCGGCGGCTTCGGTGACGCCGCGGCCCGCGCGGCGCGCGTCTACGATCTCGAGGCGGCGATCGCCAAGACCCACGTCAGCCGCGCCGACTCGCTCGAGGTCGAGAAGGCGCACAACCGCTGGCCGCTCGCCTCCTTCGCCGAACGGGCGCCGGGGCTCGACTGGCAGGCCTACTTCGCCGCCGCCGGTCTCGCCGCGCAGAAGGACGTCATGGTCTGGCACCCGTCGGCGACGGTCGGCATCGCCGCGCTGGTCGCCTCGCAGCCGCTCGCCACCTGGCAGGACTACCTCGCCTTCCACGCCCTCGACCGCGCCTCGGCGTTCCTGCCGAAGGCGTTCGTCGACGAGCACTTCGCCTTCTACGGCAAGGCGTTGACCGGCGCCGCCGAGCAGCGCGAGCGCTGGAAGCGGGCGGTCGACCGCACCAACGACGCGCTCGGCGAGATGGTCGGCAAGCTCTACGTCGCTCGCTACTTTCCGCCTCAGGCCAAGGCCACGGCGGAGGCGATGGTGCGCAACATCATCGAGGCCTTCCGCCACCGCATCGATGCGCTGGCCTGGATGACCCCCGCCACCCGCCAGAAGGCCAAGGCGAAGCTCGACACGCTGTACGTCGGCATCGGCTACCCGGATACCTGGCGCAACTACACGGGCCTGATCGTCAAGCGCGACGACGCCTTCGGCAACCACCAACGCTCCGAGCTCTTCGATTACCGCGCCGCGCTCGCCGATCTGGGGCGGCCGGTCGACCCCAAGCGCTGGCGGATGACACCGCAGACCGTCAACGCCGTCAACCTGCCGCTGCAGAACGCCCTGAATTTCCCCGCCGCCATCCTCGACCGGCCGTTCTTCGACGCCGCGACCGACGCAGCGCAGAACTACGGCGGCATCGGCGTGGTGATCGGGCACGAGATCAGCCACAGCTTCGATGACCAAGGCTCGCTGTTCGACGCTCACGGCCGGCTCGCCAACTGGTGGACGCCGGAGGACTTCGCCCATTTCCGCGCCGCCGCCGAGCGGCTCGCCAAGCAGTACGACGCCTACGAGCCGCTGCCCGGCGAGCACATCAACGGTCATCTGACGCTGTCGGAGAACCTCGCCGACGTCGCCGGGCTGGCCGCCGCTTTCGATGGCTATCGCGCCGCGAACGGCGGCAAGGAGGGACCCGCCGCGCAGGGGTGGAGCGGCGACCAGCGCTTCTTCCTTTCCTTCGCCCAGGTCTGGCGCAGCCTCTACCGGCCGCAGGCGCTGCATGCGTCGCTCATCACCAACGGGCACTCGCCGGGGCAGTACCGTGCCTACACGGTGCGCAACATCGACGCCTGGTATCGCGCCTTCGACGTCCAGCCCGACGCGCGGCTCTACCTGGCCCCCGCGGACCGCGTTCTGATCTGGTGAGCGCCTGCTACAGCAGGCCTGCCCTGGCGGCGTACGCCACCGCCGCGGCGCGCGATGGCAGGTCGAGCTTGTCGAGGATATTCGAGACGTGGCGGTGCACGGTGTGCTCGGAGAGACGCAGTCGCACCGCCACCCGCTTGTCGGAAAGCCCCTGGGCCACGAGTTGCAGTACTTCGCGCTCGCGGACGGTGAGCGGCGACGGCGCGGCGGCGGGCGCCGCACCGCGTGGCGAGACGAGCTCGCCGAGGAGAGCGGCGGCGCGATCCCGATCGCGAACCGCCCCCAACCGCGCGAGCGCGGCGTGCGCCGTCCGCGCCTCCTCGCGGGCCAGGGAGCGCAGGTTCAGCCGCTCGAGGACCCGCGCAAGCGCCAGGCGGGCACCCGACGCCTGATAGGGAAAACGCGCCCGGTCCCACAGGTCGACCGCATCCTCGAGCGCCTCGCGCGCCGGTTCGAGCTCGGACGCGCTCTCCGCGAGCAGCCCATCGGCGGTGCGCGCGGCTGCCTCGAAGGGCGGCGTCGAGACCGCCGCCGCGATCGCGTGCAGACCCTCGAGATCGGCGGCTGCGACACGCCGGTCACCCTGCGCCAGCGCGGCGCGCAACCGCAAGTCGAGCGCCGCAGCGCGGGCACCGAAGTTGTCCGCCGCCACGCGCCGCAGCGCCCGTCCCGCGAGCGCCATCGCGGTCACCGGATCGCCGGCATCGAGAGCGATCGCCGCCCGACACACCATTCCCAGGGTCAGCCCCTCGGCGCGCTCCAACAGGCGTGCTGCCTCCGGCTCGCGGCCCTGTCGCCGGCGCAGCTCGGCGAGCTGGACGACGCCCTGGCCGGCCGCCGCCGGCCGCGTCCGCTCGAGCCGCTCGAGCGCCGCCTCGAGCTCGGTCTCGGCCGCCGCCCAGTCGCCGCGCTGCAGCAGCATCGCGGCGTACTGGGTGCGGCAGAGCGCGAACAGCGAGGCGACCCGCCAGCGCGCGCAGAAAGCCTCCATGCGCGCGCCCCACTGCGCGGCGCGTTCGTGGTCCCAGACCTGCTCGCAGGCGTAGATCAGGAAGCAGCAGGCCTGGCTGACCGCGTCGAGCTCGCGGATCTCGCCGGCCATCGCGGCGGCGGTCGATTCGTCGATCCGCCGCATGCCCTCGACCACCTGGCCCTCGCCGATCAGGATCAGCCCCTCGAGGCCGATCGTCAGCAGCTCGAGATCGCGCAGGCCGAGCGCCGCCGCCAGCTCGAAGGCGCGCGCCGCGCAGGCGCGCGCCCGCTCCGCGTTGCGCTCGACCAGGCGCTCGAGGTGACCCTCCCAGAGCGCCAGCCAGCCCTGCTCGGCACATTCCGGCAGGCCGTCGAGCAGCCGCCGGGCGCGCCGCAGCCAGCCGCCGCCCACCGCCGGCCCGCGCACGTCGAACGAGTCGACCGCGATGCTGGTGGCGATGCGTCCCGCCGAGCGCCGGTCGCCCGAGGCGAGCGCCAAGTGACAGGCGCGCTCGCGCAGGTCGAGAGAGCGCTCCGGCTCCTCCAGCCACCAGAGCGCCCAGCTCAGGCCCTCGAGCACAGCCGGCTCCTCACCGTTGGCGAGCGCCTGCTCGAAGAGCTGACGGGCCTCGGCCCACTCGCCGTCCGCCAGGGCGCGGCGCGCCCGGCCGAGGGGGGCCGACGCGTGGGCAGGCTTTCGCCGGGGCATGGCGAGCCCGATTGTCGCGGCAGAGGGGCCCTCGCCGCAAGGACCACCCACTCTCCCCGCGTTGGGGCTACGGTCAGCGGATGTGCTCGTACTCCGGGGAGTCCAGGTTCGGCACCCGCTCGAGGTACTCCCGATCGGGAACGTTGTTGTGCCAGTAACCCGTGAGGCGCGCCGCGGCGATGCCGCCGAAGAAGACGAGGAGCACCAGCGCCGCGGCGACCACCGGCCGCATCCGCAGCCCGCGCGGCGCCTCCACCTGCAGCGCCCGGGTCACCGGACAGGCGGCGACGCAGGACAGGCAGCCGAAGCACTCGTCGGAGCGCACCCGGCGCAGCTTGTCGACCGGCAGGCGGGAAGGACAGGCCCGCGCGCACAGGCCGCAGTCAATGCACGACTGCGCGCTGCGCGTCACCTTGAACGGCGACAGCAGCGACAGGACGCCGAGCAACGCACCGTACGGGCAGAGATAGCGGCACCAGAAGTAGGGGATGACGGTCGACAGGAGCGCCACGCCGATCAGGAACTTGACGGCGAACGGCGACAGGCGCTCGAAGAAGTACAGCATCTTGATGTCCGCCACCCGGTTGTACGGCGAATCGAGGAACTGCGCGAGCAGCGCCGGGGTCATGCGGAAGAAGATCGCCCAGACGAAGAAGGCGAGCAGCAGGTACTTCAGCGAGCGCAGCGGCAGGTCGAGCCAGCGCGGCAGGCTGAAGCTGCGACGGAAGATCTTCCGGCCCAGCGCTTCGAGCATCTCCGAGAGCGTCCCCACCGGGCAGAGCCACGAGCAGAACGCCTTCTTGACGAGCAGACTGAGGACCAGGATCAGCAGCAGGAGGACGAGCGCCGCCGGGTGCACCGGGCTCACCTCGCCGGAAAGGGCCAGGTGACGCAGGCTCATCAGACCGGAGATCGGCAGGAAGCCCTCCACCCCCGGCGGTCGGCTGCCGACGATCCTCCCTGCCTCGAGCCCGTTCACCCAGCGCACGAACTGCCAGCCGATCCCGAGCACGACCGCCATCAGCAGCGCCTGCACGCCGTGGCGCAGCCACTCGATGCGCTGCCGGCGTCGCTTGTACGCCACTCCCTTCAGGACCTCGTTGGAGAGCTCGCGGTCGGCCGAGAGCAGCTCGCGCGTCTCGCGCTGCGCCGTCTCGACCAGGGCGTGCAGGCGACTGGCGCTCATCTCCGACCCCGCCGGCCGTCGGCCACGAGATCGGCCAGGCTGCGTTGCGCCAGCAGCTCCAGGATGCCGCTCCGCGCCACCGCCCAGGTGCCGTGCAGCGGGCAGGGCCGCACCGCCGAGCAGCGCGACCGTCCGAAGAGACAGCCGCGCCCGAAGCGTGCACCCTCGATCGGCAGCACGATGTCGCGCAGGGGGATCTCGCCCGCCGGCCGCGCCAGGAGGTAGCCGCCGCCCGGCCCGCGCCGGCCGGTCACCAGGCCGCGCCGCCCGAGCCGCGCCAGCACCCGGGCGAGCGCCGGCGCCGGCGACGCGCTGCGCTGGGCCAAATCGGCGAGCGACATCACCTCCCGGCGCCCGGCCAGGATCGTCATCGCCCGCAATGCCTGCTTCGTCTCGGTGTGGAACATGGCTCGAATTCCTGACTCCGGGGTCAGGATATTCAGGCGTCGCCGGTAGGCCGCTGCCTGCCCGGGTGGGTACGTGCTCTCTACCGGGTAGGCCGCTCCGGCCGTCAGCACTGTCCCCCACTGTCATCCCGAGCGTGAGCGAGGGATCTGGGCGGGTGGGTGGGCGCCTGAACGCTGGAGTGCGAAGTTGCGCGACGGAACCGCGCGCCACCGGACCTCGCGCCGCCCTCCCCCCAGATCCCTCGCTCTCGCTCGGGATGACATCGGGGGGCGGCCGGGTGCCGCGACCAGGCGTGACGCGATCTAGAACAGCGTGTAGATGAACGGCGCGGTGGCCTGGCTGGTGACGACGAGGAAGATCACCAGACCGAGGATCAGCACGAAGGGCACGATCCAGTACACCTTGTTCTGGCGTGCGAACAGCCAGAACTCCTTGAGCATCGAGCCGACGTAGCTAGCTTTTCCCATGTTCGACTCCCACAGCCCGATGCTAGTCGAGCTGGAACTCCTGCCGCCAGTCGCCCTTCTCCTCGACTTTCGGCTGGCGCTTCTTGTCGAGCAGCAGCGAGCCGACGACGAGGTAGTCCATCTCGGTGCGCATGAAGCACCGGTAGGCATCCTCGGGGGTGCAGACGATCGGCTCGCCGCGCACGTTGAAGCTGGTGTTGGTGACCAGCCCGCATCCGGTCAGGTTCTCGAATTCCTTGATCACCGCCCAGTAGCGCGGGTTCTCCTCGCGGTTCACGGTCTGGATGCGCGCCGAGTAGTCGACGTGAGTGATCGCCGGCACGTCCGAGCGCGGCCGGTTGACGACCGCGAGCAGGTCGTCCGCCGCCTCCTCGTCGCCGGCGAGCGGCAGCCGCCGCCTCTCGAGCACCGGCGCGACCAGCAGCATGTACGGCGACGGGCGGTCGAGCGCGAAGTACTCGGAGACCTTCTCCTCCAGCACCGAGGGCGCGAAGGGGCGGAAGCTCTCGCGGTACTTGATCTTGAGGTTCATCACCGACTGCATCTTCGGCGAGCGCGGGTCGCCAAGGATCGAGCGGCTGCCGAGGGCGCGCGGCCCGAACTCCATGCGCCCCTGGCAGAGGCCGACCACGTTCTCCTCGGCCAGCAGCCTGGCGATCCGCTTCGCCCACTCGGCCGGTGGCAGCTCCTCGTACGGGGCGCCGATCGAATCGAGCCAGGCCTTGGCCTCGGCGTCCGGGATCTCCGGGCCGAGCAGCGCGGCGCGCATCGAGTCGCGTCCGGGAGTGACCCGGCGCGGCTTGCCCCAGGCGTTGTGCCACAGCGCCAGCGGAGCGCCCAGCGCGCCGCCGGCGTCGCCCGCCGCGGGCTGGATCCAGATGTCGTCGAAGATCTTCTCGCGCAGCAGGATGCCGTTGGCGACGCAGTTGAGCGCCACGCCTCCGGCCAGGCAGAGGTGGCGCTTGCCGGTGCGGTCTCGGGCCTGGCGGGCGAGCTTGAGGACGACCTCCTCGGTCACCGTCTGGATCGAGCGCGCCAGGTCCATCTCGCGGCGGGTGATGCGCGACTCGGGCTTGCGCGCCGGCCCGCCGAACAGCCTGGCGAACTTCTCGTTCGTCATCTCGAGGCCGTCGCGGAAGCCGAAGTATTCGAGATTGAGACGGAACGAGCCGTCGTCGCGCACGTCGACGAGCTCGCGGCGGATGAGATCGGCGTACACCGGCTTGCCGTACGGCGCCAGGCCCATCAGCTTGTACTCGCCGGAGTTCACCTTGAAGCCGGTGAAGTACGTGAACGCCGAGTACAGGAGACCGAGCGAGTGCGGGTACTCGATCGCCTCGAGCAGGCGGATCTTCTCGCCCTCGCCGACCCCGATCGTGGTCGTCGCCCACTCGCCGACCCCGTCGAGGGTGAGGATGGCGGCCTCCGCGAACGGCGACGGATAGAACGCCGAAGCGGCGTGCGACTCGTGGTGCTCGGCGAAGTAGATCTTCGGCGTGCCCGTAACCCCGCACTCGGCGAGCGACTCGTGGATGCGCGGCGGGATCCACAGTTTCTCGCGCAGCCACAGCGGCAGAGCCATCGCCGCCGAGCGCAGACCGCGCGGCGCGACCGCGAAGTAGTTCTCGAGGATGCGGTGGAACTTCAGCAGCGGCTTGTCGTAGAAGACGACCCCGCCGAGCTCGCCGCTTCTCTCGCCGCCGATGCCGCCCTCGGCCAGGCAGTAGCGCACCGCGTGGACCGGGAAGCGGTCGTCGTGCTTCTTGCGTGAGAAGCGCTCCTCCTGGGCGGCGGCGACGATGCGACCGTCGTCGATGAGACAGGCGGCCGAGTCGTGGTAGTAGCAGGAGATGCCGAGCAGCTTCATGCCGAGGCGAGGATCCTTCAGAACTGCCGTTCGTAGCTCTCTGCCGGATGCGGGCGCTCGGTCGCGATCCAGTACGACGCGAGACTCTTCTCCGGCCCGCCCTTCATCCGCAGCCGCCCGCGGGCGCGCAGCACGACGCCCACCGGCAGGAACAACAGGTAATAGACGATCGGCATCAGCAGCCAGGTCACGCCGGTCGCGATGCCCCGCCCGAGGGCCGCGATCGCCCGGTTCAGCAGGCCATAGGCGCCGAGCGGCGAGACGAGAGCGAGCAGGCCGACCGCCAAAGAGACTCCGGCGATGACCGTCGCGATCGGCGCTTTCCAGACCAGCCAGACGGCCGCCGCGACCGCCACGCCGATCGCCGAGCGCAGCAGCCCGTCGCGTCGGGCGTGCGCCGCCCGCGCCACGGCCTGATCCGACTTGCCGGCGCGCCAGTTCCAGATCGCGCGCGCGACGTCGGTCGAGGATTCCTGCCGGAGTGCGACAGCCGGGGTCGAAATCGCGTCCAAGGGGTGCTCCAGGCACCCGGCCGTGAAAGCGGCGCGGGGCGTTCGAGCGATCCTATCGCGAATTCCGCCGCCGCCCTAGCCGCTCCTCTGCGGGGTAGTGGGGGGGGGGGGGGGGGGGGGGGG
>JBLMYC010000115.1:0-14668 GCA_050258075.1 Acidobacteriota bacterium
CGCCGCCATGGCACATGCGGCGCGCGCTCTGGCGCGGCGCGACGCGGCGGCGAGGATCGCCGACCGGGTCGAGGCGCTGGCGCGGGGAGGGGCGGCGTGATGTTCCGCCGCTTCACCCGCCTGTCGCGGGTGCACTTCGTCGGCATCGGCGGCGCCGGCATGAGCGGCATCGCCGAGGTGCTGCTCGACCTCGAGGTCGAGGTCAGCGGCTGCGACCAGCAGCGCAGCGAGACGACCGACCGGCTGGAGAAGCTCGGTGTGCGCTTCCACCGCGGACACTCCGCCGATCACCTCGAGGGGATGGAGCTCGTGGTGCGCTCCTCGGCGGTCCAACCGGACAACCCCGAGATCCGCGCCGCCCGCGAGCGTGGCATCACGGTGGTGCGGCGGGCCGAGATGCTCGGCGAGCTGATGCGCCTGAAGTACGGCATCGCGGTCGCCGGCACCCACGGCAAGACCACCACGACCTCGCTGGTCGGCGCCATCCTGACCGAGGCCGGCCTCGATCCGACGGTGATCGTCGGCGGCCGCCTGCGCGTCTCGGGCACCGGCGCGCGGCTCGGCAAGGGCGAGTACATGGTGGTCGAGGCCGACGAGTTCGACCGCAGCTTCCTGCGCCTGCAACCGATCGTGGCGGTGGTGACCACGATCGACCGCGACCACCTCGACACGTACCGCGACCTCGCCGACATCCAGGAGGCGTTCGTCAACTTCGCCAGTCGGGTGCCGTTCTTCGGTCAGGCGATCCTCTGTCTCGACGATCCCAACATCCAGCAGGTGATGCCGCGGCTCGAGGGGCACCGGCTGCTGACTTATGGCCTCAGCCCGCAGGCCGACCTCGCGGCGGTCGACCTCGCGACCTCGCCGCAGGGCAGCCGGTTCACGGTGCGCGCCCACGGTCAGGCGCTGGGCGAGGTCGAGCTGCCGCTGCCCGGCGTGCACAACGTGCAGAACGCGCTCGCCGCGATCGGCGTCGGCCTGGCCCTGCGTCTCGACTTCCCGGCCATGGCGCGCGCTCTGGCCGCGTTCCGCGGCGTGCACCGGCGCTTCGAGCGGCTGGGAAGCTGGCACGGGGCCACCGTGGTCGACGACTACGCGCATCACCCGACCGAGGTCACCGCGACCCTCGCCGCGGCGCGGCAGGCCTTCCCCAAGGCGGCGCTGCACGCGGTGTTCCAGCCCCACCTGTTCTCGCGCACCCGCGACCTGGCGGCGGAGTTCGGGCGGGCGCTCTTGGGGGCCGACAACGCGGTGGTGACCGAGGTCTACGCCTCGCGCGAGGCGCCGCTCGCCGGGGTGTCGGGCGAGCTGGTGGTCGCCGCGGCGCGCGCCTCCGGGCACCGCAGCGTCGCCTTCTGCGCCGACTGGCGCGAAGTGCCGGCGCGGCTCGCGAACGAGGTCAAGCCGGGCGACGTCGTGATCACGCTCGGCGCCGGCGACATCGTGCGCCTGGCGGAGCAGCTGGTCGAGGAGGGCGCCGGGTGACCGACCTGCTGCGCGAAGCGCGCGTCCTCCCCTTCCGGCGCCGGCCGTACGCGGCGCGGCGCCGGCGGCGAAGCCCGTGGGCAGTCCTCGGCAGCGGCCTGCTCGGCGCCCTGGCGGTGGTCGGCCTGCCGCTGACCCTTGCCGGATGGGTGCTGACCTCGCCCCGCTTCGCGCTCCAGCGGCTCGAGGTCGAGGGCAGTCCGCACGTGCCGGCGAGCTGGATCGAGCGCACCTTGCAGCCGCTCGTGGGTCGCAACCTGGTCGAGCTGTCGCTCGGCGAGGCGCAGCGCCTGGTGGCCGAGCACCCCTGGGTCGAGGGCGTCGAGCTCAGGAAGCGCCTGCCCGACCGTCTGCGCGTGCGGGTGCGCGAGCGCCGCGCCGTCGCTCTGCTGCGGCGCGGCGACGAGGTCTTCTATCTCGATGCGGCAGGACGCGAGATCGCGCCGCTCGAGGACCAGTCGGGCCGGGTCGACATGGTGCTGGTGAGCGTCGATGGCGAGGGCGTCGAGGCGGCGCCCGACGCGCTCGCCTTGACCCATGAGCTGGAGCGGGCGGCGCCCGACTGGGCGGCACGCCTGTCGGAGGTCGAGGCGCTGGGCGACGGCGACTTCCGGATCGTCACCGGCGCGGTGCCCTTCCCGCTGCTGCTTCGCGCCGGCACCCTCGGCGAGCGGGTGCCGGGCTTCGCCGCGCTGCTGCCGGACATCGCTCGTCACTATCCGAAAGTGGAATCCGTGGATCTGCGCTTCGCGCGCAGGATCGTTGTGCAACCTGCGGCGCTCCCGGCGGGCAAGCCGGGCAGCGCCCCGCAGCCGGCGCCTGCCGCGGCGCCGGCGCGTGGGGCGAGCGCCGCTTAGCGACCGGGGAAGGGGAAGGCATGGCCAAGCCTGAGGACTATCTCGTAGGGATCGACATCGGGTCGTCGAAGGTCGGGGTGTTGATCGGCCAGCGCTCGGCGCGCGGTGGAGTCGAGGTCGTGGGCCGCGGGCTCGCCCCCAACCGCGGCACCCGCAAGGGCAATATCGTGAACGTCGAGGCCACGGTCGAGGCTCTCAAAGCCGCCACCGAGGAAGCCGAGGTGATGGCCGGCGTCGAGGTGTCGCGCGCCTACGTCGGCGTCGCCGGCCCCGACATCCGCAGCGTCAACTCGCGCGGCATGGTGTCGGTGGCGCGCAAGGATCGCGAGATCACGCGCCAGGACATCGACCGGGTGCTCGAGGCGGCGCGCTCCGCCGCGCTGCCCTCGGACCGTGAGATCCTGCACGCGATCCCCCAGGAGTTCGTGGTCGACGAGCAGGGCGGCATCTCCGATCCGCTCGGCATGCTGGGCAGCCGCCTGGAGGTGTCGGCGCACCTGGTCACCGGCAACACCACGCGCGGCAAGACCCTGCTGACCTGCGTCAACCGCGCCGGCATCGAGGTCGCCGAGATGGTGTTCGAGCCGCTGGCGACGGGCGAGGCGGTGCTCACCCAGGACGAGCGCGATCTCGGCACCCTGCTCCTCGACCTCGGCGCCGGCTCGATGAGCTGCGCGCTGTTCCAGGACGGCGAGGTGCAGTACAGCGCGGTGCTGCCGATCGGCGCCGGCCACTTCACGAACGACCTGGCGATGGTTCTGCGCACGCCGTTCGCCGAGGCCGAGCGCATCAAGGTCAAGCAGGGCTGCTGCCTGCTCAGCATGATCACCGAGGAGGAAGGCATCTCGGTGCCGACCGTCAACGGCGGTTCGCCGCGCGTGGTGCCGCGCCGCGAGCTGTGCGAGATCCTGCAGCCGCGCGCCGAGGAGATGTTCTCCCTGCTGCGCGACGACGTGACCAAGAGCGGCTTCACCGATCCGCTGCGCGGCGGCGTGGTGTTGACCGGCGGCGGAGCGCAGCTCGACGGTCTGCTCGAGATGGCGGAGCAGATCTTCAGCTCCGGCGTGCGCTACGGCCTGCCGCAGGGGCTGGGCGGGCTGGTCGACGTGATCAGCGCGCCGGGCTGGTCGACCGCTTCCGGGCTGCTGCTCTACGCGCAAGGCCGCGAGGCGCTCGACGGCCGGGCGTCGAAGAAGGCGGGCTTCTCGATGCGCGGCGTCATGGGCAGCCTGCGCGGGATGTTCTCGGACTTGCTTTAGGAACTGCGCGGGCGCGGGCCAGGCGGCCCGGCGCCCGCTCTTCGGCCGCACGGGGCCGAGAAAGGGGTCATGATGATCCTGTTCGACGACGACGAGGTGAAGGCGCAGGGCACCGCGGACAGCGGCATGGCGCCGGCCAAGATCAAGGTGATCGGGGTCGGCGGTGGCGGTGGCAACGCCGTCAACCGCATGATCGACGCGCAGCTGCGCGGCATCGAGTTCATCACCGCCAACACCGATCTGCAGGCGCTCAACAAGTGCCGCGCGCCGGTGAAGCTGCAGCTCGGTCCGCTGCTCACCAAGGGCCTGGGTGCCGGCGGCGATCCCGAGGTGGGTCGCAAGTCGGCGCTCGAGGACACCGAGCAGATCCTGCAGCTGCTGGACGGCGCCGACATGGTGTTCCTGACCGCCGGCCTGGGCGGCGGCACCGGCACCGGCGCGATGCCCATCCTGGCCTCGCTGGCGGCCGAGATCGGTGCCCTGACGGTGGCGGTGGTGACCAAGCCGTTCGGCTTCGAGGGGCGCCGCCGCATGGCGCAGGCCGAGCGCGGGGTGGAGGAGCTGCGCGGCAACGTCGACACCCTGATCACCATCCCCAACGAACGGCTGCTGTCGTTCGTCGAGCGCGGCACGCCGCTCGGCGAGGCGTTCCGGATCGCCGACGACGTCCTGCGCCAGGCGGTGCAGGGCATCTCCGACCTGATCACCGTCCCGGGCGAGGTCAACGTCGATTTCGCCGACGTGCGCACCATCATGACCGGCATGGGCATGGCGCTGATGGGCACCGGCCTCGCCAAGGGCGAGCACCGCTCGATCGAGGCGGCGCAGCGCGCCATCTCCTCGCCGCTCCTCGAGGAGACCTCGATCGAGGGCGCCAAGGGCGTGCTGATCAACATCTCGGGCGGCAAGGACATGACGCTCCACGAGGTGGCGGAGGCGGCGCGCATCATCGCCGACGCGGTCGACCCGGAAGCCAACATCATCTCCGGCATGGTGATCGACGATCGCCTCGAGGACGAGATGAAGGTGACGGTCATCGCCACCGGCTTCAAGTACCAGCCGCACGAGCGCCCGGCGGCGCCGCCGCTGGCGGCGATCGACCGCCGACGGCCGGAGCCGATGGTTGCCGCCCCGGTGGCGCGGCCGGCGGCCCCGGCCGAGCCGCGGCGCGAGGAGGAGCCCGCGGACGTGCCCTTCTACCGCAAGGCGGTGGCCAACGCGCGGCCCGAGGATCCCAATGGCTTCGGTCCCAACTGGTCGCAGGTCGACGACTACGACATCCCGACCGTGCTGCGCAAGCAGATGGACTAGCTCCGGCGCGGGTCGCTTCCGGCGGTGGTGCCGTCACCTCGCGGCTGGTAGCATGGGCCGTGGAGAGGCGGGCCGGGAGCGGCCCGGCGGGCAGGTTCGCGGTCAGGGACAAGCATGGCGGACGAACGCGAGGGGATCGAAGCCGAGTACACGCTCGAGAGCGCGGTGGCCTGTCCCCATTGCCGCCAGGAGATCAATACCTTGCTCATCGTGCGTTTTCTGCGCACGCGAGTGAACTTCACCTCGACGGCGCCACGCCGGGGCAGCGCTCTCGTCTGCCCGCGCTTTGAGGCGCTGCTGTCGGCGGAGCTGGGGTCACTGTAGCGAGCCCGGCGGGCTGCTAGACTCCGCCGCCGGGCTCCCGAAGGAGGCCCTCCGGCCTCGCGCCACGGGTCCCGCCCAACCATGGATCACAAGAAACTGCTGCGCGCGGTCGGTCCGGCCATCGGCGGAGTCCTTCTCTGCGTCGCGGCGGTCGTGCTGTGGCGCGAGCTGTCGCGCTACGAGCTCTCCGACGTCACCGACTACCTGGCGGCCCTGCCAGTCGAGCGCACGGCGCTGGCGATCGTGCTCGCTGTGTCGAGCTACCTGCTGCTCGGCGTCTACGATGTCCTCGGCCTGCGTTTCCTTGGGCGCCCGCTGCCCTATCCGAAGGTCGGCGTGACGTCTTTCATCGCCAGCTCCTACAGCAACACGCTGGGCCACTCGATGCTCTCCGGCGGATCGGTGCGCTACCGCCTGTACAGCGCGGCGGGTCTGCGGGCCGGCGAGATCGCCCGCCTCATCGTGTTCTGGGACTTCGCGGTGTGGCTCGGCTACTTCCTGCTCGGCGGCATTGTGCTTCTGTTCGTCGGCGTCACCTTGCCGCCCTCCCTTCACCTCCACCTGCTGACCTCACGACCGATCGGCGCGTTGTTCGCGCTGGTCGCCGCCTCCTTCTTCCTGTGGAGCGCGCTGCGCAAGCAGCCGCTGCGCTTTCGCGGCCAGGAGATTGCGCTTCCCGGGCCGCGGCTGTCGCTGCTCGTCGGGTTCACGTCGTGCCTCGACTGGATGGCGGTCGCGGGCGTCGTGTACACGCTGCTGCCGCCGACGCGGGGTCTCGGCTTCCCGGCCTTCCTCGGCGTGTTCCTGCTCGCCCAGACGATCGGCCTGCTGAGTCAGGTGCCCGGCGGACTCGGGGTGTTCGAGACCGTGATGGTGATCCTGCTCGGCCCGCTGATCGCGCCGCCGCAGCTGATGGGCGCGCTGCTGGTGTACCGGACGATCTACTATCTGGCGCCCTTCCTGCTCGCCTCGCTGCTGCTCGGCTTCGGCGAGGCGATGCGCAGCAGCCCCTGGCTGCGGCGCAACGTGGCGCGCCTTCGCCGTGTGCTGCCGGCGGTGGTGCCCGACGCCATGGCCCTGCTCACTTTCGGCGTCGGGACGCTGCTGCTGTTCTCCGGCGCCACCCCGGCGATGGACGAGCGCATGCGACTGCTGCGTCAGGTGCTGCCGGTGCCGGTCATCGCCCTGTCGCACCTGGTGGGGAGCATCGTCGGCGTCGCGCTGCTGTTGCTGGCGCGCGGCCTGCAGCGCCGCCTCGACGGCGCCTGGCTGCTGTCGGTGGCCTCGCTCTGCGCCGGCATCGTTGCCTCGCTCGCCAAGGGCTTCGACTACGAGGAGGCGCTGGTCGTGTCGCTGGCGCTGCTCGCCCTGCTCGCGTCGCGCCGCCATTTCTTCCGCCGCACCTCGCTCATGAACGAAAGCTTTTCGCGTGGCTGGGTGGCGGCGATCGGGCTGGTGCTGCTGTGCTCGCTGTGGCTGGTGATGTTCTCGTTCCAGCACGCCGAGTACTCGAACGAGCGGTGGTGGAGCCTGCCGCTGCGCGGCTACGGGCCGCGCGCCGAGCGCGCCACCGTGTTCGCGGTGGCGGTGGCTCTGCTGGTGGGCATCGCACGTCTGCTGCGCCCGGCCACGCCGGTCGAGGTCGAGCGCGGTCCCGAGCTCGAGCGCGCGCTGCCGATCGTGCGCCGCTCGCGCACCACCCTCTCGAGCCTCGCGCTGCTCGGCGACAAGGAGCTGCTGTTCAGCGACAGCGGCCAGTCCTTCATCATGTACGCGGTCGAGGGCAAGAGCTGGGTCGCGCTCGGCGATCCGGTGGGGCCGGACGAGGAGCGCGCCCCGCTGGCGCGCAAGTTCCGCGAGATGTGCGACCGCCACAGCGGCTGGTGCGTGTTCTATCAGGTGGCGCCCGAGCACCTGCCGCTCTACCTGGACCTCAACCTGTCGCTGCAGAAGCTCGGCCTGCAGGCCCGGGTGCGCCTCGCGGACTGGAACCTCGACGGCAAGGAGCGCAAGAAGTTCCGCCACCTGGTCAACCGCCTGAACCGCGAGGGCTGCAGCTACGAGCTCCAAGGCCCGGAGCACTGGCCGGCGCTGCTGCCCGAGCTGCAGGCGATCTCCGATGCCTGGCTGGCCGAGAAGGCGACCCGCGAGAAGGGGTTCTCGCTCGGCTTCTTCAATCCCGACTACTTGCGCCACTTCCCGCTCGCGCTGGTGCGCCAGGGCGGCCGCATCGTGGCGTTCGCGAACGTGCTCGAGTCGGCCGACCGGGAAGAGCTGTCGGTCGACCTGATGCGCTTCCTGCCCGGTGGCCCCGAGCAGACCATGGAGTATCTGCTGATCCATCTGCTGCAGCACGGGCGCGAGCAAGGCTGGCAGTGGTTCGACCTCGGCATGGCGCCGCTGTCGGGGCTCGAGACCGGCGCGTACGCCACGCTCTGGCAGCGGCTCGGCGCCCTGCTCTTCCTTTACGGCGAGAAGGTCTACAACTTCCAGGGCGTGCGCTCGTTCAAGGAGAAGTTCGATCCGGTGTGGGAGCCGCGCTACCTGGCGTCGTCGGGCGGCGTCGCGCTGCCCCGCATCCTGGCCAATCTCTCGGTGCTGATCTCGGGCGGCCTGCGCGGCGTGATTGCGAAATGACCGCGGCGGCTGGCCCTGATAACGGAGGTATTGCGTGTCGATGAAGCAGACGTGCAGTCGGTTGGTCCTGGCGGTTCTGGTTGCCATTTTTGCCGCGACCGAGGTCGTGGCCGCGGCGGTCCCGGCGAGGGCCGCCGCTCCGGCCACGAAGACCGCCAAGCCGTCCGCCAAGCCGGCCAAGAAGCCGGCCGACGTGCGGACCAAGGAGACGCTCGAGTTCGGGCGTTTCGGGACGGTGTGGTTGTATCGCAAGATCCCGCATCCGCGCCGGGTGGCCTTGTTCGTCTCCGGCGATGGCGGCTGGAACCTCGGCGTCGTCGACATGGCCGAGGAGCTGACGACGCTCGACGCGCTGGTCGTGGGCATCGACATCCGCCACTACCTGGCGCAGGCCGGAGCGGGGCAGGACAGGTGCACGTACGCCGCCGCCGACTTCGAGGCGCTGTCGCAGTACGTGCAGAAGAAGCTCGGCTACCCGCGCTACATCACGCCGGTCCTGGTCGGCTACTCCTCGGGCGCGACGCTGGTGTACGCGGCCCTGGTGCAGGCGCCGTCGGCGACCTTCGCCGGCGCGGTGAGCCTGGGCTTCTGCCCGGACCTGGAGCTCCACAAGCCGTTCTGCAAGGGGCGCGGCCTGGAGTGGGACATGGGCGGCAAGGACCACCTGACGACGCTCTTCCGGCCGGCGAAGGACCTCGAGGTGCCCTGGGTGGCTCTGCAGGGCACGATCGACCAAGTCTGCGACCCGCCGAAGACCGAGGCTTACGTCAAGCAGGTCAAGAGCGGCGAGATCGTCATGCTGCCGAAGGTCGGCCACGGATACTCGGTGCCGCGCAACTGGATGCCGCAGTTCAAGGAGGCCTTCGACCGCATCGCGCCGAGGGTCGCCGACACGCCGCCGCCTCCCCCGCCGGGCCCGGGGGGGGCGGCGACCGCCAGCGTCGCCGATCTGCCGCTGGTCGAGCTGCCGGCCAAGGGTGCGGGCGACAACCTGGCGGTGATCATCTCCGGCGACGGCGGCTGGGCGAGCCTCGACAAGGAGGTCGGGGGAGAGCTGGTCGCCGCCGGGGTGCCGGTCGTGGGCTGGAACTCCCTGCAGTACTTCTGGACGGCGCGCACCCCGGACTCGACCGCCGCCGACCTCGGGCGCGCCATCCGCCACTACCTCACGGTGTGGGACAAGCAGCGGGTGACCCTGGTCGGCTACTCCTTCGGCGCCGACGTGCTGCCGTTCCTGGTGCGCCGGCTGCCCGAGGACCTGCGGTCGAGGGTCGATCTCGTCGTGCTGCTCGGTCCCGGGCGCACCGCGAGCTTCGAGTTCCACGTCACCGAGTGGCTGGGGACGGTGGCCAAGGACGAGCTGCCGGTGGCGCCGGAGATCGAGGCCCTCTCCGGGCCGCGAGTTCTCTGCTTCTATGGCGAAGACGAGAGCGACAGTGCCTGCCTGCGGGTCAAGAAAGGCGCCGCGGAGATGCGCCCCTCCAAGGGCGCCCACCACTTCGGCGGCGACTACAAGGGCCTGGCGAAGTCGATCCTCGAGGCGATGGCGGCGCCGGCCGCGTCCCCCGGCACCCAGTCCGGCCAGTAGCCAGGAGGCCGTGCGCCGCGGGGCAGGACGCCCTGCCTCAGCCGCCGGCGGGGTGGAAGTCGGGTTGCGGGGCCGCCGCGGCCGCGGTCTCGGGGAGCCGATCGAGGCCGCGGGCGGTGCGGTAGGCCGGCAGCGCGTGGGCCAGGACCTCGATCGCCGAGACGAGGTCCTCGCGCTTCAGGACGTACGCGATGCGCACCTCGTCGAGGCCGAGGCCGGGGGTGGCGTAGAAGCCCGGGGCCGGGGCGACCATCACGGTCGCACCCTGGTGCGCGAAGTCGGAGAGCAGCCAGCGCGCGAAGTCCTCGCTGTCGCGGATCGGCAGCCGGGCGACGAAGTAGAACGCCCCCTCCGGCTTGCGCAGGAAGACGCCGGGGATCTTGCTCAGGCCCTCGTAGAGCGTGTCGCGCCGCTTCTGGTACTCGCTGGCCACGCCCTGCGCGTAGTCCTCCGGCAGCTCGAGCGCGCCGAGCGCCACCAGCTGGCCGAGGCCGGGCGCCGAAAGGCGCCCCTGCGCCATGCGCGAGCACGCCCCCCAGACGTCGCGGTTGCGGGTCGCGAGGCAGCCCAATCGGATGCCGCAGGCGCTGTAACGCTTCGACAGGCTGTCGGCGACGATCACCTGCTCCTCGAAGCCGGGGAGCGACAGGGCGCTCGTCGCCCGCTTGCCGTCGTACACGAACTCGCGGTACACCTCGTCGGTGATCAGGAACAGGCCGTGGTCGCGGCAGAACTCGGCGACCTGCAGCACCTCGTCGCGGCTGTAGACCGTGCCGGTGGGGTTGTTCGGATTGCACAGCAGGACGAGCCGGGTGCGCGGCGAGAGCTTGCGCTCCCAGGCCGCCCGCGGCGGCAGGTGGAAACCGTCCTCGCCGCGTGCCGTCAGCGGCACCAGGCGCACGCCGGCCAGAGTCGCGAACGAGTTGTAGTTGGTGTAGAAGGGCTCGACGACCAAGGCCTCGTCGCCATCGTTGGTCGAGGCGAAAATCGCGAACAGCAGCGCCTCGCTGCCGCCGGTCGTGGCGATGAGCTCGTTCATCCCCAGTTCGACGCCGAGCCGGCGGTAGTAGGCCTGCAGGCTGGCGAGATACTCCGGCGTGCCGCCCGACGGGGTGTAGGCGATGGTCGGCGCGACGTCGCGCAGATGGGCGCGCATCGGGGCCGGCGTCTCGAGGTCGGGCTGGCCGATGTTGAGATGGTAGACGTGCGTGCCGCGCCGCTTCGCCTCGTCGGCGAGCGGCATCAGCTTGCGGATCGGGGAAGCCGGCATCAGCCGGGCGCGCTGCGAGATCTGCGGATTCATGGCTCGAGGCTCCTTGCGGGCTCGAGAAAAGCCTACTACGAACCCGCGGCGGCGAGCCCCGGGGCCGTGCGCGGCGCCGGCGACTGGGCGGCGCGGCGAATGCCCTGGACCATGCGGCGGAAAACGAAGCCGTGCAGCGGCAAGGCGGCGTACCAGTAACCGAGGCCGAGCAGGCCGCGCGGTTTGAAGCGCGCCGTTTGCACCAGTCGGGTGCGCGGCTCGGCACCCGGGACGGGCTCGAGCTCGAAGCGCAGCAGGGCCTCGCCGGGCAGCCGCATCTCGGCGCGCAGGTCGAGACGGCGCTCGGCGACGACGGCGGTCACGCGCCAGAAGTCGAGCGCGTCGCCGAAGCCGACGGTCGCGGCGTCGCGCCGCCCACGCCGCAGCCCCGGCCCGCCCAGCAGGCGGTCGAGGGCGCCGCGCAGACGCCACAGGAAGTCGGCGCCGTACCAGCCGTTGCCGCCGCCGATGCACAGCACGGCCCGCCAGGCGGCGCTCGGGGGCGCGGCCAGGACCAGCTCCTGGCGGTCGCTGAACACCGTGCCCCCTGACCAGTCGGGGTCGCCGGGGATCGGCCCGGCGTCGCTCCACGAGGTCTCGACGTGCGAGCCGAGGGTGTCGGCGAGCGCGCGTCCGATCGCCTCGCGCACCGGCAGGGTGGTGTGCGGGAGGAGACGATCGGTCTCGGCGCTGCGGCAGACCAGGCGGTTGCGCAGGCCGTCGGCCAGGGGGCGGGCGATGCGGTGACTGAGCGGGGTCACCAGGTGGATCCACAGCGAGCTCAGGCGCGGAGTGAGGACGGGTATCGGCAGGATGACGCGCCGCCGCAGACCGAGGGCGGCGGCCATGATCTGCATGAGCTCGCGGTAGGAGAGAACCTCGCGGCCGCCGATGTCGAGCGTGAGGCCGCTGGTCGCCGGCGCGTCGAGCACCGCGATCAGGTAGTGGAGCACGTCCTGCACCGCGATCGGCTGGCTCTCGGTCTCCACCCAGCGCGGCGTCACCATGACCGGCAGGCGTTCGACGAGGTAGCGCAGGATCTCGAAGGATGCCGAGCCCGAGCCCAGGATCATCGCGGCGCGCAGTACCGTCACCGGCACCGGGCCCGAGGCGAGCCCGGTTTCGACCTCGCGCCGCGATCCGAGGTGCTCGCTCAGGCCGGCAGCGGTCTCACCCAGGCCTCCGAGGTACACGATGCGCGGCAAGCCGGCGCGCGCCGCAGCGCGGGCGAACGTCGCCGCGAGCTGGCGGTCGCGCGCCGCGTAGTCATCGCCGGCGGCGAGCATCGAGTGGATCAGGTAGTAGGCAGCGCGACAGCCGCTGAGACCGCGCGCGAGCGCCTCCTCGTCGGCGGCGTCGGCGGCGACGATCTGGACCCGCGGATCGTTCGCCCAGGGCCGCGTCGCAAGCTTGCGCGGATCGCGCGCCAGGCAGCGCACCCGTTGGCCGCGCGCGAGCAGTCGCGGCACCAGGCGGCCGCCGATGTAGCCGCTGGCGCCGGTGACGAAGACCGGTCGGAGGTCGTCGCCGGCGGGCGATCGCGGAGCGTTCATCGCCCGGGGCCCGAATGGCCGTTCGCGGCGCTGCGCTCGTGGCTGGCGAGCGACGCGGCGGCGAGCGGCGTCATGCCCGGCGTGGACTTGGCCGGCGGCAGCTCGACGACGCTGCGATCGGGCGCCGGGGCGCCGAATCCGAGCAGGCCGAGGACCTCCTGGCGCAGCGGCGGGTCGGCGCTGAAGGCGCCGCGGTGCGCGATCGTGATCATCACCGGCTCGGTCTTGCGGACCCCGCGCATGCGCATGCACATGTGCTCGGCCTCGACGACGACCAGGGCGCCCTGCGGCGCCAGGTGCTCCATCAGGGCGTCGGCCACCTGGGCGGTGAGCCGCTCCTGGAGCTGCGGGCGCCGGGCGAAGACCTCGACCGTGCGCGCCAGCTTGGACAGCCCCACGACGCGCCGGCTCGCCGGCAGGTAGGCGATGTGGGCGCGGCCGAAGACCGGCAGCAGGTGGTGCTCGCAGGTGCTCGAGAACTCGATGTCGCGCAGCGTCACCAGGTCCTCGGCCTCCTGCTCGAAGGTGCGCTCGAGGTGGTGGTCGGGCGACTGGCGCAGGCCGGCGAACAGTTCGCCCCAGGACCGGGCCACGCGGGCCGGCGTCTCCTGGAGCCCCTCGCGCTCGGGATCCTCGCCGATCGCGAGCAGCATCTCGCGCACGGCGCGCTCGATGCGCGGCAGGTCGAATGGCGCGCGCTCGGCGGGGGATGGATGGAAGGTCAGGATCGGTGTCGGGGTGAGCTCGCGGCCTCGGGGCATTGTCGGGTTCTCCTCAAGTAATCGTTCAATTCGTGCATCATTCTGCAGCCAGATCGCGCCGATGTGTAGTTTGTCCAACCTGTCCAGAGTACGGTTCATAGTTCTGGACCGGATTTCAGAAGGGCCAATAATTCGATAAAATCGTCCATCAATGGCCCGGATCCTCACTCCCCGCGATCTCGCCCAGGCCCTGGACGTCAGCGAGTCCTCGGTGAAGCGCTGGGTCGATGAGGGCCGCCTCGCGGCCGGACGAACCGCCGGAGGGCATCGCCGGATTGCGCTCGAGGAGGCGGTGCGCTTCGTGCGGGCGGCAGGCCTCGCGGTCCTGCGGCCGGAGCGCCTGGGGCTGCGCGACGCGCTCGGCGCGCTCGGCCACCCGGAGCGCTGCCAGGCCGGCCCGGCGCTGTTCGAGGCACTGCGCGACGGCAACGCCGCGCTGGCGCGGGGGCTCCTGCAGGCCCTCTACCTGGCCGGTCTGTCCGTGGCGCAGATCGTCGATGGCCCGCTGCGCGAGGCGATGGCCCGGCTCGGCGAGCTCTGGCGCCACGAGGCGCGCGGCGTCTACGTCGAGCACCGCGCCACGGAGATCGCGCTCGACGCTCTGCGCTCCGTGCGCGCGGTGCTGCCGCCTCCCGCCGCGGAGGCCGCCGTGGCGGTCGGCGGCGCGCCCGAGGGCGACCCCTACCAGCTGCCTTCCCTGGCGGTGGCGATGACCCTCCACGACCTGGGCTGGGCGGCCCACAATCTCGGCGCCGGAACGCCGTTTGCGGCCCTCGCGGCGGCGATCGAGGATCTGCACCCACGGCTCGTCTGGCTCAGCCTGAGCGCGGTGCCGGACGCCGATCGCTTCGCCCTGCAGCTCGCCGGGCTCCTCGACGCCGACGGCTTCCGCGACGTCGTCTGGGCGATCGGCGGACGGGGCGCCGAGCTCGCCGGGCCAGTGCGCTCCCGTGTCCTGCGCTGCGAGCGCCTGGCCGAGCTCGAGGCCTACGCGCGAGGGCTGGCGGCCGGGCAGGCGGCGGCGTACGCTCGACCGGCGATGGAGTCCCCTCCCCGGAGGTCGGCATGATCCAGGTCGGAGAGCGCATCCCGCAGGTCAACCTGTGGAAGCTGTGGCCGGACGGCGTCCGGCCGGTGCCGAGCCCGCACGTCTTCTCGGGCCGTAAGGTCGTGGTGTTCGGCCTGCCCGGGGCGTTCACGCCGACCTGCTCGGAAGCCCATCTGCCCGGGTACGTCGCGCGCGCCGACGAGCTGCGCGGGAAGGGCATCGAGGCGATCGTCTGCGTGGCGCCCAACGACGCCTACGTCATGGCGGCGTGGGCCAAGACGCAGAAGACCGAAGGCGTGATCGACATGCTCGCCGACGGCAACGGTGACTTCACCCGCGCCCTGGGTCTGGAGCGCGACATGACCGGCACCGGCCTCGGCATCCGCATGCGGCGCTTCGCCGCGATCGTCGAGGACGGCGTCGTTCGCCAGCTCTTCGTCGAGCCGCGCGGCGGCATCACGGTGAGCGGCGTCGAGCACGTTCTCGCCGCGCTTTGAGCGCCGCACCGCAGCCCGGAGTGGGGGGGGGGGGGGGGGGGGGGG
>JBLMYC010000116.1:0-15294 GCA_050258075.1 Acidobacteriota bacterium
CCCAACGACGATGCCATGAACCTCATGCGACTGAATCCTTTGCTCGTCATTGCCAGCGTCGTCTACGGCGCCGCCGGACTGGGGCTCACCTTCGCTCCGGCGGAGCTGCTCGCGGCCCTTCACGCTCCGGCGCCAGGCGTTTCCGTCTGGGCCATGCAACTCCTCGGGGCCGCTCTTCTGGGCCTGGCCATCCAGAACTATGTCCAGCGCTACGCCGTCATCGGCGGAGTGCTGGGGCGGCCAATCCTGCTGGCGAACCTGTCATTCCTGTCGGTTTCGTTCTTCGCGAGTGTCACCTCGTGGCGCCACGACGGCGGTGTGCCGTATCTGTTGGCCAGTGTCATCCTCGGCTTTCTGTTCGCGGCCTTCGGGGTTAGACTCTTCGCTGGGCGGGGCGCCGGCGCCGATCGCCCTAGTGCCGTCGAACGATTCGCTGCGCAACCCATGGCCGACCACAGCCTCCACCTCGCAGCAGCGCCACTGGCCGCGGGCGTGCTCGCCGCGACCTCTGGGAATGGCGCCGCGGCTTTCTCGGTGCTCGCGCACCGCGTCGCTGGCGGCGAGAGTGTCGGACTTGTCGGCCTGTTCATCTTCCTGGGGTGCATGGCAGCCGTGGTCGTGGCGTGGCTGCGGCTGCGGCGGAACCGGCCCGAGCAATAGGCCGCGTTTCCCCGCGCTCGCGACGATCGGCACGTCAGCGCGCACGAGATCGCCCCATGCCTTTCGACCTGCAGCCCACCCTGAAGGGGACGCTTCTCGAGCTGCGACCGCTTCGGCCCGACGACTGGGGCCCTCTCTTTGCGGTGGCATCGGACCCCCTGATCTGGGAGCAGCACCCCGAGCGCGAGCGTTACGAGGAGGAAGTCTTCCGGGAGTTCTTTCGCGTGGCGCTGGAATCTCGGGGCGCCCTGGTCGCCACCGATTCGCGCGATGGGCGGATCATCGGGTCCTCGCGCTTCCACGGCTACAGTGAAGAGCAGAGCGAGATCGAAATCGGCTGGACGTTCCTGGCGAGGCGCTATTGGGGCGGGCGCCACAACGGCGAAATGAAGCGCCTCATGCTCGAGCACGCATTCCGGTTCGTCGGCGACGTCGTCTTTCTGATCGGTCCCCAGAACTACCGGTCGCAGAAGGCCATTGCCAAGGTGGGCGGGATCCTCGTCGGCTCCCGTGTCGCGCATGGCCGTGAGAGCCTCGTGTACCGCATCAGCAGGGATTCGTTCCACACACCTGGGGGCGCCTTCGACTATCATCTCGCCGGCCGAAAGGAGCCCCCCATGAATCCAGCGCAGAATTCAGATCCCGAGCAGGTCGACGGACAGCGGCAGGTCGAGGAGCTGCAGGAGCAGAGCCGCCAGGCCTTCCTCGCCCAGGACATCGAATGGTTGCGGCTGCTGTGGTCCGAGGACCTGGTGGTCAACTCGCCGCTCAATCGGGTTCTCGACCGGAGCCAGGTCCTCGATCTCCTGCAGAGAGGCGTCATTCGACACGCCTCCTACGAGGAGCGCATCGAGGCCACGCGGCGACACGGCGACCTCGTGATCGTCATGGGTCACGACGTGGTGACCGACAAGCCCGGTGGACCGCCCGTGACCCGGCGCTTCACGAACGTGTGGCGGGCGACCGGTGGGACGTGGCAGATGGTGGCGCGTCACGCGAATCCGGTCGGGCAAGCATGACCGTGCCGGTCCAGCCGGGCGGGCGATCGGTCGCCGCGCCGGGCGACCTGTCCGTCCGCAGCCGGTAAGAAGGCGCCGCGCGCTCGCCCACCGCCGCCGGCGCTGGTCGTGGCGCACCAGACCCTCGACATGGGATGCGAACGAGCCGGGCTCGCCGCTCCTGGCGAGCACGTAACCCTCTAGCCGGCGATGGCCGAAATCGTCTGATATATGTCATTGCGGTCATCGCAGTCTTGACGTACCGTGGGCTTGTGAGACGGCGAATCGGGTTTCTCGCGTTCGACGGTATTCAGGCGCTCGACATCATCGGACCTGCGGACGCGTTCCGGTCAGATGCGTTCGACACGTTCGACTTCGAGGCGCCGCCGTACGAGGTCGCGATCATTGGGCTCACGGCCAAACGCTTCACGACCAGCTCCGGGATCGTGATGCAGGCGGACGCCGTTGCTGACTCGCGCGTTCGCCTCGACACGCTGATCGTTCCTGGCGGCAGAGGACTGCGGCAGCCAGGCGTCGGAGAACGCGCCGCCGCGTGGATTCAATCGATCGCGCCGCACGCGCGTCGGATCGCCAGCGTTTGCACGGGCCTCTACGGACTCGCTCTGACGGGCCTTGTTGACGGCTGCCGCGTCACGACGCATTGGAGCGCGGCTGCCGACATCGCGAAGCGCCATCCTCGTCTGCAGGTCGATCCGGATGCGATCTTCATCAGGGACGGGCGCTTCTACACCTCGGCGGGCGTCACCGCAGGAATCGACCTTGCGCTCGCGATGATCGAAGAGGACCATGGCGGGGCAGTCGCTCTCGCCGTCGCGCGCGAGCTCGTGGTCTACTTCAAGCGCCCTGGTGGTCAGCAGCAGTTTTCCGAGCCGCTGCGGTTTCAGGTCGAGTCGACCGACGCGTTCGGCGATCTTGCCGCCTGGATCCAGGCGCATCTGCGTGCCGATCTCTCCGTCGAGGTGCTCGCCGCGCGCGCGGCGCTCAGTGTTCGGCACTTCGCGCGTCTCTTCAAACGGGAATTCGGCGCCACGCCGGCCTCCTTCGTCGAGGAGCTGCGCCTCGGCGAAGCGAGCCTGCGGCTGTGCGCGAAGCGAGTCAGCGTCCTGCAAGTCGCGCGCTCGGTCGGCTACGACAGCGAGGAGGTGTTTCGCCGCGCCTTCGAACGGCGCTTCGGCGTGTCGCCCACGCAGTATCGCGGCCGCTTCGCGCTCGCATCCGGGAGATCCTCATGACCATTGGCAGAGCCATTCTTGCCTTTGCCCTCATCGTGCGTGCGGTGCCTGCTGTGGGTGACAGCGACGCCACCGGACGATGGGTCGGAACCATGCAACGAGGAAAGGCCACGTTGCCGATCGCCATCGACGTGCCTGGGGGAGAGCCGCTGCGCGCTACGTTCACCGCGCGCGATGTCGGCGCGATGGACGTGCCGCTGCACGATGTGAAGGTATCGCCGCGCGACGTTGGCTGGGAGCTCGTCGGCGATCGGACGACGACGAGGTTCAGCGGGATGCGCACGGGTGACGCGATCCGAGGAACGTTCAGCGAAGGAGGCTCGCGCGGGATCTTCACGCTGCACCGGCGGTCGCGAAGCACCGAGAGGCCGTACACGGCGGCTGACGTCGAGTTTGTCAGCGGCGGCGTGAAGCTCGCCGGGACGGTGCTGAGCCCTCGTGCTCGCGGACGCCATCCGGGAATCGTATTCATTCACGGCTCCGGTCCGGAAGGGCGTTGGGCCAATGCCGTGATGGCCGATGATCTCGCGCGGCACGGCATCGTGGCGCTGATCTACGATAAGCGCGGCGTTGGCCGGTCCGGGGGCGACTGGAAGACGAGCACCCTCGAGGATCTCGCCGGCGATGCGCGCGCGGCGGTTCACCTGATGGCGACGCGGAGAGATGTCGATCCGAGCCGAGTCGGTGTCTACGGCCACAGCCAGGGCGGATTCATTGCGCCGATGGTCGCTGACCGGAACGGCGAAGTGGCCTGGATCATCGATGCGGACGGCAACGTCGGCCCGCAGTACGAGCAGGATCTCTTCCGCGTGAACACCGAGCTGGCAAAGCACTACAAAGGCCAGGAGCTGCGCGACGCCATGCGGTTCTACGGCCGATTCGTCGAGGTTGCGCGCAACGGCGAGCCACATGAGTCCTTCAATCGCGAGAGAGTGAAGTGGCAGAATGCGCCGTGGTTCCGTGACGTCGCAGTGCCCGATGACACGGACTGGATTTGGTCGTGGTATCGCCGCGTCGGCAACGACGACAACCGCGCCGCGTGGGCAGCGGTTCGCGTGCCGGTGCTGCTGCTATACGGTGAGAATGACGAGATCGTGCCGGCACGCGCCAGCATCGCGGAGATCAACAAGCTGTTGAAGGGCAGCGTGACCGTGCGCGTGCTGAGGAATGCCGATCACACCTTGCGCGTGCCGCCGACCACGCCGGAGGGATGGCCCCACTACGCGGCCGGGCTGTTCACGACGGTGCGCGAGTGGATCATGAACCACTCGTGAATCGCGGCGGCGCGGCCCGTGATCCACGTATCGTCTCGAGAGCTCCATGACGGAAGCGGCAGTTGTGCCCATCACCCCGTTCTCGATCCAGATCGAAGCGGAAGTCCTGGCGGACCTCCGCGAGCGTATCCGCAAGACGCGCTGGCCGGATCCGTCACCGGCCGCTGCCTGGGAGGAGGGAACCGACCTTGATTACCTTCGAGGGTTGCTCGCGTATTGGCTCGACGAGTTCGATTGGGTGGCGCGAGAGAGCGAACTGAACTCCTTCAAGCAGTTTCGCGGCGAGCTCGACGGCGTCTCCATCCACTTCGTGCATGAGCGAGCCAGGCACGTTGCCGGCATCCCGCTGATACTGACCCACGGGTGGCCCAGTACATTCGTGGAGCTGCTGCCGCTCGTGCCGCTTCTGACGGATCCAGAGGCGCATGGAATCGACGGTCCCGCCTTTGACGTCGTCATCCCATCCCTGCCCGGGTACGGGTTCTCCGGACGGCCCGCCAGGGTGGGCGTGAACTATCAGCACGTCGCAGGACTGTGGCATCGCCTGATGCGTGGCCTGGGCTACGAGCGCTACGGAGCTCAAGGCGGGGATTTCGGTGCCGGGGTTGCGACGTTCATGGCGTTGAGCGATCCCGGGCGGATGATCGGTGTCCATTTGAGCAATCTGGAGATAGCGCCTTACACGGGACCGGGGTCGCGGCCCCTGTCGGCAGCGGAGAAGACCTACCGCGAGCGCAATGCGTCCTTCTGGCAGGCCGAGGGCGGCTACAAGGCGATCCAGTCCACGAAGCCCCAGACGCTCGGGTATGGTCTGAACGACTCGCCGGCGGGGCTGGCCGCGTGGATTCTGGAGAAATGGCGCTCCTGGTCCGATTCTCGCGGGCGTCTCGAGGAGCGCTTCTCTCGCGACTTCTTGCTGACCACGGTAACGCTCTATTGGGTGACGCAGACGATCACATCTTCGATGCGGGACTACTTCGACAACGACAACCCGCGGCTCCGAGTCGTGCTTGGACCAGAGGCGTTTGTGGAGGTGCCCACGGGCATCGCTGTCTTCGCCAAGAACTTCGTCGACGAAGGAACACCTCCCCGTGAGTGGGCCGAACGCCTGTACGACGTGCGCCGCTGGACTCCAATGCCAAGGGGCGGACACTTCGCCGCTGCAGAAGAACCCGAGTTGCTCGCGCGCGACATCGGAGCGTTCTTCGCCGGTCTGTGACCGCGGGGTAGCTCCCTCCTCGCCAGGTTCCTGCGCTCCGTCGGCACCCCACGCTCAGCGCGGCCGTCCGACCGGCAGCAGGAGTCGTGCCACCTCGCCGGCCGGCATCCCGAGCAGGCGCTCGACCTCGCGGTCGGAGAAGGCACCGACCGGGACGGTGCCGAGGCCGAGGGCGACGGCCTGCAGGCAGAGATTCTCGGCGGCGTGGCCGACTTCGATCGCGACGTAGCGCTCGGTGCGCTCGCCGTAGCGTGCCGCGGTGCGCGTCGGGACCGCCGCCACGACCACCACCGCCGGCGCCGCGGCCAGCCATTCCTGGCCGTGCGCGGCGGCGGCGAGCGCGGCGCGCCGGTCGCGGCTGTCGATCGCCAGGAGCCGATGCGGGCCGGGCTCGTAGCGGTAGAGCCCCGGCGGGAGGCCGTCGACCTTGCCGGCGAGGAGCCACAGCTCGAGTGGATAGGTGGCGCCGGCCGAAGGGGCGGTGCGGCGGCCGTCGGGACGGTTCGTGCCCTGGGCGGCCCACAGCAGCTGGCCGACCTCGGCGAGCGCGAGCGGTGCCGGTGCGAACTCGCGCACCGAGCGGCGCTGGGCCAGGGCCTGCTCGAGAGACATGGGGCCGCTCTTCTGCGGCGCCGGCAGGGCGATCGTCGCGGTCGAGGGCGGGGCCGGTGCCGTCAGGGCCGGGCCCGCCAGCCAGGCGAGGGCGACCGCGAGGGCGAGCCAGCCGAAAGGAAATGGAGGAGCGAGAAGCGCGCTCATGGCGTCCTCCGCGTGGGCTCCCCTTCAGGGTAGCGCGATTCGGGCCGGGCGGCGGCATGGAGGAGCACGGCGGCCGTCGCGCCGCGCGCGTCCGAGCCCGCCGGCGTCGGGTCGATCTACTCGGAAGTGACCTTGAGGAAGGCTTCGAGCTTCTCGGAGAACGCGACCGGCACCTCGGCGTGAGGCAGAGTCGCGGCGCGCTCGAAGACCTCGAACACTGCGCTGTGCAGCCGGTGCAGCCAGAGGTCGGCCACCTCGACGGAGGGCGACGCCGACAGGCGGCCCCAGGCGAGCCAAACCGGAAGCTGGAGGCGGGGCAGCGCGTCCTCGACGTTGTGGTTCAGGTAGCCCGCCATGTAGGCGGCGAGCGCGGCGTGGGAGCCGGGCTCGTGGCTCGAGCGGTAATGGTGCTCGACCAGGGCCGAGTCGACGCGCTCGGGCGAGGCGTACACGTCGCGCGCCAGGTACTGCGCCAGGTTGGAGCGGCTGGTGTAGGCGTTGAGCGCCGAGGTGCCGAAGATCGGCAGGCGCAGCATGCGGTGAACGGCGGCATCCTTGAAGTCGGGCTCGTCGCCGTTGAGCTCGATGCCGTGCGGGACGACCAGGCCCAGGCCGCGCAGCAGCTCCGGGTGGTCGACGCCGACCTGGACGGCGTAGGCCGCCGGCAGGCCGGCGGCGACGATCCACGCCCGCTGACCGACGACGTCGCGCAGGAAGTCCGCCACCAGGGCGAGGTAGAGCTCGCCGTCGTAGACCAGGCGGGGCTTGGCGGAGCGTCCCCAGCCCAGGAGGTCGGGGGCGAACACCGTGTGGTGCTCGGCCAGGATCTCGCCCGCCAGCTGCCACTCGCCGCTGTCGTGGCCGGGGCCGAAGGAGTGCAGGAGCAGCACCGGGCTGCCTTCGCCCAGGCGCTGGTACACGATCTCCCCCTCCCGCCATTCGAAGCGCTGTGGCCGGCCCCAGGCGGGAACCGGCAGGCGGCTGGCGCGCCGCGCGATCAGCGTGTTGACGAGCGCCGGCACGCCGATCGCCGCACCGCCCAGCAGGACTCCCTGGACGAGCCGCTTGCGTCGCCGTCGGCGAAGCTCCTCTTCGTGGCTCCTTGCCATACCAATTCACCTTACCACGGCGCAGTGCCGCGACCGCCGGTCCGCGTCACCTCTGGGCGCGCAAGTCGATGCTGGAGAACGACATCCCGCGACCGAGCTCGTCGACGACCGCGACCGCGACGTGCTGCTTGCGGGTCCGTAGCGCAATCAGGATCTCCTCGACGAAGTCGCGCTCCAGACCGGCAGGAAGGTCGGCCGCCGGGACGGTGACTGGGATGATCGTGCGGCGGACCGGCGTGGCGTCGCCGAGCGCGTCGCGAGCCACCACGTAGACCCGGAACAGGCCGTGTCGTCCGCTCTCGGTGCCGATCAGGGCGAGGCTCTTGAGCGGTACCCGCACCTGCAAGCGGGCAAAGCCGTCGCGTGCCGGCTCGACATGCAGCCGGACCGCCAGGGGATTCTCGCCACCGCCGAAGAAGAGCTCGGTGAGCAGGCGGTCGCGGACCCGGCGTTCGACCGAGCGGGCGATGTAGCTCTGCCGGTGGCGGACCCGGAGGCCGGGGCGCTGCACCTCGACGCTCAGGGGATGGATGCGGTCGTCATTCGCGGCGCGCGGCGAAAAGCTCAGCAGGTAGTAGCCTCCCAGGTCGCCGACCAGCCGTTCGGCGGCGCGCGTGCCGGACCCGGCTCCCTCCAGCACCTCTCCTCCGGTCTCGTGGGCCACGAAGCTCAACGCGTTGCGGCGATCCTCCACGGCGCCGCTGCGAGTCGCCACGGACTCCGAGGTCGGCTGCGTGATCGACCGTCCTGCCGCCTGTCTGTCGCCAGTCAGCAGCGAGTAAAGGGCTACGCCGCGGGCGTTGGCGAGCGCCGCCAGCCTTGCCCACTCACGCCCGGTGTCGTACGAGGATGCCTCGAAACGAAGCTTCTGAGGGTCGGGGCGGTGGAATCGGACGGCGCCGAACGTCGACGTGTCGCGGGCGCCCTCGACGCCGCGCGCCAGGCCCTCGCCACCGCAAAGCTCGAGGTAGTAGTCCCAGGCCTCGACCCCCGGCTGCAGCGGCACGCCGTCGCTGACCAGCAGCACGCTCTTGCGGCCCGGCAGTCCGTCGAGCGAGGCAACCAGGCGCTCGAGGGCGGCCAGCGTCGCCAGGACGTCGGCCCGTTGCTGTTCAGAGTAGCTCCGCGCCAAGGTGTCTCCGAACAGGCAGGGCCCCGCGCGGGCGTCCTCCGCGATGCTGGTCATGACCTGTTGGCGGTCCTGGTCGCCGAGCAGCTGGCGCGCGGTGAAGGCGGGTAGCGCGGCAATCACCCGTTCGACGGCAGCGGGCCGGTCGGCGAACGGCAGCAGGATTCGCTCTTCCCCGCTCCAGGCGACGACCATGACCTCGAGCCCGGGCGACCAGCTTCGGGCGAGCGCGCCCGCGAGCTCGGTGAGGATCAGGCTGCGGCTCGCCGAGGCGATGTGCAGCTCGTCGATGAAGACCACGAGCCGCGCCGGGACCGGCGAAGAATGGGCTTCGGTGCCTGCGGAAGCGGCCGCAGGCTTCACCCAGGCGAAGTGCTGGATGTCGACCGGCTGGCCGTCGGAGCGCAATCGAAAGTCGTCTGCGGTCAGGCCGGGGACGGGCTGCCCGTCGCCGCTGGCGACGAAGACCTCGACGTTGACCAGGGGCACGTCGACCCAGGCGCCGAAGGTGGTGGTGTCGGGTGGCGCCGGGACCCCAGCGGCGAGCACCGGGAAGGACGCCAGCAGGCCGGCGATGAGGATGTTGCCGAGCACGACCGCAGCGTACGAGCCAGCCGCGTCCGATACACCAGCCCGTGGGGCGGGCCGCCGGTCCTCGGAGATTGAGTGCTGGTATCCTCGGGCCACACATCCGATGAGCGGCGACCTGCCTCTGGATTCGGTCCTGGGCGAGCTCGCTCGGCTCGCGACCGAGGACCTCGAGCTGCGCCCGATGCTGCAGCGCATCACCGATGCGCTCGTCGGGCGTTTCGGCTGGGAGCTCGTCTCGCTGGTGCGGGTCGATCGCGAGCCGCCGCGGTTCGTGTGCGAGGCGGTGACCAGTCGCATGCCGACCGCCGTGCAGGTCGGCTACAGCCGCGCCCTCGGCAGCGGCATCGTCGGCGAGGTCGGGGTCAGCGGACAGCCGATCCTGCTCGACGACGTCGCGGGATACCCCAACTACGTGGAGACCATGCCCGGCACGGTTGCCGAGCTCTGCGTGCCGGTGCGTCACCGCGGCCAGGTGGTCGCCCTGCTCAATCTCGAGAGCCCGCGCCGCGCCGCCTTCCGCGGCCAGCTGCGGCTGGTCGAGGCGATCGCCGATCAGATCGCCGGTGCGATCGCCAGCGCGCGCTTGTACCAGGAGATCCACCGTCGGGCGACCGACCTCGAGATCTTGAGCGAAGTCTCGCGGCTGGCCCTGGAGAGCGTCGAGCTGCCGCAGCTCCTGCAGCGCGTCGCCGAGGAGGTGCAGCGCCGCCTCGGCTTCGCTCTGGTGGCGATCGTGGTCGCCGACGAGGCGCGCCGCGAGTGGCGCTACCGCGCCTTCTCGGGCGTCCTGGCGCTGCGCACCGCGGAGCGGCCGCGCTGGCCGATCGAGGCCGGCATCGTCGGTCGGGCGATCCGCAGCGGCGAGCCGCAGCTGGTGCTCGACGTCGCGGCCGATCCCGACTACTTCGCGGTTGCCGACGCGGTGACCGCCGAGTACGTGGTGCCGATCCGCTTCGCGGACGACGTGATGGGCGCCTTCAACATCGAGCACGACTCGGGCGAAGTGTTCACGCCGGAGAACCTGCTGGTCCTGCGCCTGCTCGCCGATCAGGTGGCCGGGGCGATCCACATGGCGGCGCTCAACCAGCGCCTGTCGGCGACCGGGTACGAGCTCGAGGAGGCCAACCGGCGCCTGCGGGTGGCCAATCGCGCGCTGCTCCGGGCTTCGCAGATCGATGGGTTGACGGGAGTCGCCAACCGCCGGCGCTTCGAGACCGAGCTGCGCGCCGAGTGGCGGCGGGCGGTGCGCGGCCGCTCCTCGATCGCGCTGCTGCTGCTCGACGTCGACTGCTTCAAGGCGCTGAACGACCTCTATGGCCACCTCGAGGGCGATCGCGTGCTGCGCCTGGTAGCGCAGCTCCTGCAGGACGGTCTCGGCCGCCCGGGTGACCTGGTGGCGCGCTATGGCGGCGAGGAGTTCGCGGTGGTCCTGCCGGGGCTCGATCTCGATGCGGCGCTGGGGGTCGGAGAAGGGCTGCGCCAGCGCCTCGAGCGACTGCGGATTCGCCACCAGCGCGGCGCCGGAGTGGAATGGGTGACGCTTTCCGGCGGCGCCGCGGCGCTCGTCCCCGAGGCGGGGAGCGAGCCGGCGACGCTGGTCGCCAAGGCCGACGCGGCGCTGTATGAGGCGAAGCGCGCCGGCAGGAATCGGGTGCTGGCTGGCCGCTGAACCGGCGAGCGGTCGCGTATAGTTGCGAGAGGAGCCCGCCATGAGCCTTCGTCCGATCGTCCGCCTGGGCCACCCGGCCCTGCGCAGCCCCGCCGAGCCACTATCGGAGGCGCGCCTCAGGAGCCCCGAGGTGCAGGCCCTGATCGACGAGATGTTCGAGACCATGGCGGCGGCGGGCGGCATCGGCCTCGCCGCTCCCCAGCTCGGGCTCGGACTGCAGCTCTTCGTGTACGGCCTCGAGCGCGAGCCCGGGGACGAAGGCGAGAGAATCGCGCCGCGCGTTGTCGTCAACCCGATGCTCGAGCCGGAGCCCGGCGAGCTGGTGTACGACTGGGAAGGCTGCCTGTCGATCCCCGGGTTGCGCGGCCTGGTGCCGCGCCACCCGCGGCTGCGGGTGCGGGGCAGCGACCGCCACGGCAAGCCGCTCGACTTCCATGCCGAAGGCCTCGAGGCGCGCGTCATCCAGCACGAGAACGACCACCTGAACGGGGTCGTGTTCCTCGACCGGATGCGCAACCTGGCGTCCCTCGGCTTCGAGGAGGAGCTCGAGGACCGGCTCGCCGACAGCGAGAGCCCCGAGGCGCTGCGGCGCTCGGAGTAGCCTTGGCACGCGAGCTGGTCGTCGTCTGGGCCGGCCGCCCGCAGCGGGACAACTGGGACGAGCTGTGCGCCGAGTACCGGCGCCGGATCGCCGGCTTCATCCCGGTGCGCGATGTGCCGGTGCGGGCGCGAACCGAGGCCCAGGGACGCCAGCGCCTGCGCATCGAGGCGGCGGCGCTCACCGCGGCGCTGCCCGATCCGGTGTATCTCGTGGCGCTCGATCGACGCGGCGCGGCGTTGTCCTCGGAGGACCTCGCGGCGCGGCTCGGCCGCGTGCGGGACGAGTGGCCGCATGCGGTCGGCTTCGTCGTCGGCTCGGACCTCGGCCTCGACGAGTCGCTGCTCGCCGCGGCGCGGCTGCGCCTGTCGCTCGGTCCGCTGACCCTGCCCCATGAGCTGGCGCGACTGGTGCTGTACGAGCAGCTGTACCGAGCGCTCACGTTTCTGGCGGGAATGCCATATCATCGTCGGCCGTTGTGAGATATGCTTTCTTGAATATCGTAGGAAAGGAGACGCCGAGAGTGCCTAAGACCCTGCCCAAGACCTCGAAGGCCGCCAAGTCGCGGACGCCGCGGCGCCCCACCGCGCGGCCTGCGGGCCGTGCGGCGAGTCGTCCGGCGAGTCGCGCGACCGCCAAGGCCGCGCCGCGCGCGTCAGCGGCAAAAGCCGGACCGCGACCGGTGGCGTCCCGGCCGCGCAACGAGAAGCCAGCCGCCAAGGCCGCCAAGCCGGTGCCCAAGCCGGTGGCCAGGCCGGTCGTTACGCCGGCTGCCGAGCCGGTGCGCGCGGCGTCGAAGCGCGTGCACCCGCCAACCGCGCGCGAGTTCGAAGCGATGCGCGAGAGCCTGCAGCACAAGCGTCAGGAGATGCTGAACCGCTACAAGCGGGACTTGCGGGTCGGCCAGGAGACGAGCGACGACGGCACCGATGACATCGTCGATCGCGCCAACAACTCGTACCATCGCGAGCTGATGTTCTCGCTCTCCGACACCGATCGCGTTCAGCTGCTGCAGATCGAGGCGGCGCTCAAGCGTTCCGAGAACGGAACGTTCGGGAAGTGCGTGCACTGCGGGCAACTCATCGCCCTGCAGCGCCTGCTGGCCATCCCCTGGGCGCGCCTGTGCATCGACTGCCAGGAGCTGGCAGAGAAGGGCATGCTGGAGGACTGACGCCGCCAGGCGGTGACAGCGAATGCGGGTCCGCTCCTACATCGGCTTGCTCGTCGCGGTGGCGGCGGCAATGGCCGCCTCGTACTGGACCCACCACAACCGCAGCCTCTTCTACGAGCCGTTCCACGTCACCAGCACCAGCACGATCCCCCTGTGGATCGTGCTGGTGCTGCTGTTCGTCGCCGGCCTGCTGCCGAGCGCCACGGCTCTTCTGGTCCAGAACCTGAAGCGCGACCTGGCGCTGCGTCGGGAGCGCCGCGCCGGGCGCGAGGCCGAGAGCCTGCGCGCGAGCTTCCGCCGTGCGGTCGACTATCAGGTCGATGGCCAGTGGCACCGCTCGGCGCAGGAGCTCGAGGCGGTGCTGAAGGGCCAGCCTGACCACTTCTCGGCGCTGCAGCGCTACGGCGAGGCGCTGCGCCACCTGGGGCGCGTCGACGAGGCCCTCGAGGTCCACCGTCGGGCGCTCGCCAACTATCCGCACAGCGTCGCTCTGCTTTACGGGCTCGCTGACGACTACGAGGCGCGCGGTGATGCCGAGATCGCGCGCGAGACGCGGGCCCGGGTGCTGCGCGACTACCCGGGCTTCGGGCTGGCGGTGCTGCGGTGGCGACGCAACCAGGCGATGGCGCTGCGCGACTGGGAAGAGGCGGTGCGCCAGCAGGAGGCGATCGAGACCCTGTTGCGCGAGGCCGCCGACGGCGCCGCGCTGTCCGCCGAGAGCGGGGTGGCACGCGGGCTCGCGTACCAGCGCGGCGTGCGTCTGCTCGAGCTCGACCGGGTAGAGGAGGCGGCGGCGCGCTTCGCGGAGCTGCTCGCCAAGGAGCCGATGTTCATTCCCGCCGCGATCATGCACGGCGAAGCCGAGCTTCTGCGCGGCAACGAAGAGGCGGCGCTCGCCGACTGGCGGCGGGGATACGAGTCGACCGGCAGCCCGGTCTTCCTGCAGCGCATCGAGGACCACCTGATCGAGAGCTCGGAGCCGGTGCGGGCGATCGAGACCCTGCGCTCGATCATCGCGGCGTCGAAGAACGACGTGCTGCCGCGCTTCTTCCTCGGGCGCCTGTACTACCGGCTCGAGATGCACGACGAGGCGCTGCGCATGCTCGACAGCGTCGGCGAGCGGATCCTCGCCTCGCCGACGTATCACTTCCTGCTGGCGCGCATCCACGAGCGCCGTGGCGAGATGCGCAAGGCGGCGGAGAGCTATCTCGCCTGCGTCCGCCAGCTGGGCATCGACAAGGCCGAGTACCGTTGCCGCTCGTGCCGCGCGCGCTTCGCCGATTGGCGCGACCGCTGCGAGAGCTGCGGCACCTGGAACTCGATCGAGCTCGACTTCGAGGAGGAGAAGGTCTCCGCGGAGCAGCTCGGCATCCGCGAGGCGCCGATGTGGAGCGCCAGCGACGAGAGCGGCGAGTTTCCGCAGGTCGAGCTGAAGCGCTCGTAGTCGTCCGGTTTCCGCTGGCTCAGCGCGGCTCTGACCGGCCTGACATGGCTCCGTGATGGTTCTGATCGAAAAGCTGCTGGCGTCGATCGCGCGCGGCGAAGTGCAGCCGGTATACCTGGTGCACGGCGATCTGGTGCTCGCCGAGCCCGCGGCGCTGCGCATCGGCGAGGCGCTGGCCGCTCCGGCGGGCTGCGCGGCCGAGGTGCACCGGCGGCCGGCGCGGCTCGCTCCACTGCTCGAGGATCTGCGCACCTACTCGCTGTTCGCGCCCGCCAAGGTGATCGTGGCGGTCGACTCGGCGGTGCTCGCCGAGCGCGGTGCCGCCGCCGACCTCGTCGACCAGGCGGCGGAGGCGCTGCCGCTCCCGGCGGCGGGCCTCGGGCCGCGCGAGCGCCCGGCGGCCTCGCGCCTGCTGCAGGCGCTGCGCCTGTTCGGTGTCGACCCGCTCGCCGGCGAGCCGGCGGCGGCGATCGCGGCGCTGCCAGGCTGGGCGCTGGAGGGCGGCGAGGAGTACCGCAAGCGGCGCGCCGGCCGCAAGCGTCCGAAAGGCGAAGCGGAGAAGCTGGAGGAAGGGCTCGCTGGGCTGCTGCGGGCGGCCCGCGAGGAGGGCCTCGTGGGCTACGCCGAGGGCGACCTCGCCGAGCTCGCGGCGATTCTCTCCGGCGGCCTGCCGCGCGGTCACGCGCTGGTGCTCGCCGAGAGCTCCGCGGCCGCCAGCCATCCTCTGGTCGAGGCGCTCGGCGAGCGCCAGGCGATCCTCGACGTCGGCGCGGTCGAGGCCGAGCGCGGCGGCGGCTGGCAGGGCGTCGAGCGGCTGGCCGAGGAGCTCGAGCGCCAGACCGGCGTCGCCGTAGCGCGCGACGCGCTCGCCGAGCTGGTGCGGCGGACTCTGCGCCAGGGCGACCAGCACGCCGACTCGACCGCCCGCTTCGCCGCCGAATACCGCAAGCTCGCCGAGCTCTCCGCGGGCGGCAGGATCTCGCGCCCGCTCGTCGAACGCTCAGTCGAGGATCGCGGCGAGGAGGACGTGTGGCAGATCCTCGACGCGATCGCCGCCGGCCATGCCGACGAGGCGCTCGAGCGAACCGCCCGCCTGCTGCGCGGCGCCGACGACGCGATCGCGACCCGGTTGTCCTTCTTCGCGCTGCTCGCCGGGTTCTGCCGGCAGCTCGTCGCGGTGGGGGGGCTGCTCGACCTGCTGCGGCTGCCGCGCGGCGAGACGAGCTACAACCGCTTCAAGGGCGCGGTCGCGCCGGCGCTCCAGGGCGAGATCCCCGGCGGCCATCCGAACCCGCTCGCCGGGCTGCACCCGTTCCGCCTGCACCGCGTCTACCTGGCGGCGTCGCGCTGGCGGGCCGAGGAGCTGCGCCTCCTGCCCTGGCGGCTGCTCGAGACCGAGCTGCGGATCAAGGGCGACAGC
>JBLMYC010000117.1:0-3940 GCA_050258075.1 Acidobacteriota bacterium
CCCCCATCTGGGTTCCCGAAGCGGCGAGGGTGGGCGAGTTCATCAGCGCCGGGGAGTTCGCCGCCAGGCCGGGCGCGGGCAGGGTCGCGGGGTCGAGGGCTTTGGCGAGCCCGAAGTCGAGGACCTTCACCGCGCCCTCGCCCGAGAGCTTGACGTTCTGCGGCTTGAGGTCGCGGTGGATGATTCCCTTCTGGTGCGCGGCTTCCAGGGCCTCGGCGATCTGCTGCGCGATGGCCAGCGCTTCGGCGAGCGGCAGCGCTCCGTGCTGGAGGCGCTCCTCCAGGGTCGGTCCGTCGACCAGCTCCATGACCAGGGCGTGCGTCGAGCCCGACTCCTCGAGGCCGTAGATCGCCGCGATGTTCGGATGGTTCAGGCTGGCGAGGAGCTTGGCCTCGCGCTCGAAGCGGGACAGGCGCTCGGCGTCGGCGGCAAAGGCCTCCGGCAGCACCTTGATCGCCACCTCGCGGCCGAGCCTGGAGTCGCGTGCCCGATAGACCTCGCCCATGCCGCCCTCGCCGAGCCGGCCGGTGATCTCGTACGGGCCGAGACGAGAGCCGCTCGCGAGGTTCACGCTTTCCAGGTCTCCCGGAACAGGCGCAGGAAGTTCGCGCCCAGGATCTTCTCGATGACCCGGTCTGGATGGCCGCGCTTCGCCAGCAGCTCGGCGAGGTCGAGCTCGCGGCGCGCTGAGTTGAGGTCGGGCAGGTAGAGGAAGACGTCGGGGTCCTCGCCCGGCGCCGCGATGCCTCGGCGCCTGCGGTCCTCGACATCCTTGCGGTGGGCCTCGCGCGCCGCCGGGGTCAGCGCGAGCGGCGACAGCGACAGGTCGCTGCCGATCCCGACGTGGTCCTCGCCGCAGACCTGCAAGGCGTGTTCGAGATGGGCGAGGAGGTCGGCCGAGGTCGGCTGGCCGCTGCGACGCAGGTACGGCATCCAGTAGATCCCGACCACGCCGCCGCGCTCGGCGAGGGCGCGCAGCTCGGCGTCGCGCTTGTTGCGCGGGTGGTCGACGACCGCGGCGCAGCCGGCGTGGGTGACCGCGACCGGGACCTTGGAGAGGGCGATGCCGTCCCTGGTCGTCGCCTGGCCGCAGTGGGAGAGATCGACGAGGATGCCGAGCTCGTTCATGCGCTCGACGACCGTGCGCCCGAACGGCGTCAGGCCGTGGTTCTCCGGCTCCATGCAGCCGTCGCCGATCGCGTTGCGGCGATTGTAGGTCGGCTGGATGACGCGCACGCCGAGGCCGTGGAACTCGTCCAGCCGCTCGCGGCGGTCGCCGATCATGGCGCCGTCCTGGAAGCCGAGGATGATGCCCAGCCGGCCGGTCGCGTGCGCTTCCTCGATCGCGCTGGCGCGGCGCACCAGGAGCAAGCGGTCGCGATGGCGCTCGACCTCGGCCTGCGCCTGGGCGATGCCGCGCACCGCCTCCTCGTAGTCGGGGCTGGCGGCGACCGTCAGGTTGATCGCCGCGACTCCCGAGGCTGCCGCGTCCGCGAGCGCCCCGGCGGAGAGCGGGAAGGTCTCCTCGCCCGGCCGCCCGAGCCCGCCGAGCGCGTCGATGACCAGCGGCCGGCGCTCCGTCCAGGGCGCGGCGCGGCCGAGACGCGGCGCCACCAGCAGGCCGAGGGCGCCGATGCCGGCCTGCCACACGAAGTCTCGGCGCGAGCTGCCGCCCGCGGCGGCGCTCGACGTCTCCTCTCGGGCAGCGGGCCTGCGCATGGCTGTAGGCGGCGACCCTATCAGACGGCGTTGGGGCGGCGTTTGCTTTGCCCGGGCCTCTTTGCCAGACTGCGCCGACGCTTGGCAGAGACGGGAGGAGGAGGGATGTTTCGAGGCATCTTCCATCGCAAGTCGCTGAACGCGATCATCGCCTCGTCCGAGGAGCCGCAGGTCGCCCTGAAGCGCTCGCTCGGGCCGCTGCAGCTCACCATGCTCGGCATCGGGGCGGTGATCGGCGCCGGCATCTTCTCGGCCGTCGGCACCGCCGCGGCGGGTGGCGGCGAGCACCCTGGAGCCGGGCCGGCGCTCGTCGTGTCGTTCATCCTGACCGCGATCGCCTGCGGCTTCGCCGCCGTCTGCTACGCCGAGTTCGCCTCGATGGTGCCGATCTCCGGCTCGGCCTACACGTACTCGTACGCGACGCTCGGCGAGCTGGTCGGCTGGATCATCGGCTGGGACCTGATCATCGAATACGCGGTCGGCAACGTGGCGGTGGCGATCTCCTGGTCGGGCTACTTCCAGGAGCTGCTGCGCGCGGTGGGCATCGGCTTCCCGGACTGGCTGGGCACCGACTACCGCAGCGCGGCGCAGGCGGTGCGCCAGGTCGCCGAGGCGAAGGCGGCGGGCAGCGACCTCGCCGCGCTCGGCGACGCGGTGCTGCGCTCCGCCCAGGCGCACGCCCAGGCGCCGCGCCTGCTCGGCATCCCGGTCATCTTCAACCTGCCGGCCTTCCTGATCGTGATGCTGGTGACCTATGTGCTGGTGATCGGCATTCGCGAGAGCGCCTGGTTCAACACCTCGATGGTGGCGCTGAAGCTGGTGATCATCGTGTTCTTCGTCGGCCTGGGCGCCTTCTACGTCAAGCCCGCCAACTGGCACCCCTTCGCCCCCAACGGCTTCAAGGGCATCTCGGCGGCGGCAGCGATCATCTTCTTCGCCTACATCGGCTTCGACGCCGTGTCGACGGCGGCCGAGGAGGCGCGCGATCCCAAACGCGACATGCCGATCGCCATCCTCTCGAGCCTGGTCATCTGCACGATCATCTACATGGCGGTGGCGCTGGTGCTGACCGGCATGCTGCCGTGGAACCAGCTCGGCACCGCCGAGCCGCTCGCCACCGCGTTCTCCGGGCTCGGCATGCACTGGCCGGCGCTGATCATCTCGCTCGGCGCGGTGTTCGCCACCACCTCGGTCCTGGTCGTCTTCCAGCTCGGCCAGCCGCGCATCTTCTTCTCGATGGCGCGCGACGGCCTGCTCCCGCAGTGGGCCGCGAAGGTCCACCCGCGCTACCGCACGCCGCACATCACGACGATCATCACCGGTGTCGTGGTCGCGGTCTTCGCGGCGATCGCCAACATCAACGAGGTCGTCGAGCTGACCAACATCGGCACCCTGTTCGCGTTCGTGCTGGTGTGCCTCGGGGTGATCATCCTGCGCTATCGCGAGCCGGAGCGCGAGCGGCCGTTCCGGGTGCCGCTCGGGCCCTGGCTGATCCCGATCCTGGGCGCCCTGTCCTGCGTCTTCCTGATGGTCTACCTGCCGCCCGCCTCATGGTGGCGGTTCGTGGGCTGGCTGGTGCTCGGCATGTCGGTCTACTTCTCCTACGGCTACAGCCACAGCCTGGTCGGTCGCGACGCCGGCCGCCCGGACCGCGCCACGTCGGCGCAGCGCCTGGCGGCGATTGGCTTCCTGCTCACCGCCAGCGGGCTGTTCATCATTCCCCACGACGCCGGGCCGCGCGCGCTGTGGCACGAGGCGCTCGACCACGCCGCCGACGATCACACGCGGGCGCTGGTGGGCCTGACCCTGATCGCGATCGGCATCGCCGCCGGCGTCCTCGGCGCCGCCGCCAGCGGCCGGCGGGCGAGCGCCAGCGACACGCGACCGGCGTGACGTCGGAGCGCCTGGCGGTGCTCGCCCCCGGGCCGTGGATGGCGCAGGGTCGGCGGATCGTGAAGCCGGCGCTGCTTCTCGTGGCGCTCCTCGCCGCGGGCTCGTGGCGGGCCGGCGCCGACGTCGACTGGCGGAGCAAGGGCGCCGTGACTCCGGTGAAGAACCAAGGGTCGGCGGGCTGCGGCCTGTCCTGGGCGTTCGCCACCACCGGGGCAATCGAGGGCGCCTACACGATCGAGGCAGGCACCCTGAAGAACCTCGCCGAGCAGCAGCTCGTCGATTGCGCCGCGAGCTGCGGCGGGAGCAGCGCAGCGCAGTGTCCTGCGGG
>JBLMYC010000118.1:0-3481 GCA_050258075.1 Acidobacteriota bacterium
TCGAGCGGCACTCCGGCGACCCGCTGGGTCGGCGAGTCGGGCGTCAGCAGCGCGGGGAACTCCTCCTCGAGCCCGCGCAGCTCCTTGTACAGCCGGTCGTACTGCTCGTCGGAGATCTCCGACCGGTCGAGGACGTAGTAGAGGTAATCGTGGTGGCGGATCTCGTCGCGCAGCTTGGCGACCCGCGCCTCGGCTTGTTTTCGGTTCACCACCCGATTCTACCCAGGGCGTCCACATCCAGGCGGCGCGCCCTATTCCCGGCCTGACACAGGCTCCTCCTGGGGACCGGCGCGCCGCGCTCGAGGGGTCGGGCAGGGCTGGCGGCGTAAGATCGCTGCATGCGCACACCGGTCCGCGGAGCACCGCGCTGGAGGAGCTCGCTGACGGAAATCGGTGCCGCCGTCGGCGCCGTCGGCGCCGCCGTCCTGCTCGGTCGGCTGGCGACTCTCAACGCCGCTTCGATCGGCTTCATCCTGCTTCTCGCCGTCCTGGCCGTCGCGGTGACGCGGCGTCTCGGCGCCGCATTGATCGCCGCGATCCTGGCGACGCTCGCCTTCAACTACTTCTTCCTGCCGCCGTTCTACACCCTGACGATCTACGAGCGCGCCAACTGGGTGGCGCTCGCCTGCTTTCTGGCCGTCGCGGTCTTCGCCAGCCGGCTGATCGGCGCCCTGCGCGAGCGCACCGCGATCGCCGCCACGCGGCAGGCCGAAGTCGAGACGCTTTACGGCATCAGCTTCGATCTCGTCACCGAGGGCCCCGAGCCGGGCGCGCTGCGTGGCGCGCTGGCGCTGGCGATCGGTCGCCTCGACGCCGAGGCCGGCGCGATCCTGGCGCGGAGCGCGGAGGGCCGCGAGACCCTGGCCGCGACCGGCGACGCCGCCGGCCTCGAGCGCGAGCTGCCGCCGCTGCCTTCCGGGGAGCCCGCGATCCGCGAGCGCGCCGACGGCCGCCGCGACGCAACCGTGCCGCTGCTCGCCGGAGCCGAGCGGCGCGGCCTGCTGCTGCTGCGCGGCACGACGGCCTCGCCTGCGTTGCTGCGCTCCGCCGGTCAGCTGCTCGGTCTGGCGATCGAGCGCGACCGCCTGCTCGCCGCGGCGGCCCGCGCCGAGGCCTTGCGCCAGAGCGACGCCCTGCGCGCCGCGATCCTGCGCGCCGTGTCCCACGACCTGCGCAGCCCGCTGACCGCGATGGGGCTGGCGATCGAGCGCCTGCGCCGCGAGCTGCCCACCGTCGACGTCGCGATGCTCGACCGCGAGCGCTCGCGGTTGGCGCGGCGCATCGACAACCTGCTGGCGCTCGCCCGCCTCGAGGGCGGCCTCGCCCGCCCTCACCCCGAGGCGACTCCGCCCGGCGAGCTCTTGCGCGCGGCGCGTGAGGCGCTGACCCTGGCGCTCGAGGGGCGCGAGGTCCAAGTCGTGATCGCGGCCGACTGCCCCGACCTCGACGTCGACCCGGCGCTCGCCCCCGAGATCGTCGTCAACCTGCTCGAGAACGCGGCGCGCCTGTCGCCGCCGGGGACTCCGATCGAAGTCCATGCGGCGCCAGACCCGGGCGGCGCGCAGGTCGTGATCGAGGTCATCGATCGCGGGCCGGGCCTGCCGCCCGCGCTGGCCGAGCGTTACGCCGTGCCTTCACCGCCCGCTGCCGCGCCGGCAGCGCTCGGCCTCGGTCTGGAGGTGGCACGGGGACTGGCCGACGCCAACCGCGGCAGCCTGGTGGTGCTGCGACGGCCGGGCGGCGGCACGATCGCTCGCCTCGTCCTGCCGGCGGTCGCGCGGCCGGCGGACACCCTGCCGGTGAGCGCGCTGCGGCAAGGAGAGACCGCGTGACTCGGCTGCGGCCGCTGGTCCTGGTCGTCGAGGACGAGGCCGCGATTCGCCTCGGGCTCACCCGCGAGCTCGAGGCGGCGGGCTACGACGTGGCACAGGCGGAGGGCGGCGAGGAGGGCTTGCCGCTCTTCGGCGAGCTCCTGCCGGACCTCGTGATCACCGACCTCGCGATGCCGCGTGGCGACGGCTGGAGCGTCGTCCAAGGCGTGCGCCGCCGCGGCTCGACCCCGATCCTGGTGCTCTCGGTGCGCGGCGAGGAGGAGGACAAGGTGCGCGCCCTCGACCTCGGCGCAGACGACTACGTGACCAAGCCGTTCTCGCTCGCCGAGCTCCTGGCGCGGGTGCGCGCCCAGCTGCGCCGCCACGGCGCCGGCGGGCAGTCGCTGCTGCGCTTCCAGGGCCTCGAGATCGACCGTGACCGGCGGCTCGTCCGGGTCGACGGCCACGAGGTCCGTCTGACCCCGACCGAGTTTGCGATCCTCGAGCTCCTGGCCGCGAGCGCCGGGCGGCCGGTCAGCGTGCGCCAGATCGTGGCGCGGGTCTGGAAGGGCGCCCCGGCAACCACCACCGATACCGTGCGCGTCCACGTCGGCTCGCTGCGGCGCAAGATCGAGAAGGACCCGGCCAGCCCACGCTACCTCGCGACCGAGCCCTGGGTCGGCTACCGCTTCATCGCCGAGCCGCTCGAAAGGGAAACGCAGTCCTGAGAGTTCCCGGTTTTCGCAGGAAGTGGCTATACCCCCCAGCCCCGGTGGTCAGGCACAATGGGCCGCGGGGCCGGTTGCGTGTCCGGTCTCGTATCGATGACCTCTTCTTGGAAGGAAACATCATGGCGAAGGCAAAGAAGGCAATCCCCGAGGGCTACACGTCCATCACTCCCATGTTGACCTTCGACTCCGGAGCACGCCAGGCGATCGACTGGTACAAGAAGGCGCTCGGCGCCGAGGAGCTCGGCTGCCACTACGGTCCCGACGGCAAGGTGACGCATGCCCTCATCCGGATCGGCAATGCGCGCATCATGATGAACGACGCGATGGCCGAGGCCAAGGGCCCCAAGGCGCTCGGCGGCTGCCCGACGACCCTCTGGGTGTACGCCGAGGACTCCGACGCGGCCTGGAAGCGCGCCACGGCGGACGGCTTGAAGATCGTGATGCCGCTCGCCGACCAGTTCTGGGGCGACCGCTGCGGCGCCTTCGTCGACCCGTTCGGCTTCACCTGGTGGATCGCCACCCACAAGGAGGACCTGACGGACAAGGAGCTCGAGCACCGTCAGACCGAGTTCTTCGAGAAGATGGCAGGGTCGGCAAGAAAGTAGAGCCGGCCTCCAAGCAGCTCCCGCCGCGGCCGCCGTAGCTCTGACGGCCGCGGCGTCCCCACCTTCTTTCGGATTTCTTTCGCCCCCGCTACGGACTTATTCCGTCCGCGAGGTCCAGGCTGGCTTCCGGTATGAGCGCGGCCTGGTCCCTCAGCCTGACGGAACTCTGCTGCATGAGCGCGGTGTCCCGAGCGCCGGAGCCGCCCAACCCGGCAGCGCCGGCGCTCCTCGTGCTGTCGGCGCTGGCCACGTTCTGAGGTACCCATGCGAGACACCCTCAACATCCTGATCACCCTCGCGTTCTTCGCGCTGAGCTGGCTCCTCGTCCGCCTCT
>JBLMYC010000119.1:0-8322 GCA_050258075.1 Acidobacteriota bacterium
CAGGATGTCCTCGCGCTTCTCGCCCAGGGACAGGCGCTCGCGCAGCTCGGCGCCCGCGAAGACCGTGCAGGTCGAGTTGATGCGCACGGTGCGCTTGGCCTCGCAGGCGAGCGGACCGAGCTGGTGCAGGCCCAGGTTCATCTCGTCCGCGATGTAGCCCAGGTAGCGCCCGCAGCCGGCCGCGCAGCGGTCGTTCATCTGGAACGACGTCACGATGCCGCTCTCGTCCACCTGGATCGCCTTGGTGTCCTGGCCGCCGATATCCAGCACCGTCGCGGTCTTCGGGAAGAAGTAGTGCGCGCCCAGGCCGTGGCAGAGGATCTCGGAGCGGATGCGCTCCTTGGGGAACGGCAGGCGCACGCGCCCATAGCCGGTGCCGACCGAGGAGACCTCCTCGAGCTGGGTCGCGGTTGCCGCCTCGACGCACGCGACCACGCCGGAGCGCGCCGCATCCTCCTCGGCGGCGCCGCCCAGGAGGTCCGCCAGACCGCGCTCCAGGGCGCGGTCGAGTGCGGCGCGGATGTTGCTCTCGAACGTCAGGTCGGGCGGCGCGTTCTCGACCACGTGAATCGACTTGTCGAACACCCCCATCAGCCGGTCGAAGCGCACCCGGCCGGCTTTGCCGACCGCCTCCGCCAAGCGCAGGTACTGGCTCGAGGCGAGATCGCGGAAGAAATCGCTGCTGTTGGCGTTCTCGCTCCCGTCGTCGGCAAAGAGATCGACGGTCATCCCTCGCATGCCCGTGAAGACCTCGGCGAGAGCGGCGCGCTCGCTCTCGTCCGCCGCGACCCGCTCGCACGCCGCCTGCAGCCCGTCGAGCTGGCGCTCGTGCTGCTCGCGCCGGAAAGCGCTCCACAGCCGAGCCACCAGGCGCTCGCCGGCGGCCGCGAGGTAGGGGGTGGCGGCGATCCGTCGCCGCAGCAGCGCGAAGCGGGCGTTGGTGATCGCTTCCGAGTGCGCCAGCGCGCAGGCCACGTCGTAGTTGTTGCGGCTGTTGGTGATGCCGCGTGCCAGGATCTCCTCGCCCTCGGTCAGGACCACCGCCTTGGTGGTGGTCGAGCCGAGGTCGATGCCGACGTAGATCTTCATGCCACCTCCGCTGAGCCCTGCCGCCGCTGGGCGAGCATCTGGAGATAGGACTCCAGTCGGTTCTTGATGTTGGCGGCCGAGAAGTAGCGCGGGTCGACGAGATCGGACTCGACGAAGCCGCCCGGCACGCCGAGCCGCTTCTCGAGCTCGCGCAGCATCACCAGCTGCCCGGCCGAGAACGAGTTGCACGACTTCACGGAGTTGATCAGGAAGCCGTCCGCCTCGTACTCACGCACGTAGCGCTCGATCAGCTCGACCCGCTTCGGCAGGCTGAGGTTGGTGTAGCAGCCCAGGCAGTAGCGCGCCAGGGTCGCGAAGGGGTCCTTGGGATCGTGGCGGAAGCCGGTGTCGTACAGGCCTCCGACCTTGGTGTAGGTCGAGGCCACCACCACGGCGCCCTCGTCGTAGAACATCTTCCAGAACTCGCGGAAAGAGGTCCAGTTGGGCGGCCCCTCGACCACCAGCCGGAAGCGCTCGTCGCCGAACGGTCCGTCAGGCGTGATCGGGCCGAGCCCGGCGGCCAGGCGCTCCTCGACCTCCTGACGCAGCAGGCGGTAGTACTCGAGGCCCTCCTCGGTGCCGCGGAAGGCGCTGAAGATCGGCCCGATGTAGTACACGCCGCCGAAGTAGGCGTCGATCGGCGATGGCCGCCGCCTGGCCGACTGCAGGACCCACACGAGGTCGTCCTCGGCCTTCGCCGAGAGCGCCAGGCGCCGCGAGAGCTCCGCCTCGTCGAGCTTCCTGCCGGTCGCCTGCTCGAGCGCCGGCACAACTTTCGAGCGCAGCTGGGCGACGATGTACTCGACCATCGCCGGCGTCGCCTCGCCGTCACCCTGATACGGCACGTGGAGCATCACCACCGGGCACTTGTAGCGCTCCCGGAGCAGCTCGAACCACTTCATGAACGTGAAGCAGCCGGTGTAGGAGAGGAGCAGCAGATCGGGCTCCGGCAGCACGTCGCCGGTCGGCCCGACGTTGCCCGACATCGCCATGCCGATGTCGCACTTCACGTACGTGCAGACGTCCTCCGAGTGCCCGGCCTTCTCCGCCTTGAGGATGTACTCGCCCGACTTGCGGCGCATGCCGGACTGCAGCGCGTTGATCTCCGGCAGCAGCGGCACCGCGCCGAAGGCCTCGATCAGCTCGGTCAGGTTGCCGGGCACGAACGTGTAGACGACCGCCTCGCCCTTCTCCTTCGCCTTCGCCAGGCGCGAGAAGTGACCGGCGATCATGTCCTTCTGCTGCACCATCGAGGGTTCTTTCTGGACGTCGGCCATCTTCTTAGCTCCAGCGTGGTTTCTGGGTAGGAGAACAGGGGCTCGACGACCTTGCGACACGAGCCGCGGTTGCCCCATGCGCGGGGCGCGGCGATCCGCTCGCGCGAGGCGTGGTCCGAAGAGCCGCTCCGATCAGTGCGCAGGGCGAACGAGGTCTCTCCGTGCTGGCTCCCTCCTCGTTCGCCCGGAGCGTCCCTGGCGATGAGGGGAACCGCGGCTCGCGCGAGCGGATCGCCGTGCCCCGGCCCCTTACGCCCATAGCTTGATGGAGTCTGCGAACGTTCCCGCCTGCTCGCGGATCGCCTGGAACTGCCCTGTGTCCTCGGCGTACTTGAACTCGGTGTGCGCGATGCCGACCCGATCGAGCGCCGCGACCAGCATCGGCTGATCGAGCAGGGCCGGATCGCAGAACGACGCCGCGGCGAAGATCACTCCCTCGGCGTTCGTCGCGCGCACCGCCTCGATCAGCGCCGCGCCCTTCTCCTCCTCGCCGATGTAGCGGCTCGAGGTGGCGACGCTCCGGTGCAGGAACGACTCGACCAGCGCCTCCCACGGATCTCCGTCCTCGGGCACCTCGTCGAACCAGCGCGTGACCAGCAGGAAGTCGTCGTCCACGATGTCGCAGCCGGCGCGCTCGAGGGTTCGCAGCAGGCCGAGCGGCGGCTGCTCGCAGAAGCCGCCGCGCAGCACGACCCGGCAGTTGTCCATCGCCGGCCGGTCGCTCGTCCGCGCCGCCCGGAGATAGGCGTCGAGCATCGCGGTGTGCTCCTCGACCGGCAACACGCAGCCGGCGCGGAGCAGCAGGTAGACCTCGGTCGTTGGCGCCTTGGCCGGGCTGTCGCGGCGCAGGCGGTACAGCTCCTGCACCCGCTGGCGGTTCTCGTTGAAGGCGTGGATCGAGGCGCGCAGGCCGAGGTCGGTGATGGCGCGGCCCGAGAGCCGGCCGAGGTCCTCAGCCAGCGAGCGCAGCTCGTTGAGGTAGAAGCGCCCACCGACCGCCGAGTCGTAGTCCTGCGGCACGTCGAGGTAACGCACGTACACGCCGGGAAGCTGCAGCTGCCAGATGCCCGACAGGTTGCGGATCACGTCGCAGGTCGACGGGAAGAGCATCCCATCCAGGCAGTCGAGGCGCCCGGAGAGCGCCAGCTCGACCGTCGAGCGCGGAATGTGGCAGATGTATGACTGGAAGCAGGCGTCGCCGCGGATGATCTCCACCTGGTCGCCGCCGCCGTAGATCCCGACCGGCAGCATGCCAGCGGCGTGCACCAGCTCGAGCGGGGCGTAGACCGGCATGTAGCCCACGGCTTTGCGGCCCGGCGACGCCTCCTTCCAGCGGCGCACGGAGCCCAGGCTGAGGTCCCGGTACAGGCGGTCGGCCTCGGCGACGATCGCCTCGACCGCGGCGTTGCGTTCGCTGCTCATCGCGCTCCTCCCACGGCGGTCTCCGGCACCAGCACGGCGCGCCGCTCCAGCCGGTGCTCGGCCATCGCCTGGAAAACGTCGTTGATCTCGGAGAGTGGATGGACCTCGACGAACGGCTCGATCGCGATCCGACCGGCCCGCACCAGGTCGAGGATCTCCGGGTAGCGCTCCGGCGCGCAACCCCAGTTGCCGACCGCGCGGGCGTCGAGCGCCATCAGCTTGCTCAGCATCAGCGGCGTCGACTGCGCGGTGAAGCCCACCACCCCGAGATGGGCGCCCTTGCCGAGCAGCGCGAACGCGGTCTCCTGGCCGCGCGTCGTGCCCGAGGTCTCGAACAGCTTCCACTCCTCCGCCGGCAGGCCGCGCTGCTTGACGAACTCGCGCACCGCCTTGCGCAGGGCGGGGACGTCGAGCGCCGCGGGATCGAGGCCCAGCGCGGCGCCGTGCCGGAGCGCCAGCTCGCGGCGCGCCGCCGCCGGATCGACCGCGACCACCGTCGCGCCGAGCGCGGCGGCGATCTGCACTCCGAAGCCGCCGACTCCCCCGACGCCCACGAAGATCGCGAGATCACCTGCCCGGAGGCCACTGCGCGCGATCGCCTCGTACGGAGTCGACAGCGCGTCGGCGACGACCGAGAGCAGCGGCAGGCGGTCCTCCAGGCCCACCGCCGAGCACAGATGGCGCGCCGGCACGACGACGTGGGTGGCGAAGCCCCCGTCGATGTCGTTGCCCGGGAAGATCTGCCGCGGGCAGAGCGCGTAGCGGCCGCGCCGGCAGGCGTCGCACTCGCCGCACGGCAGCACCGCCGGCACCACGACCGGCTGGCCACGCCAGCGCTCGGCGCCCGGCCCGGCCTCCTCCACGACCCCGCTGATCTCGTGCCCGAGCACCAGTGGCAGCGCGTGGTTGGTCTTCACCTCGCCGGCCCAGAAACCAAAGTCGGTGTGGCAGACGCCGCACGCCGCCACCCGCACCAGGACCTCGCCGGGGCCTGGCGACCCGACCTCGCGCTCGGCGGCCGCGAACGGCTGGTTCGCGGCCCGCATCTCCCACTGTCGAATCCGTACCATGGTCATCCCCCGTCAGGCGAGCTGGCCGCCGTCGACGCGCACCACTTCGCCGGTCACGTGGCGGGCGCGCGGCGAGACCAGGAACGCCACCAGCTCGGCCACGTCCTCGGGCAACCCCAGGCGACCCAGCGCCGACTCCTGGCGGGCCCGCTCGATGAACTCGGGATCGAGCTTGCCGGTGAGCTCGGTCAGGATGTAGCCCGGAGCGACCGCGTTCACCCGGATGCCCTTCGGGCCCAGCTCGCGGGCGAGAGTGCGGGTGAGGCCGATCAGCCCCGCTTTCGACGCCGAGTAGTTGGCGAGCCCGAACTTGCCGCGCAGCCCGTTGATCGACGAGACGAACACGATTGAGCCGCGGCCGTGCTCGCGCATGCGAAGGGCGCCGGCCTGGGCGTACGCGAAGGCGCCGGTCAAGTTCACGTCGAGGACCTCCCGCCACGCCGCCTCGTTCATCCGCCACGAGGCGGAGTCGCGGCTGATGCCGGCGTTGGGGACGACGATCGAGAGCGCTCCCAACCGACGCTCTACTTCCTCGACGGCGCTCGCGGCGCCGGCGAAGTCGCTGACCTCGCGCTCGAGCAGGAGGGCGCCCTCGAGCGGTGACATCGTTCCCTCGCGCGCGTCGCGATCGACGATCGCCACCGTCGCCCCATCGCGCTGCAGGGCGTTGGCGATCGCCAGGCCGATGCCGCGCATCCCGCCGGTCACCAGCGCCACGTCGCCGGCGAGCGGCGCGCTCGGCGAGAGCGGTCGCTCAACCATCACTTTCCGAGCTCCGCGCCGCACACACCACAGCGCACGAAGCGCGCCGGCAGGTTCTTGGCGCCACAGGACGGGCAGCTCTTCGCCGGTCCGCCCCACAGGGTCTCGCTCCAGCCGCCGGCGGCGGCCTCGCGCCGCAGCTTCGCGTAGTCGACCGGCCGCTTCTCGGCGAAGGCCTGCATGCCCTCGGCTGGCTCCCAGTGCGTGTAGTGCAGCGCCAGCCACTCGCGCGCGTGGCCGACGGTCTGGTTCCAGGCCAGGTGCTTGAAGAAGTTCACCTGCTCCTTGGTGTAGCGCATGCACTCGGGGAAGCTCTCGAGGAGCTTGCGACACAGCGCGGCGACCTCCTGGTCGAGCCGCTCTAGGTCGATGCGGTAGCCGTCCTGGCCCTTGAGCGCCCGCTGGATCTCGTCCGCCGAAGCGCCCTCGATCCAGTGCTCGCCTTGGCGCACGCTGGGCACGGCGCGCGACACCAGGCCCCACTCCGCGGCCTGCGCCGCCGGGATCGGCTCGCCAGTCATCAGCATCCAGCGCGCCCGGCGGTCGCCAATCGCCAGCGGCAGCCACTGCGTGGCGCCGCCCGCCGCGACACTGCCGACGTGCACGCCGACCTGGCGCAGTACGGCATGCTCGGCGGCGAGCGACAGGTCACAGGCGAGCTGCGATTCGTTGCCGCCGCCGACCGCCATGCCGTTCAACCGCGCCACCACCGGCTTGCCCGAGTCGAGGATCGCGTCCAGATACTCCTGGAACAGCGTCATGTACTTCCAGTAGTGGCGCGGCTTGTCGACGTAGTCGCGCGCGTACTCCTTCACGTCGCCGCCGGTGCAGAAGGCGCGATCGCCGGCACCGGTGTACACGATGACCCCGACCCGATCGTCGAACGCGGCGTCACGGAACGCGGTGGCGAGCTCGGCGAGCGCCGTTGTCGAGTAGGCGTTGTAGTTCTGCGGCCGGTTGATGGTGATGCGGGCGACGCCGGGAATCGGGGCGTCCTTCTCGTAGATGACCTCGCGGAAAGCGAACGAGTCCGCCGAGCGCGGCGCGAATGGGCTGCTCATGCCTGCCTCCGTGTTTTGGGGGAACGGCTGCCGGCGGCAACCGCGTGCGTCGGCGGGGCCGCCCTGAGGCCGGAGAAGAAGACGTCGAGGAGGGAACGCGACAGCTCGTCGGCGCCGATCGGGCCGTCGGGCCGGTACCAGCGGGCGATCCAGTTGATGGCGCCGAGGAGAGCGAAGCCGGCGAGACGCGGATCGACCGGTCGCAGGCAGCCTTCGCGCACGCCCTGCCGCACCAGACCGCGCAGCGCCCGCTCGTAGCGATCGCGGCGCTTCACCACCTCGGCCAGCCGCTCCGCCGAGAGGGCGCCGAAGTCGAGCGCCAGGGCGGTGCCGTGGAAGCCCTCGACCATGATGCGCACGTGCGCCGCCACCAGCCGCTCGAGGCGCGCGCACGGGCAGCCGCCGGCCGCCTCGGCGCGCTCGAGCTCCTCGAACAGACGGTCCAGAGCGCGCTGGTGGACCGCGAACAGGATCTCTTCCTTGTCGCGGAAGTAGTAGTACAGGCTGCCCTTGGTCAGCAGCAGGCGGTCGGCGATCGCCTCCATCGGCGTGCCGTGGTAGCCGTTCTCGCGGAACGCAGCGACCGCGCTCTCGAGGATCGCGTCGATGCGCCGGCTGCGCCGCAGGTCCCGCTGGGTCATTCCCGATCGCCCTCCGCGACTTGACCAGAGAGTCAAATTTCAACTGCAGGGTACGAATTGGCGAGGCCCCTCGCGCCACCCGAAGGGCGCGATCGCGACCCACCCCGCGGGGCGGGAAGGATCTGCGGAGACCACCCGCGCCCGCCGACCGGCGTATCCTGGGACGGATGCTTGCTGCCCTGTCGCTACGTGTGGAGTGCTACGCCGGGCACCGCGGCGAGGAGAGCCCGCGGCGCTTCTGGATCGGCGAGCGGGCGATCGAGGTGGTCGAGGAGATCGACCGCTGGCTCTCCCCCGACCATCGCTACTTCAAGGTGCGTGGCGACGACGGCGATCTCTACGTCCTGCGTCACGACCCCGAGGACGACCACTGGGAGCTGACGCTGTTCCAGAGAGGCGAGCCGCCCCTCCACCCCGTCCGACCCGGCGGCCCGGACGGGGTGCTGCCACCTTCCTGAAAACGATCTCCAGCCGGATGAGGAGTGTATCGACTACTACTGTCGCCGACCGGTTCCTGGCGCCGCCATCGCGCAGTCGGATGTTCCGAGGCGGCGCGAGGTTGCCCTTTCGGCAAGAGAAAGGAGCTACTGATGGGACGGAGTCGTCGAGGGCTTGGGCTGTTGGGCTGCACCCTGCTTTCTGCTACCACCCTTAGCGCCGCTGTTGAGCAGACACCTATTGAGAAGCGCCAAGCGCTCCCTTACCCACCGACCAGCGCCGCAGTCGTGCAAGGGACTCCACCCGCCGTAACGCAAGATCTCTATGCCGTGTCAGAAGAGGAGCACCAACTTCTACAGACCTTAGCCGCATCAGATCCCAACGCGCCGCGAGCCGACCAAGTCCTGCCACTGGCGTCTTCGGCTACTCCCGGAGCGCAACATACGGATCCGCCCGGCTTGCGCTTGCGTGCGGGTCAGTCATCGGTGGTGACATCATTCAGCGGGCTTGATTACGTCGCCTCCGGCAGCGGCGTGCCGCCCGATACCACGGTCGCGAAGAG